>JAYVIO010000126.1:0-15463 GCA_043770175.1 Verrucomicrobiales bacterium | reverse complement strand
CAGCACATTCAGTGACGGACGATATGCCAGCTTCTGCCCATACGTCTTCGCCGCGCTCGCCGGGAGCAGCAGCGTGCCATCCGCATCGGCTTGAATGGCGTTGCCGCCTTTCACATCAAGCTGCATCAGCGTGTCCGCCGTCCACGGCATCTTGCGCGTCTTCGTCTGCTCACGCACCAGCGCCACTTGAGTGAATTCAATGACACTCGCTTCATTGCCCCAGGCATTGCGCACATAACTGAGCACATCAGCCAGCTTCGCATCATCCAGCGCTGGATTCGCGCCCTGGCCGGGCATGGCAAGGTTCCACTTCTGTCGGTTCACCTCGATCTCGCCATACAAGCCGTGCAGCGCGATGCGGATCAGCCGCTCCGGCTCTCCCGTCGCCCACTCGCTCTCCGCGAGCGGCGGTGCCACGTTGGGGATGCCGTAGCCCGTCGGCTGATGGCAAAGTCCGCACACCGTTTGATACACCGCCGCTCCACGCTCGATCTGCTTCTGCGCGGCAGCGCTGAGCGGCTGCTTCCGTGTGGAAGTCACCATTTGTTCTGCGCCCGGCCACGTCAGGCACATGCGCAGCCGCTGCACCCGCTCACGTGCGGCGATCTCGCGATTCGCGGCCAGTTCGCTGAGAAATCGTGGTTCACCCACCACCGTCACTGGTTTGATCTGCCGTGGATCATTCGGCTGCGTCGCCAAGAAGCCATCCACCAGCGCCTCTCGCTGCCACGTCGAAGTTTCTTCAATTTTTGCCACCACCTCGCCATGCAGATCGTCCATGCAGATGAGCTGTGAGAGCAATCGCAGCGTCTCGCGGCGATGCGCCGACTCCTTTTGCCAACCCTCCCGCTTCAGCAGCAGATCCAGCATGGCGGTTTCCAATCCATGCAGACCCGTCATCACCGCGATGCGATTCAGATCACCCTCATGATTCGTCAAATAATCAGCCAGCAGCGGCAGCGTCTTGCGATCCCCCTTCGCGCTGATCGCCAGCGCGGCGTGAAGCTTCACGAGAGGATCTTCATCTTGGTTCAACAAGGAATAGAGCCGTCCTTTGCTGAAGCGGGCCACCGCCGCCCGCACTCGCGCATCGTCATGAATGACGGCCATGACGAGGTGCTCTTCCTTCAAAACCTTCAGACCATCCAGTGTCCAAAGCGCATGCAACATCTGCATGGCCGGTGGATTCACCTTTTGAATCACTTTCTCCAGCAGCGGCACCACCTCTTCACCATCACGTTCCACCAGTAACCGCTGCGCCGTGTTTCGCTGCCACCCATTCGGATGTCCGAGCGCTTCCACCAACTCTCCATCACTCCATTTCTCCATTCCGACTCTACGCTCTTTGCCCTCCGCCCTCCGCTCATGCACGATCCGCCAGATGCGGCCGTGGTCGTTGCCTTCGTAGAGTTTGCGCTGCTCGATCTGCTTCGTCAGCCACGGCACGATGAAGATGACGTGCTCGATGATGCCGTGATACATGTCGGCGAGGTAAAGCGCACCATCCGGTCCCACGCGGGCATTCACGGGGCGGAAGCGCTCATCCGTGCTGGCGATCAATTCTTGCTCCGGTGGGAAGAAGCGCGTCGCTTGCGGGGCGATGCCGCCGCTCATCTTTAGCGTGCCGACGAGATGCCCAGCTGAGTCCGGCACGAACACATTGCCGTGCATCTCCGGCGGGAATTGGTCGCCATCGTAGAAGCAGGTGCCGGACACGATGGTGTAGGTGCGCAGGCGGCCATCATCGCGCAGTTCCAGTGCGCCGAGCGTCACTGCGGGTGTCACACGGATGGGGAAAACCTCTTGCGCATCCTTCGCCACGTTCACATTCACACCGAAACTCCCGCGACCGCCGCGTTGCGCGAGTTTGGCCAGGTTCGGATGCCGCAGGATCGCCTCCGCCGGGATCAGGTCTATGTGCATGGCGCTGTTTTCGTAGCAGGAGATGAAGCGGCCCGTTTCATCGAAGCTCACGCCGAACTGCCCGCGATGCAACGTCGGTTCGTCGATCAGTTTGCCGTCCTTCCACTGATAGCGATGCGGCCAGTCCGCGCAGTGCAGCCAGTTGTCGATGCCTCGGCGCAAGCCATTCGCCGTGTGCTGCGGATTCCCACCCACGCCCATCGTGCCGACTTCGGTGCGCTGGTCACAGCGCAGATCACCATCCTTGTCCTCGCAGAACCACAGCTTCGGCGGCTCCTGGAGCAGGATGCCGCCCTTCACGAAGGCGAAGCTGCGCGGCATGATGAGCTTGTCGAGAAACACCGTGCTCTTGTCCGCCTTGCCATCGCCATCCGTGTCCTCCAGCACCACCACGCGGCAGATCGGATCGCCTTCGCCGCTGCCCTGCACATCCCGCATGTAGCCCTGATACTCCACCACCCAGATGCGCCCTTCGGGATCGAACTCAAAGAAGATCGGGCACTGCACCATCGGCTCACACGCCACCAGTTCCGCGCGATACCCCGGCGCGAGTTTGAAGGTCTTCGCTTCGTCTTCCGCCGAAAGCACCGGCGCAGGTGGCACCTGGATGTGCTTCAGCAATGCCTCGCCCTTCTCCCAATCCGCCCAGCCGGTCAGCGCTGACGGAGGACGTGATCGGGGACGATCGGCCGGAACCGTGCCGGTTTGGGCGAGGACTGGGTGGGTGAGCAGGACAACAAGCAGCAAGGAGCGGAGCGGCATGCAGGAACTACGCATCCAGTCGTGAGGGCCTTCCTTTGTCTTCTTCTCCTCATCGGGCGATGACCGGCTTATGCATCGAGTTCATCATCCGATTCGGCTTCTAGCAAGAGTTCCCGCTGTCCTCCATTGAGGAACGCCAGATCGAAGCCGTCTTCGAGCTTTATAGGACGGAATGTAGCGGTGCTAGCTTGGACCAATTGCTGCGCGAACTTGAAGAAGGTCCGCGTGTCATCAGTGATCACCATGGCAGCATCTTTTATGATGGTCTGTGCGATGATTTTTACGTCATCTTTGAGCGCATCACGTGATTCGCCTTCCCGATTGAACCGGGGAAAATCCAATTGTGCTGCTTTCATGGCATCATCCCAGTTGAAGGGAAGCACCACACAGGCGCGCAAAATATCCGGTGGTATCTCCTGCCGAATGCAAAACTCGGAGACAACAATGGTCGGTAAATAAATCGGCAGCCCATGCTCGGTGAAGTGCTGCCAGTAACTTCGGGCAGCATCGTGATGGGCTCTGGTCGCATCCGCCAGAGTAATCAGGAAACTCGTATCCAGAACTACACCCGCAGCCATTACGCAGATCCTCCTCTGAGCTCACGAACCCATCCCGCCGCATCTGGCACGTCTTTCCATGCCCGAGTTCCAGATTCAATGAAGCGATCTAGCGCTTCAGCATCGTACTTCTGCTCGTAATCCTCAAAGGATAGCAAACGCAAATTGCGCCATTGGCCAGTTCGGTAGTGTTGATCAGCCTCCACACGCGCCAGCACTTTCTTGTAGAGGCGATTCTCTGTCTGGTTCTTTAAGTAGCCCTGATTTGATCCGATTCGGACGATCTGGCCGCTGTCATCCAGCCGGATATGCACATTGGCTTTTTGCACCCCGCCCATGTCCAGCACCGTGCCAAAGAGATATTTCTCCACCTTGACCCATGGCACGATTTCTCCCATCCGAAAATCCGTGGCACTGCTAAGTTCGATAGACTCCGCATTCACACCCACAGGTCTGATCAAAATATGCAAATCCGGATTACTTTTGCTGCGCGTTTGCCACTTGGAAATCACCTCCGCCCGCTTCGGGTCAATTTCACCCAGCGAATCCTGCCGTTGTAGGCTATGAAGGTCTGGTTCCAGCGCCGCCAGCACGGTAAAGGGAAGCAGGGTGATGAGCTTGTATGACCCTTTTTCGATACCAACATGGACTTCATCCAGTTTCAGCTTTTCCGAGCCGGCAATAAAGTCTTCGACCTGCTGGTTAAAATCATTGAATCGCGCAAAACCGATGGTGGAAGGAGTGATTTCCACCCCGTCCACCCTGTCCCGCAGGATAAATTCGATTTTTGGTTCACTGCTCATCCGTCTGGCGACATTTTACGCCCAGTCAGGGCTTGGTTGCAAGCAAGCTCGGACTCCCGGGTTAAAATTCAAGCTGGCAAGGTGGCGTGCTTTTACCCTTCTCATGAACTGGGTAATGCAGGAATGGTTTTACCGGGCCGGTCGCACGCGAATAAACGCGACACGCGTGCTGACAACGCCACCGCCGGGTGGAATTGACACACCGAGGCAGTGGACGGTGCCGGGAGGGGAGCGGAGGGCGTCGCCGGTCCATTCTTCGAACTCGTGTTTCGCGCCGGGATAGTCTTCCTTGCCGCTGGCGGCGATTTTGAGGGTCTCCTCCAGGCCGGGTTCGATGGGTTTGGTGGTGGAGTGCTTGAGATTGATGCTCAGACTGGCGCTGTGGCCGGATTCCTCGGCCACCTCGACCTCGAAATGCAGGCCGACGGGGAGTGTCTCCAGCGCGGTGGGGCGCATGCGGAAGGGGCCCTCGGCTTCCGGGGGATCGAACTCGGTGGCGGTCATGTACTCCTCTGCCACTTGCAGGTTGCCACGGGTTCCGGCCTGCACGCGCAGCAGGGTGTGCGACTGAAGTTTGGCGGTGCCCTGCTTGAGGCGCTGGTGGGTGAAGGCGGTGAAATCATCGGTCGTCAACGCCTGCCAGTCATCGGCATCGCTCGCTGGGATCTCGAAGATCAGGGCTTCGACCTCGAAATCGGGTGGCGTGGTTTTCTTCGCGGGCGTGGTGCCGTCGGCAGGCCGATGGGTGAAAAGGAACACGGTTTCATGCTCCGGCAGATCGCCGCCGGACAAAACGGCGGGAATGTCGGTGACCGCACACAGATGCGTGCCAGGAAAGGCGAAGCCGGCGGCGGCGCTATGGATGGACAGTTTCCGAAAACGCGGCTCCCACATGATGGCCTCGGGCACATCGCGCGCGAGTTTCCACTCGGTGCGTGCAGGCGGCGCCAGATCCTGGGTGAGCGCGAAGTCCGCGCCCTCGTTTTCAAAGCTCGTGCCGACGGGCCGTTCCTCCCAAGCGGAAGGAATGCTGGGCATCTCCGTGGGGTAGGCATGCCAGCGTGCGCTGAGGAGCGAACGCCTGACGCCTGCTTTTTCGTTGGCCGACAGCAGGCATGTCACCACACGAGCCTTGCCAAGCTTCGCCCGTACCACCAATACGCGCATAAGCATTTCATCCTGTGGACGCGTGCCGAGCAGGGTCTGGGCCGTCACGTTATCGACAGCGATGCCGAGGACCAGCAGACGCTCTGGTGGAAGGACTGGCTCCGGCGTCTTGGGCGGAGTGTCCTGGTCCGAGACGCGCTGCGCCACGGTGACATCCAGCCAGCGTCCTTGGCGCTCCGCGCCCCAGGTCTGATCCGCCGGTGGCAGCATGGCGACGAGATGCGGTGAATCATCGCGGAAAGCGAACTCCGCGATGATCTTATGCTCAAAACGGTCATACCAGTCCATTTAGCCGTGAACGGCCTTGCCGGTGGGCTTGTGAGTCTCGTGATCATACACACGCAGCCATGAGGTGGGCCACTTCACCGCGAGCGGAGCGCGCGGTGCGAAGACGCTGTTCCACACGGCCTCGCTGTTGTTGGCGCGAAACTCAAGGTGGGTGCCTGCCAACGCCGTTTTAAAAGAGGCGGGCAGTTGGTATAGCAGGTCATAGTTCGGGTCCATCTCCTGAGGCAGCCAGTATTCCGGTCCGGCTTGTGCCAACGTGAGTTCATCAGGCTTCGCAGTACTGGTCAGACTGGAGATGACGCTGGCGCGTCCGGTGGTCACGGCATCCTGCAATCGCTTCACCAACGCCGCATCGCTCGGCGAGCCATCCAGCAGCCACTCGAGCATGGCCATCTCAGGCACGCGATAAATCGTCTGCCGGATCTCCAGCGCCGACGCCGGACTGCTGTCACCACCACCTTGAATAAACACGGCGATCCGCGTGTCGGCATCGCCCGCAGGCAGGAAACTGGTGAGCAAGCGCTCGTCCTTCGACGGCAGCACCTCGCCCTGCCAGCGCAAACGGTCGAAACGGGGTGCCGTCACGCTGAGCTTGTCACGCTCCGCGCCCGTCGCCGCCGTGGCATAGGTCATCGACTGCAACTGCGGCGGCTGGAGATCATGCGTCAAGGTGATGCCCAGCCGTGGTTCGTTGGCATCTGGCGTGGGCGGCACTTTCTTCAGGCGCACTTCGGTGCCGATGAGTTCCTGGATCGTCTTCTTCGCGACGATGTCATTGCTGTTCTCCGCAAAGTCCCATTGCGTGACAATGCCGCGCTCCTGCCCGGCTCGCAGTACGGTTTCCCCGCTGTCCTTCAGCTCCCCGGTCAACTCCACCAGCGTCCGTGCCTGCAAGCGTGATCGCAGCGCCGTTTTGCTCGTGACGTTGGCCATTTCGCGCTGCCAGTCGCTTTCCTTCACGGTCGTGATCGTCACGACCACCTTGTTCGCGGAATCCTGAGCCCTGGCTCCCGGCCAAAAGCTGACGCTGACGAAGAACAGGGTCAAAACCGACAGGCGCGTACACATGCTGACTGTTTACTCGAAAGGCGGGCGGCGAGGCAATATGAAATGCCGGTGCGCTCGTTCGGAGTCCCGGCTTTAGCCGGAAAAACTTTCTTCGAAGCCCATCTTCTCTAATCTGCACACGCCTCGCTCGAACCACACTTCTCCGCCTGAAGGCGGGACTCCGAACACATCATCCACATCCATGCCCGCGAAAAAGAAAGCAAACGCCAAGCCGCTCGTCGGCGCCGCTCTCGTCAAAGAGGTGTGCCGGCGCATCCGTGTGGCGCGGAGCTACTGGGAGGCGCACAACAACCGCGCCTGTCGGGGCGAGCGCGACAAGGCGATGGTGCTCTATGAGTCACTGAGCGAGGCGGAACGCGAGAAGGTGCCGCAGGTGCTGCGTGTGTGGCTGCGCTACCGCAGCGAGAAATACTTCGGCGATGACCGCACACCGCCGGGAGGTGGGAAACGATGACGGCGACAACCAAGGACGGTCTGCACCCTCGAAACCGATTCCGCACGCGCTACGACTTTCCACAGCTCATCGCGTGCAGCCCGACGTTGGCAGCGTTTGTGAAAGCGAATGCGCATGGCGATGACAGCATCGACTACGCCGATCCGCAGGCGGTGAAGGCCCTCAATCAGGCTTTGCTGAAGCACGCTTATGGTTTGCAGCACTGGGACATCCCGCCGGGTTATCTCTGCCCGCCGATTCCGGGGCGCAGCGATTACATCCATCATCTGGCGGATCTGATTTCACTGCGGCGTGGCTCCGACGTGCGCGTGCTCGACATTGGCACGAGCGCGAACTGCATCTACCCGCTGATTGGCGCGAGCGAGTATGGCTGGAGCTTCGCCGGCACGGAGGTCGATCCCGTGGCACTGCGTTGGGCGAAGAAGATCGTCGCCGCAAATTCGAGCGTTGCGGGTTTGATCGAGTGCCGGCTGCAAAAGTCGGCGATGAAGTGCTTTCAAGGCATCATCCAGCCCGGCGAACGCTTTGATCTGACGATGTGCAATCCGCCGTTTCATGCCTCCGCAGCGGAAGCAGCGGCTGGCACGCACCGCAAGCTGCGCAATCTTGGCGAGAAGAAGGACGTGCTGAACTTTGGTGGTAAAGCTGGCGAGTTGTGGTGCGAAGGCGGCGAACTGGCCTTCATCCGCCGCATGATCGAGGAAAGCGTGGCCTTTGCAGATCGCTGCGGCTGGTTCACGACGTTGGTTTCCAAAAGCGAGCATCTGCCGCGTCTCGAAAAGACACTGCGGCAGGTCAAGGCGAGTGAGGTGAAGATCATCGACATGGCACAGGGGCAGAAGAAGAGTCGCATTCTGGCATGGACGTTCGGTGGGTAGGGTAGGGCGGATGGTCCTCCATCCGCCGCCGCTGGGCCACGAGATATGCGAATATCCTTTGGCGAGATCGTAGCTCCTCGGCTCGCGCATGACGGCGCTTGCGGGAGCAAGCGCCCTACCGGGTGCCGCCGCACAGGGTCGGGCGGGCTGTCCCCCGCTCGCCGTCGTTGGGCCACGTGATGCGCGAATATCCTTTGGCGAGATCGTAGCTCTTCTGCGCGCGCACGACGGCGCTTGCGGGAGCAAGTGCCCTACCACATCGTCGCGCATGCCAGACGACGATCTGCCAAACCGCAAACGCCTGCATCACGATGTGCCGCATTGGGTTGAGGATGGCTCGCTTTTCTTCATCACCGTGAACTGCGCGGAGCGTGGTCGCGAACAGCTCACCCAGCCGCAAACTGCCAACGCGCTGCTTGATGCCGCACGGTTTTATCACGATCAGCGCAAGTGGCACATCACTCTGTGGCTGCTCATGCCGGATCATTTCCACGCCATCCTGAGTTTTCCGCGCGATGTCGTGATGGCTGAACTGTTCAAGCACTGGAAGCGCTACACCGCGAGGCAACTCGGCATCGACTGGCAGGATGGTTTCTTTGATCATCGCCTGCGCAATGCTCAGGAAGAGAACGCCAAGCATCACTACATCCGGCACAATCCGGTGAGGAAGAACCTGTGCACCCGTCCTGAAGACTGGCCGCATCAGCTCCGCTGGTCTTCCGACGGTTTGGTGATCGGCGGGTAGGGCGGATGGTCCCCATCCGCCGTCGGGAGGACGAGAGATGTACGAGTGTTCCATGGCGTGAACGGAGCTCTGCGGCCTGCGAACGACGGCGCTTGCGGGAGCAAGCGCCCTACCTGGCCGCGCGGGGTAGGGCGGATGGTCCTCCATCCGCCGCCGTGAGGACGAGAGATGTGCGAGTGTTCCATGGCGAGAACGAAGCCCAGCGGCCTGCGAACGACGGCGCTTGCGGGAGCGAGCGCCCTACCCATGACGGCGCGTTGAGGACAACGCGTCCCACCACACAACGCATCATTGCGATTGCCCATTTTCCAAACTCACGCTAAAACCAGCGCATGCCGTCAGCTGCCGACGGTAAACCCAACAACACCATCTGACTATGAAAGCCCAAGACGCCAAGAAAGAGAAAAAGAAAGCGCCGCTCAAGACCATGAAGGAAAAGAAGCTCGCGAAGCAGGAGAAGAAGGCCAAGCGCTAGGTCGCAACAGCTTTGATGGCCGGTTTTTCCGGCCATTGGATTCAACAGCACAGCCTGCCCGGCTGTGCTGTTTTCGTTATGGGTTAATGGTTATGCGTGCTGTTGGGAACGGGCAGGCCGCTGGGCACACGTTTCGGCACGGATTTGTCGTAATCGTCGCTGTTCAGGGTTTCGAGGAAGGCTTTCAGCGGCGCGTGATCCTCGGGAAGCATGTTCATCTTCCGCAGCAGCGGATCAAGCGGGGGGAGAGAGGTGTCGCCGCCTTCGAAGGTTTCGGCGGCTTGATCCATGAGGCGGTCATAAAAGAGCAGCACTTCATCGAGGGTGAGCGTGCCGCCGTGGTGCATGTAGGGCGCGGTGTGTTTCAGATTGCGCAGCGTCGGCGTGCGGAACTCGTGGCGAGTGGTGCTGGAATCGGTAACGCCGATGGCGTGGAGCTTGAAGTCGGAGAGCATCGGGCCGTTGTGACAGAGCGAGCAACCTGCACGATGGAAAACTTCCATGCCGTGCTGCTGTTCGGCGGTCATGGCGGTTTTGTCACCGCGCATGAAGCGGTCAAAGGGTGAACCGGGCGTGATGAGTGTGCGTTCATACGCGGCGATGGCCTGAGAGACGCGTTCGCTGGTGATTTCGGTTCCGAAGAGCTTCACATACTCGGGAATGGCTTGCAGACGCGCCACCATCGCGGGAACGGCCTCGGCTTCGCTGCACACATCGTCGCGCATTTCCTCTCGTTGGCGAATCGGTGCCAAAGACTGCGCTTCGAGGCTCTGCACGCGATTGTCCCAGAACATCGGCGATTTGGCAGGATCAAAGGGCTTGTCGGATTCGATGCCATTGAAGGCTGTATTGAGGATGGATGGTGAGTTTCGTGTCAGCGGGAGGAATTCGGCACCTTTGGCGAGTTTGCGCTCAGGTCCGAGACCGCTCGCATGTACACCTAGCGGCGTCGGCCTTGCATCACCCCAGCCGTGCTGCGGGTGATGGCAGGTGGCGCAGGCGACATCGTGCGTGGCGGAGAGGATGGGATCAAAGAACAGCAGGCGGCCGAGTTCGGACTTCGCAGGCGTGTCGGATGCTAATGAGGCGATTTTTGGCAACGCTTCGATCTTTGTGTTCGGCAACGGTTCAGCCGCCGCAGCCGCCAGGATCACGCAGAGAGTGGTGAACATGCGCTTTTAACGAACATCCGTGGCGGGATCATCCAAGCGGCGGTCGGCGTGGCGCAGAAATTCCTGCAAATCGTGTTCGGCTTGCAGCACGCGCGGATGAGACGACGCGCGATAGGTTTTGAGGCGGAACTCCAGGAACTGGCGCTGCCACGGCGGGTTGGGTTCAAACATGGCCAGCACTTCGAGTTGATGCGCAGGCGAGAGCAGCGGGATGATCTCGACCAGCGTGTTCATGCGGGTCGGGTCGGCGAGTCCACCGGGAAACGAATGGCGCAGGAGTTCCATGAAAGGTGCAGCGAGGTCGCGATTGGCTGCCACCAAGGGCGGAACAAGCGACAGGGCCGTTTGCACCGATGGAAGACGCACCCAGACCTGCTGACGCAGTGCTTTGAAGCCGCCGAGCAAATGGCTGGAGGCATCGTCGTAGGATTCGTGTCGAAAGGCGGACAGCGCGGCGGCGAATTGAGCATCGGCGGGCCAGTCGGTGCGGACGGCTGCGAGAAGGGGCGGCATGGCTTCCGCTGTGCCAGCGTGAGCGGTCGAATCCAGCAGCATCAAGTGCTCAAACGGACTGGAGGGAGTGCCAGTCCATGAAGCGAGGACGCCTTCATGATTGCCTCTGGCAAACGCGACGAGCGCTTCGGCACGTCGTTGGTCATCGCCTTCGAGATCGGATGGGATCGAGAACGTGGAGCCATCGGCGGCCAGCATGCGCAGGCGCTCGTAGGTGAGCCGAGTTCGGTCGATCTGAGAAACGAGATGCGCGGGAACATCGGTCTCTGCCGCGATCGCCATGGATAGCACCTGGGTGGTTTCGAATTGATTGTCTTTGGAGAGAGCGCGGGCGAAACCGTATTCCAGCAGGTTGCGATCATCGGTGTTGATGTGCGCAGGTGTGGTTTGCAGCAGGCTGCGGGCAAAGGCTGGTGAGGCGAGATGATGCGCGAGCACGCCTTCGACGGAACTTGTGAGCCAGACCCGCTTCAGCGCTTCGGCATACGGCGGCTGGGTGATGCGGGTACGGAGTTGTTCGAGCGTGTAAGCCGGTGGCGTCAGATGACCTATGAACAGGAGGTCGTTGGGGCCGGAGATCCAGGTTTCCACATGAGGAAACACAGCGGTGAGCGTGGCATAGACCTGGCGGATGGCGTGCGCATCGACTTCGTAGCCTTGCACCCATTGCGCGAAGAGTCCACTTTCTTTGAGCCGCGCTTTGGCCGCCGCATAGAACTCCTGCGTGAACAGAGTGGACACACCGGCACGATATGGATTGGAAGGCTCAGAAATGATCAAGTCGTAGCTGTTTCCAGCTGCGAGCAAGGCCTCACGTGCATCACCAGCGATGAGATGCACATTCGCCTTGGCCATCACATTGCGGTTCACGGGGGCGAAGTGATCACGGGCGAGGATGGACATGCCAGTCTCCAGTTCTAACACATCTACCCGCTCCATGCCCGGCACATCGGCGACCCAGCCGGCGGTGGTGCCGGTGCCGAGGCCGACGATGAAGGCGTTGTGTGGCGCTGGATGCAGCATCGCTGGCACCAAGCCCTGCATGACCTGAGTGTCGGCATCGCCAAAGGCGGAGCCGTCGGATTTGCCGTTCACGTAAAGACAGTAACCATCATCGCTGGCGACCGCGGCCACGCTGGCTTCGCGGCCTTCAAATTCATGCGCGATTTTCCAGCGACTGGCATTCAACCAGCCGCGCAGGCCATTGATGGAAGTCGGCAGCGCTTCCACACGGCCATAACCGATGGGTTTGTGTCGCCATGCAGCGGTGGGACCTGCGGATGCGAGGATGAGACAGCCAGCGCTGAGCCATAACACGACGATGACGGGCCAGACGCGCCATGCGGTTGATTTGGCACCCAGCAGCGCTGCGCCAAGACTGAGCAGCAGCGTCAGCAGCATCACCAACCGCCATGCGCCGAGTGCGGTGAGCCATGGCAGCAGCAGAAAGCCGCCAGCGAGCGAACCGGTGATGGCACCGAGCGTGTTCGCGGCATACGCGTAGCCGACGTGGCGACCCGCATCGCGATTGCCCGTGCCTAACAAGCCCACGAGCAATGGAAACTGCACACCGGCGAGAATGGACGGCCCAAGCACGAGCAGGCTGGAGATTAAGGTCCAGCCAACGACCTGACCATACAAACCGAGAGAGCGCAGTTGATTCACATCAACGGCGAAGACCGCAATGCGATCTCCCAAGGCCCACGGCAGTGCGAGAAACAAGGCCTGCCATGCCGCCACCCGTGCCAGCGCTGATAAAGTGACCGCACCAGTGCGTGAAGCCCAGATCACGCGATACAAGAGTCCACCGAGACCGATGCCCGTGAGTGCGAGTGCGAGGATCAAGCCGAAGCCATACACGGAACTACCGAGCAATGGCGCAAGCAGCCGAAACCAGACGAGTTCGCTGAGGAAAAACGTGAAGCCGGTGATGCCGGCGGCGAGATAGATGAAGCGTGTGGTCAGAGTGCCCGATGCCGCTGTCGGCGATGGCGTTGATTTCAACGGCTGCACTGGCGATGCATCACGCGCAACCCACCAAGCAGCGGCACCGATGAACAGATTCACCACGGCGGCAGTCATGACGGTGCTGCGAATGCCCCAGCGCTCGAGCAGCCAGAAGGTGCTCGCCAGCACGCCTGCGAGTGCGCCGAGGGTGTTCACGCCATAGAGCACACCGAGATTGCCACGCTGCTGATCTTGATCGGTTTCTACCCATTTGAAGGCCGCTGGCAGACTGCCGCCCATGAGCAGACATGGGGGCGCCAGCACGATAGTGGCGAGGAGGAGTTGCAGCAGCGTGGCGGTGACCTGCCCCAACGCATCGATGCCGCCTGTGCTGAGATAAAGCCAACGCACCGCCGCCAATAGCAGCGGTGTCAGCAATGCCGCGACACCAACACCGAGTTCAATGAAGGCATACAACCGCAAGGGATTGCCGGACGCTTCGGCTCTGCGGCCAAACAAAGCGCTGCCAGCGCCCATCGCTCCCATGAAGATCGCCAACACCGCAGCGGTGGCAGGCGTGGCACCGCCGAAGACGAGGCGAAACTCCCGCAGCCAGGCCATTTGATAGACGAGGGCGCATGCTCCTGACATAGCCAGCAATGCGGCGAGGAATGGCAGGCGCTGGGAGGATGGAAGAATCATGGGTTGCCCATGAACATGCATTAAACCCGGGGTGTCCAGCCACGAAACGCATTCTCGGCAGTGGAACGATACCGTCATGGGGTGTGCATGCCGTAAAGGCTCTGAAGTTCGCCTTGCGACGCATGGTCGTAGAGCTGCCGGGCGGCTTGAACTCTCGGTCGGTCATCATGACTCACCCCGCCCGGCAGAACGGTGCTCATTAGGCGAATAACCGCCCCAAAAACGAGTGGGATGACGCCACACTCATTCTACATCATTCCAGAGCTACAACCATATCTTACCAGAAAAGATGGTTAAGACATAGGAGAAGGCACCTTAACAAGTGCGTAAAAAAACAGATAACACGCCAATTATCGCTAAATAAAGATGCAGTTATGTTATTGAAAATATGGAAATAACTATTTATACTAATTTATTCGAATGACCAAATCACTGCCCATCGGGCTCAAAAAACATTATCTGGGTCCGACTTTATTCCTTCGGCAGGCATTGGGTTCCATCGTCATTTTGATCTGGCTACTGGGGGTGCTCCCTGCTTCTGCGGCGAACATCATTCACGAATTTTATGTGCCGCTCCCGGAGGCGCAGGTGAAGACGTCGCTGACTTCGATCGAGCCTGCGGCAGGCGTGGTGGGGACGACGATCGAGTCGGTGGTGTCCATTGTGGTTACCGGCGCAGGGACGGTGATCCATTATGATGAGTGGGAGGACGGCTATGAAGTGGATATTAACAACCCGGCGCAGTCCACGACCAAGATCTGGGGCGATGGCAACAATGCGAACGGCATTCCTCCAAGCTACGTGAATGACCCCGCTGCGTTCACGCCCGGTTCTGTGATCGTGCTGCGCAATCAGATTTCGCTGCCGCGCAACTCGGCCAATCTCTTTTACGATGGCCGCGACCGATTTGGCGGGACCAAGGCACTCGTCGTATCCCGCGCAAGTTGGGCCACGACACCCGGCACGGTGCTGGCCGGTGCGAATGATATCCTCGCCACCATGGACTATGGCACCAGCTACGTCTCACCGGTGGGTGACGATGTGAGTGCGGCATCGATGTTTGAATACGTCGGGCTGTTCGTCATGGCCCGCGATGACGGCACCTCGGTCACGATTGATCCCGATGGTGCTGGAGTTGCACCGGCTACTACGATCACCCTGGATCGTGGCGTTTCCTACCTCGTGAATGGCGGCATCAAGAAGGGGGCGACCGTCGTGGCGTCGAAGCCCGTGCAGGCGCATCTTGTCGCCGGTGACATCGGTGCGCGCTATGAAAGCCGCCGGTTTACCCTTTATCCACGCGACCAGTGGAGTGACACGACCTACTCGCCCGTCGGCACGGCGGCGAATGGAAACGCGAGCTTTGCCTTTTTGTACAATCCGAACGTCGCCGCCATCACGGTGAACGTGACCACCTCGGCGGGCGCTGCCAGTTTTGTGGTCCCAGCGAACGGGGTTTACCAGTATCAACTGGCGAAGAACAGCGGAGCCAAGTTCGTTTCGGCCGGTGGTGAGCAGTTCTGCGGCATCGTGTGCGTGGGTGCCAACCCCACCGCCAACAACGTGCATGACTGGGGCTTCTCGATGGTGCCGTCTGACAATCTCACCTCGCAGGCCGTCGTCGGCTGGGGGCCCGGCAGTGGTGATCTGACCCAAAACGGCAGCCCGGTCTGGGTGACGCCGACCAAAGCGACCCGTGTCTATGTGGACTACAATGGCGATGGTCTCGGTGCGCTGACCGATCCGCTGGGTGGCAAATACGACGCCCATTATGACATTGGTGCTCTGGAATCGCGCACCGTTTATGATCCCGACAAAGATGGCACCGCGATGAAGCTCTACACGCTCGACGGTGCCACGATCTCTGCGGCATGGGGGCAGGATCCGGCCGTTGCGGGACCGGGATTGCCCTATCTCGACTGCGGAACGACGGTGCTGCCGTTCCCGGTGCCGGTTTTGAAGAAGACCACGCTTCTCCATACGGACGTGGCGCCTGCGGGACTGAGCAT
>JAYVIO010000125.1:0-15493 GCA_043770175.1 Verrucomicrobiales bacterium | reverse complement strand
CCACCGACGGTCAGCAATCGGGCGATATCACCGCACTGAAGCGTCATTTGATCTGCGTGGATCGCAGCACTGGCAAAATTCTCTGGGATCGCAGTGTGCCCGCGAAGCAGCCGGAAGAAAAATACGGCGGCATGTTCGCGCAGAACGGCTACGCCAGCCACACGCCCGTCTCGGATGGCAGCAAGGTCTTCGCCTTCTTCGGCAGATCTGGCGTTCACGCCTTTGATCTCGATGGCAAACCACTCTGGCAGGCCGATGTCGGCGACTGGTCGGACCGCAAAGGCTGGGGCACTGCTTCCAGTCCCATGCTGCACGGTGATGTCCTCATCGTTCCCGCCGTTGTCGAAAGCCAGGCGCTGTTTGGTTTCGACAAAAACACTGGCAAACAGCTCTGGAAAGCACCTTCCGAAGGCTTCGCCAGCACCTGGGGCACGCCCGTTATCGCTAAGGGTGAAAATGGCGACGAGTTGGTCATCTCCGTGCCTGGAGAGGTCTGGGGCTTCAATCCCGATACCGGCAAGCTCCGCTGGTACGCCACGGGTTTGCAAAGCGACTCCGTTTGCAACAGCGTCGTCACCGACGGCACCACGGTCTTCACCATGGGCGAGCGCGGCGGCGGCTCCCTCGCGATCAAAGCCGGTGGCAAAGGCGATGTCAGTGCCACGCGCACCCTCTGGACCGGTTCCAACGGCTCCCGCATCGCCACGCCTGTTCTGTGGGAAGGTCGCCTCTACTGGATCAGCAGTTCTCTCGCCGTCTGCCGTGATGCCAAGACCGGCGCGGAAGTTTATACCGAACGCATCGAGTCATCAGGTGGCGCTCCCAGTGGCAACACGGGCGGTTTCGGTGGTGGCGGCGGACGTCGTGGCGGTGGTGGCGGCGGCGATTACTCCTCGCCCGTCGTTTCAAATGGCCATCTTTATCAAGTCACCCGCCGAGGCGAAGTTCTCGTGCTCAAACTCGGCCCCAAGTTCGAACTCGTTGCCCGCAACCGTATCGAAGGCGACACCTCCGACCACAGCGCCACTCCAGGGATCAGCAACGGTCAGTTCTTCCTCCGCTCCGCCAAGACGTTGTATTGCATCGGGGAATGAAGTGGTCTGCGCATTCCGTGTGCTGGCATTGCATCTGCGTATCTGAAAAGATCCACGCCAAGATTATACCTCCAACTGAATGCCCAGTTCGATGACCTGCCGAGGTGGCAACTCGAAGTAGCCAGTGGCAGGGCGTGAGAGGCGGGAGAGCATGACGAAGAGTTTCTTGCGCCACAGCGCCATCTTGCCGGGGCCGTTGGTGAGGAGCACTTCGCGGCTTTGGTAGAAGGTGATGCCGTTGCGTTTGACCTTGGTCTTCTCACTCATCGCCTGGCAGAGATCGTCGAAGACTTCGGGTGACTCGGAGAAGCCGTAGCGCAGCAGGACGCGGTAGAATTCGTCGTGGTACTCGCTGATCTCGTGACGTCGAGCGGTCTCGACGTAGGGCGTGTCCTCGAATTTCACTGTCAGCAGCACAACCTGCTGATGCAGCGCCTTGTTGTGCTTCAAATGATGCAGCAGGGCCAGCGGGAGACCATCGGCGCTGGCAGACATGAAGACGGCGGTGCCGGGCACGCGGATGATGCGGTCTTTCTTGATCTCATCGACGAGGAACTGCACCGGCAGACGACCACGCTGCATGGCCTGAAAGAGAATGGAGCGGCCATCGGTCCAGGTCTTCATGATGATCCAAATGCT
This sequence comes from Verrucomicrobiales bacterium, assembly GCA_043770175.1. Classification (GTDB taxonomy): domain Bacteria; phylum Verrucomicrobiota; class Verrucomicrobiia; order Verrucomicrobiales; family Verrucomicrobiaceae; genus Prosthecobacter. The sequence continues at coordinate 13,760 of JAYVIO010000125.1, read as the reverse complement.
GAGGCCGATGACCAGCGGGAACCAGGCCCCGGCAAAGAATTTGAGCAGGCTGCCCGAGACGTAGCCGATTTCAGGGATAAGGAAGATTACCAGCGGGATGAAGGCCTTCCAGAATGACCATTTCCAAACAAACCGGGCGACGAGGAAGAACAGGACACTGGTGAAGGTCATGTCCATGGCCACGGAGAGGCCGTAGGCGGCGGCGAGATTGGTGGAGGACTCGAAATGGAAGACGAGTGCGAGGCAGGACACCAGGAGGAGGTAGTTCACCTGCGGCATGTAGATCTGGCCGCGCACGTCAGGATTGGTGTGGATGATCTTCAAGCGCGGCAGATAACCGAGCTGCACCGCCTGCTGCGTGAGCGAGTAAACGCCGGTGATCATGGCCTGTGAGGCAATGATGGTGGCGGCGGTGGCCAGCAGGATCACGGGGATGAGGGCCACCTGGGGCACCAAACTGAAGAAGTGATGGTAACCGGGCTGCAGCGAGGCTTTGACGTCGGAAAGCACCAGCGCGCCCTGGCCAAGGTAGTTTAACATCAGGGCAGGCAGCACGATGAAGTACCAACTGCGCACCAACGGTGGGCGGCCAAAGTGACCGATGTCCGCATACATGGCTTCACAGCCAGTGACAGCGAGCAAAACGAGGCCCATGAGCACAAAGCTCTCATGGCCGTGATGCATGAGAAAATTGACGCCGTGATGAGGCGACAGCGCCGAAAACACGCCGGGATAGCTGCTGATGTTGATGATGCCAAGGACCGCCAAGGTGATGAACCAGAGCACCATGATGGGGCCAAAGGCTTTGCCAATGCGTGCGGTGCCATGGCGCTGGACGAGGAAGAGTCCGAAGATGATGAACCCTGAAATGGGCACGACGTAATTGGCCAGACTAGTGCCAAGTTTGGCATCCAGCAGTGCCAGACCTTCAACTGCCGAAAGCACCGAGATGGCCGGCGTGATCATGCCGTCGCCATACAGCAGGCAGGCACCAAAAATGCCGATCAGCACGATGGCACCCGTGGTCTGCGGTTTGAAAGAGTCTTTGGCGGTACGGAACAGCGTCAGCAGGGCAAACATACCGCCTTCTCCCTGATTGGTCGCCTTGGTGATGAAGCCGAGATACTTGAAGCAGACCATCACGATCAACGACCAGAACATGAGAGAAAGCGGTCCCAGCACTCCGAGTGGATCATCCGCCGTGGGCTTGGCGTGATTTAGGCATTCCTTGAGCGCGTAAAGCGGACTGGTGCCGATGTCTCCGAAAACCACACCCAAGGCCACCAAGGCCAGGGTCCAACTGTTTGAATTTTTATGTTCTGACATGAAAAGTCTCCGGGTCGTTTCCCGAAGCCCTGTTTGAAGCAGGGAGTGACGTTGATAGCCAGCGCGACGGGGGTTGCAAGAGACAGTTCGGCGCACCTGAATGTATAAATGAACAGCAGAGCGCGTGTCATTTCACCCCAAGCTTGGCGATCTCGACTGCATTAAGTGCTCGATCAAACACCGCAATCTCATCCAGGCGTCCCTCCCAATTGGAGTCGTTGTCGCTGCGTCCGCCGAAGAAACACTCTCCCAAGGGCACAAACGGGTCAATGAGGCTGCGGGTTTGAAATTCGAGTGTTCCATTGAGGTAAGCACTCACCGCATCCTTGTCCCTCACGAGCACCAGATGCTGCCACTGCCAGCGGGGAATCTCGGTTTTACCAGCTACGAGGGCTGTTGCGTCCGTGCCGGTAAAGAAGATCAGTTTGCCCGTGTGGCTGCTCTTGCCTCCGACACCGAGGTGATCGCCGAAGACACCGAGACCGTGGTCATGACTGCGGGAGAACAGCCAGCCGCTCGTGTCGCGGCCATCATTGGGCATGCCGTTCCAAAACCACAGCGAGACCGAGTAGCGTTCGCCGAGACCTGCAAAGCGTGACCGGATTCTGGCACCGACCAGATGTGGCGCGCGGTTGATGTTGCCATTGGCGCAGAAGTCTGCGGACTTCGGTCCTTCCAGGTAGTATGCCACATCCTTCTCATACACTGCGTCGTGTGCGTGGTCGCTCGCGTCAATGGCGTGTGGCCCGGTAAACTCATTCAAGCGCCAGTAGGCGGCCGGTTTCAAGGCCAGCACAGCCTTCGCCGCCACGCCGTCGCTGAGTTTCCATTGGTGACGTGGCTTGTTGGCAACCTTTTCGAGCAGTTCGATGGCCACGCTGGTGATCTTCGCCTCCGCCATCACTTCCAAACCTGCCGAACGTGCCGCCCAGGTGTTGTAGCCGCCCCACGCATGCATTTCCGGCGGCGGGATGTAGCCGTCGCCGCCGTTGGCGAGTTCAATGACCATGTTGTAGGGCAGGGGGCTCGCCGCTTTGATCTTCAGGCCCGTGATCGCATAGGTTTCATTCGGTGTCGTGGCGATGCCGATGTCACCGAGGCGCAGCGCCTGCACCACGATCTCCGTCTGCTGCCGTTCATGCAGAATGATCTGCTCACGCGCATACACCTCTGTCGGCGTCTTCGCCAAACGATCGCCCATCTCCGCCACAATGCGCTGCGCCCATTCGAGGCGCTGCTTGTCCGGCACGCGATACTTCAAGGTCATGCGCTGCTCCGCCATCGCGACCACCGGTTCGTCGCCATACTTGATGCCTGCGTAGGCCTTCATGGCGATGTCGAGCAGTCCGTTCGTGTATTCATCGATCGTAGGCTTGGGACGCTGCTCCGCAGGCACCGTGTAATCGACGCGATAGATGTCCCCACTGCATCCATGCGACATGATGCCCACGATCTTGCCCTGTGGGTCGATGCGTTGCTTCAATCCTTCCGAAAACAGGCCGAAGTAGTCGGCGCTGATGTCCTTGTCGCCGAAGTAGTGCATCGAAAAGTTCGCCAGCACCGCCAGCGGCGTGCCATCCTTCGTTTGAATCGAGATCAGGGACAGATCAGGATCTTCCGGTCCCGCTTCACCCACCGCCTCATCCCACTTGGCTCCCGCATGCATGGCAGCACGCACCGTTTTATTGCCGAACGGATCGTCTGCAATGCGATCTGGCCGGCGAATCCACTGCCGCAGCGCCGTGAACTCCGCCGCATTCGCCTTGGCAAAACCAAGACGCGCCGGCACCATCGCCGCCTGCGCTGCCGCGATGGCCTCAACGAGTTTCTCCTTCAAAAACGGCACATAATTCGGATCAGGATCGGTTCCGAGGCAACCCATCGAGGCCGGAGCTGAATGCGCATGCGTCGCCGAAATCAGCATGTGATCCGTCGCGATGCCGGTCCTCGTTGAAGCCATCTTTTTTGCTTCATCGAGCAGATCGCGACCCATCATGCAACTGTCCGCCACCACGATGGCGATCTGTTCTTTTCCATCCGTCGCCACGATGGCCCGCGCATTCACGCGTGTGTTAATTTTGTCCACATAGCGGCTCAGCATGCCGCCGTTCACCAAAACGGGGAGTTTCGGCGGCGTGATGTCGATGACCGCCGCTCCGGCTTTGAACTCGGCGTGAAGGGAAGTCGCGGCGAATGCCGCGATGGCAGAAAGAATGATAGGGCGAAGCATGCGCAACAATACGGCCGCGAATCCGCCTTCTTCACGATCCTGAAGGGATCAATGCTTCTGGGTCATCTTGAGAAACGCCTCTGCGTATCTCTTCCCCAATTCACGAAATGAAGGTGAATCGAAGTGAACCTTGTCGCCTTTATGCTTCAAACCCTCCGCGCTCACGAACGCCGAATTCGGAACTTTCTTGGCCAAATCCTGGTGCGCCCGGTCCACGATGACTTTTTCCGGTGCCCACGGCACGCCGTCGAATTTGCCCATCTGGCCTGCGATGAACGGCGCTTCAGGCGCATTCAGCTCCTTGCGCATGCGGGCGACGAGATCGTGGAGCTTAGGCTCATAGGTCGGCGCAAACTCCGGTAGTGAATCACCTTCGCCTTGATGCCAGAGGATGCCTTTGAGCGTGCCTGATTGAAGCGCAATGGCCGCACGTTTCGCCATGTCATCCCACGGATGGCTTTTCGTCGGCGCGTAAAACACCCCTGGCTGCCACGCATCGATGTGCGAGCCGCCGACAGCGCACGGAATCAAGCCAATGGTGACGCCCGGATTAGCATCGGCGATGATCTGACCGAAGGTCTTGCCGAGACCAACGCCAGCCGCCGGTTTGTCGAAGTGCATCGGATCAACCGCAGGCACCCACTTGCCATCCTTGCTGAGCATGAGCACTCGCGGATGTGGTGTCTTGTCCTGCTCTTCCACGACGCCGCGCCCGGCCATGTTTGACTGACCGACGAGCAGGAAGAGCTGGAACTTATCCTTGGAGGGCAAGGTGGTGCTCTGTGCACTGGCAAAGCCAGCGAGTGTGAGAAAAAGCAGGACGAGTTTCATGAGGTGATTACTTCAAAAGCCATTCAGCAGCGTTGCCTTCAGTTGCCTGATCCTCGCCTTTCAGCCAGAGCGCATGCTTGCCGTTTAGCGCGATCAATCCAGGCAGATCTAGATATTTGGAGCCGCCAGGAAGGAACATCGGATCGCGGTAACTGAGCACTTTGCCAAAACGGAAGCCGTGCGTATTCACCGCGGCACGATCGACACCCTCGCCAGACAAAGCACGTGCTGTGATGGCGATGGGGCCGGTCTGCTCGCCGAAGGCGGCGAGGCAGACGCTCTTTGGACTTGGGTGCGTGCCGACCTTTGAGTTGCGCAAGAAGGTGACGAGCGTGAGCACGTCGTGCGTGCGCTGAGCGAACAGCGCGTGGTTGTAGCCATGGGTGTAACCGGCAAACTCACGCGGATTGGCCACGACGCGGGTTTGCTTGACCGGTTCTCCGCCTTGGAAGAGCAGATCGACACCCAGCACAGCCGCACCGCCAGTGATGAGTTTCTTCACCTCGGCGTTTTGAATGCCTGATTTGCCAGCGTCGTCGAGCCAGATGACGACGCGGCCATTCCACTCCTTGGGATACAACCATGCGACATTCAATTCCTCGTTGTAGGTCTTGTTGTTCAGCGTGCCGGTCATTTCGAGGTGATCACCGCGATCCTGTTTGTCTTTGAGCGCCCATTCGACTTCGCCTGCTTTGTCATAAGTGCGGCCGATGACGACTTCGACGGCTTGGCGCAAAACTTTCGGATCAGCGTCGCGCAATTGTTTATCGGAATCCTCGGTGAAGTATTTGAGCAGCTTGCGCTCAAACTCAGGATCGGCGGCTTTCGGCGCGGGATGTTTGTCATCCCAGACGGTAAGCTGTTCCTTGGTGAGCGGTTCGTAGTCCTGCTCGATCACAGGAGAGGGGAGGCCGAGTTTGAAGTGCTTGTTGACGAAGGTGTAGAACGCAGAGCGCGTGACGGCGTTGTAGTTGTGCGGGAAGTGCTCGCCACGCAGCAGCATGACGTTGTCTTTCTTGCCGTGAGTCGCATAGAGCTTCTGAAGATCGGGGAAGCCTTTGGTGGCGAGTTCCTTGGTCCAGTCGTTGGCGGTGTTCATGCCCTGCGGCTTCGGCGCGAAGAGACCGGCGAACTCGATGTTGCCGGTGTTGATGCGCAGCAGTGAGGCATTTTCACAGGTGCAGCCACCCTGCATTGCGGTGCTGACCATGACGCAAGGGAAGGAGAGCTTGATGCGGTTGTCGATGGCCGCGAGGAGCATCGTCTGCGTGCCGCCGCCGCTCGCGCCGGTAATCGCGGTGCGCTCAGGATCGACCTCGGGCAGCGAGAGCAGAAAATCGAGGCCCCGAACGGCATTCCAAGTTTGCAGGCCCATGATGGATTGCAGATGCGACTCCGCCTGCGGGCTGTAGAGACCCCAGTTTTCCGCCGTGTTGGCCTCGGGACGCTGTTTGGCGAATTTATGCACGATCTCACGCGAGAACTGGATCGAATCTGAATCGCTGAGCATGTCCCACTGCCAGACGACGCAGCCCATGCGGGCGAGTTGCACGCACAGCGACTGGAAGATGCTCTTCCCGCCACGCTCAAAACGCTCACCTCCTGCGGCGATCTCCCGGCGCACGGCGTCATCGGTGGCCATGGACAGGCGTGCATCCTGCCAGTGGCCGTGCGCAAACATGACGCCGGGAACCTTGCCTTTGATGACCTTGGGCTTCCACAAGCTGCCGGTGACGAAAAAACCGGGCGAGCTCTCGAAATAGACCTTCTCTACCGTGAAGCCATCTCCTTCGATCTTGCCATGAATGACCGCGTTGAGCGGTGTTTTCGTCGGCATCGGATACAAACCTTCCGCCACTAGAATCTGACGGCGCACCTGCTCCTTGCGCACGTCCCATTCACTCAACGATGAGGGTGGATTGAAGGGGAAGTAGCCGTTGAGGTCTTTCGGCGGCTGGAGGCGGATGTCTTCGGCCTGAGCGAGTGCAGATACGAAGATGGCGAGGAGGAGCGTGTGTTTCATGGTTGGAAAGTGACCGCACAACAACGGTGCGAGCGGGCGAAGTTCATCACGAACGCGATAAAGTGACTATCACAATCCCTTCGTCTTGCTGCCTTCGATGACGATCTGCTTCGTGTCCGGTCCTTGTTTCACCGCTAGACGCGGTTTGCCGCCGCGAGTCTCAGTGAACTGGTTATCGCGGATGGTGATGGCTTCGGTGCCGCCTTGGATGTCGATGACAGCGCCACCTTCAGGCGCGTTGTCGAGGAAAATGTTGTTTTCGATGCGGTTGCGATGACCGGCAAACTCGGGGCCGCGTTCAGGGCGGAATAGCACGCCGTTGAGCTTGCTGTCGCGGATGGTATTGGTGGTGATCAGATTGTCCGTGTCGCGATGGCCGATGGAAATGCCGACGCGGTTGCCTTCGATTTGATTGTTCTCGGCGAGGCCGTATTTGACGCCCCAGCAGAAGAAGATGCCGATGTCATTGCCGAGCAGGGTGTTGTTTCGGATGACGGGCCGCTGCGAGCCGCTGCCGGGATGCAGGCCGAGGCCTTTGTTGTTCTCGCTGACGCAGTTCTCGACGATCACATCGTGGCATATCTGCCAACTGATGCCGTCGCCGTGGTAGTTGCGCGCGGTGACGCCCTTGATGTGGAAGCGATTGCAGTCCTGGAGGAAAATGCAGCCCGCGTAATTGCCATCCAGCTCAGCATTGTGCTCGCGATTGCCGTCGAGCACGAGATTCTCGATGCGCACATCGTCCACGAACTCGCCGCTGAGCAGCGGAAAGAGCGTGGAGCACGTCGCGCCATTCATCTGCCACAGATTCTCGCGCAGGGGCTTGCCGAGCTTGAAGCGATTGCCGCTGCGGGCCACCAGAGTGCGCTTGAGGACGGTGTTCGTGCCCGTCTTGGCATCCTTCGCCCGCAAACACACCCCATCGCCCACGCGGAAGCCCGTGGCATCGTGCAGCGTGATCTCCTGGTCATACCAGTCGCTGTCGAGCTTCAGCGGCGTCGTGGTGGAGGGCTCTTTGATGAGAAACGTCTTCTCGCCCTCGCCGATCAAATGCACCCCCGTCTGCAAATACACCGCGTTCCGCATCCGATATGTCCCGGCCTTGATGTGAACTGTGCCGCCGCCCAGCCTCGCCACATGATCCACCGCCGCCTGGATCGCCCGCTGATCGCTGCCGATGATGTCGGCATCCTTCACGCCCACGGTGATCGTGAGCGTCTCTTCCCACTTCGGCTGCACTGCCTTGTCACCGCTCGTCTGGCGGGGATTGGTCACTGCTGGACGATCGGCAGCGAGTACGCTGGCGGTAATCACCAGAGGGAAGAGAATCGATTTCATCGAAATCTTCTATTTGGAAAGTTTATCCAGCACGTTCTTCGTGATGCGCACGACATGCGCATCGTTTCCTTGGAGCCCATGTGACCAGTCGGTGGTGGCGGCGGTGAAGACGGTGCCGGTGTTGGTGTAGAGGCCGAGGCAAGCGGCACCGGTGCGGCCGATCTCCCATTTCTCATACCACTCCACGTCATCGGGGTGCCAGCGCACGGGGCAGGTGCCGAGGACTTCGAAGGTCTTGGGCGTGCCGTCTTTGTGCGTGGCGAAGGGCAGGCCGTCGCGCCACTCGAGTTCGCAGCCGTCGCATTCGTAGCCGACGATGGTGTCCTTCGCGCCAAAGCGGTCGCCGCGCTTCAGGCCGGTGCCCTCATAGATCCAGTGATCGGGGCGATGCACGATGAAGGAGGCATCGCCATCCATGAACTGGCCGTGGCTGCGCATGTAGCCGCCCCAGAGAAAGCCGACGCCAGTGAGTTCGTTCTCGGGACGCTTGAGCAGGTGATGGCTCCACGCGGTGCTGAGGGTTTTGAAGTCTCGCGTCTGGAAGACGGGATCGAGGTGGTAGTTCTGCTTGCAGCAAGTGAAGGCGCGGCCGTCGTTCTCGCTGCGCACCTGCCAGCAGCAGGTATTGCCGCTGAAGAAGGCGACGTTGCCGCCTTTGGCAATCCAGGCCTCCAGGTTGTCGCGCATCGGCGTGCTCCAATACTCGTCGTGGCCGACGCTGAGGACGAGTTTGTAGCTGGCGAGCAGTTCGGGGCGGAATTCAAGATCGTCATTGGCGGCGAATTCGAGCGCATAGCCGTTCTTCTCCGCCCAGATGACGAAGGGCAGCTCCCAACGGCTGAATTGCGAGGGGCCAGGCCGCTCGAAGCTGACGCGATGGCCCTGGTTGTTCGAGAGGCTGTTGTAGGCATACACCGAGAAGCCGCCCCAGTTGTTGTAGGCGTTGTAGGTGTTCGTGCAAAGCTGGAGCAGGATCTTCGAGGTCGTGCCCGGCTTCGCCTGCCGCACGATAAAGAACGAACTGCTCGTCGCGGTGCGCGCGCCGCGATGCGTCCATTTGCCGCCGCCATCTGCCGCGCGGAAAATGATTTCATAATAGCCCGACTTCCACTCAGCACCGACGGGCACACGCACTGACTCAGGCCAGCGACAACCATTCGCGGATGAATCCTCCGGCACTGGATGTGCCTGACCTGGCACATCGGATTTCTTCCACACAATCTCCCGCGCGGCACCAAGGCGTGCGACTTCAATTTCAAACTTCGCCGCCGTGGTGCTGACGTGAATGGGAATTTCCTCGCCCTGAGTGACGCTGCGCTGGCCGGCGTAGCCTTCGATGAAGAGCGGGACGGGATCGGCGCCGTGGAGTGATGAGACAGCGAGGAGGAGAGCGAGAGTGCGGCGCATGAGACGGCTACGTGTTGGAGGTGCGGACGCTTTCAGCGATCAAGCGGTCAAGCATTCGTCAAGAAGTGGTCAAGCATCGAGCCGTGACCGGCTTGACCCTCTTGACCTTTGACGGCGAAGCCTTGACCTCCTCACTGCTCCGTCTCGGCCAATTTCGCGGCTTCACGCTTCAAGATACGGCCCACGCGATGCTTGGCGAGATAGACTTGGGCAGCGTTGACGCCGAGTTCCTTCTTCACGCGTTCGGGGCTCCAGCCTTTGATGACGTAGCAGGAGAAAATCTGGAACTGTCGTGGCGAAACGAGCGCACGCACGCGGCGCAGCGCGAGGTCCATCACTTTGTCCTGCCATTCTTTCTCCCACAGTTTTTCGAGAGCGACGCCATTCGGGTCGGCACAGCGATCAATCGGTGGCGTGCGGCGATCTTCGGTTTCATCGGCGTAAAGGTTGGCCTCGCGGCTCTGCTGCTTTTTGCGGCGACGAAATTGGTCGAGAATGCGCCAGCGGGCCTGATTGAGGAGGAAGGATTTGAAGGAGCCGAGGCTGGTGTCGAACTTCTTTTTCTGCAGGTTCTTGGCGACACCGATGAAGGTCTCCTGCACGACATCGTTGGACTCGTCATCACTGAGGCCGGTTTTGCGGGCGACGTGGAAGACGAAACCGGAGTAGGTGCGGTAGAATTCATCCCAGCTTGCCCAGTCGTCCCAATTGTCCAGTTTCTCGATGAGCGTCTTCCGGGTCGGGGGTGATCCGGAGGACTGCTTGAGAAGTTCTTCTGTTTCAGCGACTTTGGGGAGGTCGGACATGCGGGAAGTGATAGTAACGGCGGCGGCGGCGCTGGCAATGAGGTTTTGCCATCGATTCGATAGATCATTGCGCAGGCAGACGTATTGCAAGCCCCCCAAAAACCACTTCCGGCCAACCACCCCGATGCCGGTCCAATCTCTCATGCCAAAATTTCGCCTGCTCCAGCCCGCCGCCGCGTTTCTCACGCTGCTTGCCTTGGGTTTGAGCGCCTGCACGACGGGGTTTTACAAGAAGTGGGCGGACAATGAGGTTTTCGGCCTGCTCCGCAAGAAAGCGAGCAAAGTGCCGAACTCCGGCCAGGCGTTTCTGGACATCACGCCGCCGCCGCCGGTGAAAATGGAGGAGCTGCGCAAGAACATGAAAACGGTGGAGTTCCTCGGCGAACGTGCGTTTCTGGAGGAAAACTCCCGCGTGGTGAGTCTCGCTGATGCGCTGAACTTTGGGGTGCATCGCAACCGGAACTACCTCTTGCAAAAAGAAGTGGTCTATCTCGCAGCGCTGAACCTCACGCTCGCCCGCCAGCAGTTCAGCCCGATCATGTCCGGCGGTGGTGCCTCCACACTGGCCAGCAGCAAGGTGCAGACGGGCGTGAACAACCTGGTGCGCACTTCGACGCTGACGAACACCGGCAACCTCGGTTTTTCAGCACTGACACGCACCGGAGCGCTCATCGCCACGAACCTCACCACCAATTTCGTGCGGTTCTTCACCGGTGGTGCGGATTCAGCCATTTCGCAGCTCGGGTTCTCACTGACTCAACCGCTGCTCAGCGGTGCCGGTTATCTGTCCGCTTCGGAAGTGCTGACGCAGAGCGAGCGCAGCGTGCTCTACGCCATTCGCAGCTTCGCGCAGTATCGCAAATCCTTCGCCGTTGATGTGGCCACGCAGTATTTTCGTGTGATCCAGACGCGTGAGGCGGCGAAGAATGCCCACCTTGGCTTCATCGCCTTCAATTTCGTGGTGGAACGTGAAACGGCCATGCAGAAGGAAAACGCGAGCACCAAGTCCTCGCTTTACCGTCTCTCACAGCAGCGTCTCGTGTTCAACCGCAGCTGGCTGCAAGCCATCCGCAATTACGAGCAGGCGCTCGATGATTTGAAGATTCAGCTCGGGCTGCCTGTCACTGAACGCATTGTTTTGGACTACAAGGACATGCAGGATCTGCAGGTCATCGACCCGGGCGGGACGCTGGATGAAGCTGTAACCACCGCCTTGACAGCACGTCTGGACCTGTGGAACTCACGCGACCAGGTCGAGGACACCAGCCGCCGGGTGCTGGTGGCCAAACAACAGGTGCTGCCCACGGTGAACGCCCTGGTTAATTACAACATCCTCGACAATCCGGACCGCAGTGATTTTCAACTCGTGCCACGCAATCGCGGTACTACCATGGGGTTGAACACGGACCTGAACCTGAACCAGAAGCCCGAGCGCAACACGCTGCGTGCCGCCATGATCTCCGAGCAGCGTGCGCGACGGGAACTGGAACTGGCCGAGGACCAGGTGCGCAGCGCGGTGCGCAGCGGTTGGCGCGACCTGCAACTGGCACGCCACCAGTATGAGCTGGCAACACGCGGCATGGAGATCAGCAGCGCACGGTTGGAACTGGAGGAGGCATTCAACGCCGAGGGGCAGGGGACTGCCATCAACCTCGTGGACGCCCAGCGCGACATGAACACTACGCGCGACTTGATGGTTGCCACCACGATCAATCACACGCTGGTGCGTTTGCAACTCTGGCGCGACATGGGTGTGCTCTTCATCGAGAAAGACGGGTCGTGGGTGGACGTATTGAACAAGGAGAAAGCCAAAGGAGAATGAAGCAGGGAAAGACCATCAAAGGGATTACATTTGTGGCAGGCATCAGCGTTCTCGCTGCGGCCGGCTGGTGGTTCATGTCCCGTGGAGCGGCGGAAACCGAGAAGGTTCCCACCTTCGTTGTGCAGCGCGGCCCGCTGGAGATCAACGTGCTTCAGGGCGGTGACATCCGTGCGTTGCAGAACACGGAGGTGAAGAGCGAGATCGAAATTCCCACCAAGATCCTCAGTCTCATTCCCGAGGGCTATCTCATCACCGAGGAGGATGTGAAGGATGGCAAGGTGCTCGTCGAACTCGACAGCACCGACCTTAAAACCAAGATTCAGACCCACGAGATCGACTTCCAGACCACCGTTTCCAACTACATCGATGCGGACGAGAACCGTGAGATTCAGAAAAGTGAAAACCAAAGTTTCGTGCGCGACACGAAGCAAACGGCCATCTTCGCCCTGATGGATTTTGAAAAATATCTCGGTCGGGAGGTCACTGCGGCCATCTTGGCGACAGCTGGACTGCCCAAGGATGTCGATGCCTTCGAGAAATATGCGGATGTGCTCGAAACACAGGCCAACACGCCGGTTGCGGCAGATGTGCTCAAGCCCAAAGCAGCAGCTAGCACCAAGCCCGCCACGGCAAAAAAGCCGGTGGCGCATACCGAAAGTGAACTCATCGACTTCACTCCGTTTCTAGAGCAGAAATCCCTGAGCGACGGCGAGGCGCAGCAAAAACTGCGGCAACTCGAGGACGAACTGCTGCTGCACCGTTCGGAACTCGCCGTGGCGAAGCAGAAGGTTGAATCCTCCACTCGACTGGCGCAGAAGCAGTTCATCACAGGTGCCCAGCTCGAAAACGACCAGGTGACCTTTGAGAAGGTCGGGCTGTCCGTAAAGACAGCGGAAACAGCACTGGCGCTCTTCAAGAAATACGAGTTTAGCAAACAGTGCTCCACCCTTTTGGCCGCTTACCGCGAAGCTTTGAACAAGCTACAGCGCACCATCCGCGCCAACCGCTCCCGCATGGCGCAGGCTGAAACGAAATTCTCCACTGCGAAACGCCGCTATGAGATGGAAGTCACCCAACGGGAGGAGTTGGAGCGACAGCTCAAAGCCTGTATCATCAAGGCCACTCAGCCCGGTCTCGTTGCCTACGGGGATCTGAACGCCGGTTCTAACTACAACTACAACTACCCCATCGAAGAGGGTGCCACCGTGCGCCTGCGCCAGACGATGCTCACCATTCCAGACATGAGCCAGATGGGTGCCCGGGTAAACGTGCATGAATCGCAGATTAAAAAAGTGCGCATCGGCCAGCCGGTGAAAGTGCGCGTCGATGCCGAGCCCGGCAAGGAGCTTGATGGTCGCGTCGCTGAACTCGCCATCCTGCCAGACTCCACCAGCAGCCGCTATACGCCGAACCTGAAGGTCTATCCCTGCACCGTCCACATCAATGGCTACCACCCCTGGATGAAGCCCGGCATGAACGCCAAGGTCGAGATCATCGTCGATCAACTGGCCGATGTGATCTACGTCCCCGTCCAGTCCGTCGAGGTCGAGCAGGATCACCACTTTTGCTACATCAGCAACAGCGGCACGCTGGAACGCCGCGAGATCAACACTGGGCTCTTCAACGATGAATTCATCGAGGTGCGTGGAGGCTTGAAGGGAGGCGAATCCGTGGCGCTGTCGCTGCCGAAGAAATCCGAGCTAGAACTGAATAACGCAGCCCGGCCCGGACCTGCGGGAGATGTTCCCAAGGCCAAAGCAGCCAAGCCCAAGGAAAAAGCCGTCGCCGTCGCCACCAAACCGTGATGTCAGCGGCCGATCCCATCATCAAGCTGGTGGACATCCACCGCAGCTATCAGATGGGTGACACCACCCAGCATGTGTTGCAGGGAGTTTCCCTGTCCATCTATCCCGGTGAATACGTCTGCATCATGGGCCCGTCCGGCTGTGGCAAATCCACGTTGCTCAATGTTCTCGG
>JAYVIO010000124.1:0-5212 GCA_043770175.1 Verrucomicrobiales bacterium | reverse complement strand
AAATGTGGTGGAACAGGTTCTTGGCCTTGAAGGCGTTGAGCAGTTCCATCGTGAGTTGACCGGACACGGGGGCGATGTCGTTGCGCAGGAGCAGCGTGTCGCCCGCAGCATCTTTGATGCGCTCCAGCACGGCGATGAAGCTGCCGCGCATGGAGTCGGAGGTAACGATGCGCACCTTACCGCCGCCCCACTCGAACCAGCGGTCGGCACCGTCGAAATTGTCGTAACTCTTGCGGATGTCGCCTTCGGTGATGGTGACGGGCGGAGCTACCATGAGTTCGATAAAATCACGCGCACGTTCGCCGAGATCGATGGCACTGGGGGGAACGGCCTCGGCCTTGGTCGCATCGACAGCCTGCTGGAGCAAAACGTCGATTTTCTCAGCCAAGGGCGTTTTGGTGGTGACAGACGCAGGTGGCACGGCCTGCGGCGCTGACACCGGAAGAACTGCGGCAATGGCGGCAATGTCCTTGACTGACTCCGCCAAATGCACTGGCACAGGAGCCGTCTCAGGGACTGGAGGAAGATAAGCGGGAGGTGAAACCACGACGGGTGGCTCAATGGGTGCGAACACCGCAGCAACGACGTCCTGCGGCAGATGTGCTTGCGGCGCCTCCATGGTGCGCATGGCGTACACTTCCGCAGCGGCGGCGAGGAGATGACGCGGGAAGATCGCGCCACCGGCGGTGAGCCGGGGGATGTCTTCCTCTAGCAGTGGATGTATCGCCGTAGTGATGCCATCCTTCCTGCGCTGCTCCAACAGCTCCGGCGTTTCGAGCCGGCAGGTAAGCAGCAGCCGCTTTTGCTCGTTTGCGATGGGCAGCATGTCGATGACCGGCAAGCGGAAGCCAAGCGGCGCGTTTGAATCCGGTACGCCAATGCGCCCACGCAACGCCTGCGACAGCGCGGCATCCCACGCCGCGAAGCGTTCGGCCACGAGGCCGATCAGTACGACCCAGTTCTCGCTTTGATCAATGAGCGTAAAAAGCAAACGCTGCATTTCATCAAACTGCGGCTGCGTGATGATAAGATCCAACTGGTCGAGCACCAGCACCGCCGGTGAACCGGCCTGCGCGGCGAGTTTGCCGAACAACTGGATCACGCCGCCCATTTCCGAACGTGCCAGGGGCTCAGGCACGTTGAGATATTTCAGTTCGTTTTCCGTGAGGTAGGCCGCACCGGAAAGCCACTGTGCGGCAAGGTGCTCCTTGTCCTCGCGCAGCACATTGAGCAGGCAGCGCAGCACACTGCGCGGCACCATGGGATGCTCGGCCTCGAGAAGCTGCACCGCCTGATGAATCATCTCCTTGCGGGTTTCGAGTCCGATGTTCGCCCACGCATCATGCAATTCTGACAACGTCAACTCCTGCTCCACCACCGGCTTTAGCAGGGCATAGGCCAGCAGCCGCAGCTGGCTGTAGGGGGCTTCTTTACCTTCGGCACAGCGCGCCGGGTGACGCAGGCTGCTGACGAAGCGCGTGAGAATAAAATTCTCCAGTGCCTCAGGCTGCAGCGGCGGGTTGGGGGCATAGGCGTAAAAAATCTTGTCAGTGCATTCACGCCGCAGCCGCGCAAAGAGGTGCGACTTGCCGGAACCGCCCGCACCACGCACGAAACGCACCTGGCTGCGGTGCTGCGCCCGCACCTGGTCCACGGCGATCTTCAGCGCCCCGAACGGCACCGAATGAATGTAGGGCACGTCCAGAAAAGCGGCGGAGTTCCACACGTCATTTTCGCCCACGCTAGTGGACACAAAGGGATTCAAGGCAGCATAGGCGGACATGGTCTTGGGAGGCGGTGAGTGATTCAGGAAAATGTGAAGCCAAGATCAAGCGATCCAGCACCAGGAGTAGCCGGGAGGGCCGAGGGACATCGGAACAAGCATGGCACGTTCATGTTCGGGAAGGTCTTGCGGCCTTTCACAAGGTTCTAACAGAAGGCGGCCATTGTTGTAAAGCATCTCAATCAAATTTCGTAATACCTGACTATCAGCCGCCTGCCCGCGTTCTGCGGCCCAAGCCGCATAGCGTGCAAAAGTCTGCGGTATCGGGATCATCACGGTGGATGAGCGCACCCGATCCAGTGCATACCACTGCTGCAGTTCCGCTTCACCCGGCACCGCAGCGGCAGGCTGCGTCAGACCGCTTGCGGCAGCAGCAGGTTCGGCATCCAGCCAGGCGATGAATTCGGCCAGCGTGGCGGCTTCTAAGCGCACCCCGTTCACGTCATCAAGAATCTTCTGCAACGCACGACGTTTAGCGGCATCGAGCAGTGCCGAAGGCTTCGGCCGCCCGGCAAAGACGAGTCGTTTCGCACCGGGCAGCACAAACGCAGCACCAGTGGCAACGAGTTGTTCCAGCGCCGGCTCAAAATGAGGCTGCAGCGCCTCCGGCAGCTTCCCTTTCAATTTGGCTGCCGGCTGCGCGTTTTTCGCTGCATGAATGCCATGCTGCAACATCGCAGCAGCGGCGGATTCGAGGCTCTGCGTGGTATATAGCGGCTGGGGTTTGCCGCTGATGCCATTCAGCGCTGCTGAGGATACGAGCGCGGTCAATGCAACCACCACGGCCTTCGGCGTGGCGGCACGACCCACGAGGGGTTTGACGAGCTTGGTGATGTCCGACGCTTTAAGTGGCAACTTTGCCTTGCCCAGCACATCGAGAATGGCGTGTTCGAGTGTCATCAGTGTTTGCGGGTTTTGATCTGCCGGTCCAGCCAGCGGGCGACATCATTCACCACCTCCTCGCGCTGCACATCGTGCAGCAGCAGGTGGTAGGAGCGTGAGTACCATAGCAGTTTTTTGTCACGGCTGCGCAGTTCCGCAAAGAGCGACTGGATTTGATCGGCGGAGGACATCACATCGTTCGGTGAGGCGACAAACAGCACCGGCATTTTCAAGTGATGTGCCGCATCCGTGTTTTCATCCAGCATCCCGCCGATCGTGGTCAGCAAGCGCAACGAGAAGGCACTCACATGATGCGGTGTGACCGCCATCTGGCCACCATGCGTGGAGGTGGAGGTGACCTGAATTTTCGACTCATCCACACCCGCCAGCTCGCCGAGCGTGTAACGTGTCCGAGGCGAAAGTTTGGCCGCCGTTTCGAGCAAGAAGCGTTGAAAGCCGCTCATGCGCATGCGCAAACCCGCCACCGGTGATGCGAGGATAATTCCCTGCGGGTCCTGGCGATTCCCCAGCAGATCCGCCGCCGTATGCAGGGCGATGAGGCTTCCCAGACTCTCGCCATACCAAAACACCGGCGTTTTTGAGTGTCTGCGCTTCACCAGGGTGTGAAAGGTGGCCAGATCACGTTTCCATGCCTCTTCGTTGGAAATGTCACCGCGTTCAGCCATCACCGGATCATTGCCCTGCCCGCGTAAATCATAGGCATAGACAGTATAGCCGCGCATCGGCAATTGCTCCCCCAGATACCAAAAATCCGACTTCGCGCCGCTCAATCCATGCACCGCGATGACTACGCCACGATGCGTCACACCTGCAGGCACCGGCCAGACTTTCCATGGCATCGTTTTGCCATCGTAACTCACCCAGTCATTCGCGCGCAGCACGCCGGGGCCTCCAACGATGTGCTTGACCGTGGCGCAGCCGCTCAAACCCACCAGAGCGGCAATCCAGGCAATGTGGAGGATGGAGGGCCGTTTCATCGTTCAAGCGAGCGCTGCAGTCGCTGCCTCAATGAATTTCATCTGCGCCCGCACCCGTGTGTCGAGATCAAACTCCGACGGCGTCTCAAACGTCAGCGTCAGCGGGCAGCCGCGCTCATGCAGTTCAATCGCCTCCGGCATGCCGGGAAGATGCGTCGGCAGCGTGCGGCGGCGAATCACGCCGCCTTTGGCACGCTGGCCGTCGATGTTCCGACGCGGATCTGGCGCAATGATTCGTGAGCACCTCTCAATAATGCCATGACCTGCCGTGTCTCGCGCATGATTGAGTTCGTAAACATATACTCCCTGCGCGTCGTAGTCTTCATGCAGGCACAGCCCAAAATGCATCGCCCGTCCCGTGATCCAGCGCTGCCAGGGACCGCAAATCACATCGTCTGCATCGTGAAAGCGGCGGTTGATGTCGATGCCGCGATGATCAACCCGAGTATTGAGCATGAGGCCGACGGGATTGAGGCACGGCGCGATCAAGAACGATCCGCGCTGCAAGGCACGCACATGCTTCTCCGCCCACGCCAGCAACCCCCACGCCGCGCCCGGTTCATCGCCGTGCACTCCGGAGGAAAGATAAGCCGCCGAAACGCCCTCCTGTGCGGCCGCCGATTCTATCGCCAGCACTGGCAGTTCATGCGCCCTGCACAGCGTTTTCACCCGGCAACCCGCCTCACGCGCAAGCATGCGCCAGCGCCGGATGAGGTGCTGCGCATCATGGGCGCGATGGTTGGGGAGCAACTTCACGCACTGAGGATGGCCGGGCTTCGTCATTCGTCATTCGGATTTCGTCATTTTGTCCCCCGCCATCAACCGCAACGTGCCCCACTGCCGCAGATTGGTGCGCTTGTTCTTCTCGCCCGCAAACCAGTCCTCGTGATGAAAATTCCCGAAATTCCCAACGCCCTTCTCCTTCGGATCAAGATCACCCAAGGCGATTTTTAAACCCATGCGCACCTCTTTGTCACCCGGCGTGAAAAACCTCCCCGCCGCAATCTCCAGACATGGATCAAAATTCGCCGCCCCCTTCACGATCACTTTTTCCCCTTCCCTTTCTTCTCCAGTGACTGCGGCCCTTTGGTGCTGCCTTCGTTTTTGGCAACCTCCTCCGGCTCGGGAACGCGGCCCTGATCATTTGTCTGCTCGATCCAAGCCGCCAGCACACTGCTCAAACGCTCCAGCGTGGCACGATGATCGGGTTGATTCGATTTTGCGAGGTTGTGGATCTCAAACGGATCACTCTGCAAATCGTACAACTCCTCCTCCGGCATTGTTGGCGCTGCGAGTACGGTCTGTTCCGGAGTCAGTTTGTCCTGAGCGGCCAGTTCTTTGATCAAATTCCACACCGGATACTGTTTCTCTTTGTAGGCATTGAATTGCAGAAAGGGCCGCTCCGGCGTGAAGTTGCGGATATAGCGGTAGCGGGCGTCACGGACGGTGCGGAACCTAAACACCGTCATGTCACAGCGGTCCCGCGCACCAAACACATGCTCACGCGCCGGTTCGGCGTTCGCCCCCATGAAGACCTGCCCCTGCATGC
>JAYVIO010000123.1:0-15531 GCA_043770175.1 Verrucomicrobiales bacterium | reverse complement strand
GCGTCTATTTCGGTGACATGGTTTATGGCGGTGTCAGCTTTGCCATCATCGCTGACCGCCAGTGGAAAAGCGGTCCCGAAAACGTGAAAACGGACGGCGCTCGGGCGGATCACGTCCTCGACCCAAACTTTGACACGGCGGCTCTCGATCAACCCGGTCTCGTGCTGCTTGGCGAGCGTCAGGAAGCCTTCCTCAAGCAATGGGCCGAGGACTGGCGTGGTCACACGCTCAAAGCCCTGCTCAGCCAAACCGTCTTCATCAATGCCGCCACTCATCACGGCAGTCATGACGGTTACTTGAAAGCCGATCTCGACTCCGGCGGCTGGCCGCAGACACCGCGCAACCGCGTCATCGACATCCTTCGTCCCGCCATGGCCTTGCACATCAACGGCGACCAACATTTGACCACTCTCGCTCAATACGGCGTGGACAAGCAGCGCGACAGCAACTGGTCCTTCTGCACGCCCGCCATCTCTGCCGGTTATCCGCGCTGGTGGCGGCCCGACGAGCTGAAGATGCCGCATAGCAATCGCCCCAAACACGGCCATGCCGACACCGGCGAGTATCTTGATAGCCTTGGCAACAAAGCCTACATCTACGCCGTCGGAAATCCCCAGGTCGGCAGGGCTCCTAACCGCTATGACAAGGCCCATGAAAAGGCCAGCGGCTTTGGTTTCATCACCTTCGACACCGAAAAGAAAACTTACTTCATCGAGTCCTTCCGTTTCCTCATCGACGTCACGGACGGCAAGCCATCCAATCAATTCCCCGGCTGGCCCGTGACCATCCAACAGAAGGAAAATCGAGGCGAGAACGTGCTGGGTTGATCGTGTGGCAGCGATCGGCAGTCGAAGCCAAATGTCCATCAACCACTTCAGCGCACATGCGTCTAGCCGCGTTCATTCTACGCTTTGCAGTCTCCGCGTCAGTCATTGAAATCCGGCCATTGCCAAAGCGGGAGCCGCTGGTGCAGATCGACTGGATTGCGCTCACGTCCAAGAACGGCTCCTTGTCGGCGCGGACGGCGTGTTGAGCCGCAGCCAAACTTCCACCGCCAAACACAGGCTAGATAGGCTGTGCCACGTCGTTTCAACGCGACCATGAGACATATCGTTTTCTTCATTGCCCTAAGCACACCGCTATTCGCTGCCGACAAGCCGAACATCGTCATCTTTTACCTCGATGACATGGGCTGGGCACAACCGGGTGCCTACGGCGGCAAACTGGCGCCCACGCCGAACATGGACTCGCTGGCCGCGAATGGCGTGCGTTTCACGAATGGCTACTCCAGCGGCTGCGTGTGCTCGCCGGGCCGTGTGGGGCTCATGACGGGGCGTTATCAAGCCCGCACCGGTCACGATGCGAATCCCACGCGCGAGGGTCGCGAACTGCTGCTGAGCGAGACGACGATGGCGCAGCATTTGAAGCCCGCAGGCTACACCACTGGCATCGTGGGCAAATGGCACCTCGGCGACGCCGGACCGGAATTCATGCCGCCTGCTCGTGGATTCGACTTCGCGATAGGAACGGTCGGAAACCTCGGCGAGGGCAAAGGGCCGTCGTTCTATCGCGGCAGTGAACTCGTGAAGGAACTCGAAGGCGCGCCCGTGACCTCGCCTGTGTATGCGCGGGAGGCCTGCGGTTTCATCGAAGCGAACAAGGGAAAGCCGTTCTTCCTCTACCTGTCCTTCAATGCCGTGCACTCGCCCGTCGTGGCCTCGCCAAATTGGTTGGAGAAATTCAAGCACCTCGACAAACGCCAACAAGGCTACGCGGCCCTCATCGGCGAGGCGGATGAAGCCATCGGCACGGTGATGACGAAGTTGCGTGATCTCAAGCTGGAGGAAAACACGCTCATCTTCTGCATCAGCGACAACGGTGGTGCGTCCAAAGAAGCGGAGCAGATGGGCCTGCGCGGCTCGAAGTGGTTCGTATGGGAGGGCGGCATCCGTGTGACGTGGATGGCACAGTGGAAAGGTCGCGTGCCCGGCGGGCGCGTCGTGACTGATCCCGTTATCCAACTCGATGTGCTGCCGACTGCGCTCGCGGCAGCCGAGGCTGACAAGCCCAGTGTCGAACTCGACGGCGTCAATCTTCTCCCGCTGCTTGAAGGCAAAGCCGACAAACTTGCCCCGCGTGAGCTTTACTTCCGCTTCGGCGTCCAGCACGCCGTCCGCCAGGGCGATTGGAAGCTCGTGAAGGCCTCCAAAGACATGGAGCCCATGCTTGTGAACCTCAGCACCGATCCCCGGGAGCTAAAAGACCTCAGCGCCGAAAATCCGGCGAAGAAAGCCGAGATCACCGCCCACTTTGAGAAATGGAATGCCTCCATGCAGCCCCCGCGCTGGGAAGATCAGCGTTGGAATGGTGATCCGGTTCGGAAGGTGGACAAAAAGAAGAAAAAGGGGAAGAAAAGTGCGGAATGAATTTCTCAACGGACCTCGATTCCCAAGGATTTGTCATCGTGCCCAAGGTGCTCGATGGCGCTGCCTGTGAGGCTTTGCGCGACCTTTTAGGCGATGCGGAAGGCGCAGGTGCTCGCGGGATGCTGCGTTTGCCGGATGTACGGAATCTCGCTCAATCGCTGCTTGCCAATCTGGTGCGTCCGCACCTGCCTGCCGAACCTGTTCCGGTGCGTGGCATCTACTTTGACAAGCGACCGGAGACGAACTGGCTCGTAGCCTGGCATCAAGATCTCACGCTGGCATTCAGAGAACGCATAGAGATGCCTGGATGGGGACCATGGAGCGTGAAGGACGGCGTGCCGCATGTGCAGCCGCCCGTGGAATGCCTGGAGCAGATGCTCACCGTGCGCTTGCACCTTGATGATGCCGATGCGGACAATGGTGCGCTGCGAGTGCTGCCTGGCTCGCATCGACTTGGCCGTTTGAGTGCCGAGAGGATCGCCAAGTGCCGCGAAACAAATGCCGAAGTGCTTTGTGCCGCCAAGAGTGGAGATGCGTTGCTGATGCGACCGCTCCTGCTTCATGCCTCTTCGCGTTCGACGAGCGAACGCCGCCGCCGGGTGCTCCACATCGAGTTCGCGGCCTTCCCGCTGCCCTCGCCGTTGGAGTGGCAGGAAGCGTAGAGTGCTTGGCAGACTTGGGTTGCTGCATAGTCTCGGCCACCATGAAGCACTTCCTCCTTCCGCTTTTTGTCGTCCTCGCCAGTTGCAGCACTCAACCCGGCAGCACGCCGGGAAGTTTGCCGCCCACTTCCTGGGGCATGCCGCAGATCATCAATGTTTCGGCGTATGATCCGAAGGAACGCCAGCGCAGTGGTGTGGGCTACTCGGAGCGCGATGTCTCCGCGCTGCGGGCGAATGATGCGATGGGCCTGATCGCTCGCGCGGGCAAAGGCGGGAACCTTGATGAGAAATGCGCGAGCTTTGTGGCCTCGGCGGATCGGGCGGGGATGCTGCCAGGATTGTATTACCGCGTGCAGCGGCATGTGGATGCGGTGGCGCAGGCGGATCAGTTCGTGAACCGGGCGATGGCTCTGGCTCGTGGTCGCTCGTGGAATGCACCAGCGCTGCTGCTGTGCGGCGACTTCGACGGTGATCTGCCGCTCTCGGCCATCCTGCGTTTCATGGATCGCGTGGAAGCACGCACGGGCGTCATTCCGGTGGCGTATTTGGAAAACAGCACGCAGCTCAAGCAGACGCTCAGCGGTGCGGATGCCGCCACGAAAGCAAAATTGCGCCGCATGCCCTACTGGCTGGCACTTTACGCCCACGACAGCGGCGCAGGGCCGGTGTATCCCGCGCCGGGCAATCCTCGCGGGCTGGTGAATCAATATCAGGTGTGGTCCGACTGGACGCTGTGGCAATACGGCGGTGTCGATTGGCAGGGCGGTCGCTCACGGCCCAAAGTGTACAACCACGGCCGCTATCGCTTCCCGCCATACTTTGGCAATCTCGACCGCCCGACCGAGCGAAATGTCTTCAACGGCTCGCACGCCGCGCTGGCCTCGTTCTGGCAACAGCATGGGCTGCGGCTTCGCTGATCACCTTCAAAAGATCTCATGAACCTCCTCACCAAGTTCCGCGGCGACTCCGTAGCTCTTCCTCCGCCTGCTCCGCGCAAAGCTGTCGCGCTTGCCTTTGTCGGCGGTTTTCTCGCCATCGCGGTCATCGCGTTGCTGGCGCAGAGTTTGCACGTCGCGCTCGTGCTGGGATCGTTCGGCGCGAGCTGCGTGCTCGTGTTTGGCTATCCTGACGTGCCGTTCAGCCAGCCGAGGAATGTCATACTTGGTCATTTGTTCAGCACCCTCATCGGTCTCGCGTTTGTGCATCTGTGCGGCGCGCATTGGTGGAGCGTGGCGCTTGCGGTCGGCAGTGCCATCGCTGTGATGATGCTCACGCGCACCGTGCATCCACCGGCAGGCTCGAATCCGGTGATCGTGTTTCTGATGAAGCCCGCATGGGATTTTGCGCTGTTTCCGACGCTCGCGGGCGCGGTGATCCTCGTGCTCGTGGCGCTTGTGTTTCACAACATGACTCGTGAGACACGCTGGCCGAAGTATTGGTAAGCGCATGATCAGCACGTCACGCCACCCATGCCCACACGCAGCACGACATCGCGGACGGCAAGATGTTCCACCAGCCAGCGCGCTACGGGCGTGGTGACGAGTTCTTCGAGCCTGCGTTGCAATGGTCGTGCGCCATAGACGGGATCGAAGCCGCGATCACACACCTCGCGCACCAGATCATCTCCAACCTCCAGCGTGATGCCGCGTTGCTTCAGCCCCTCGCGCTCCGCCAATGCCGCGATCTCGTGACGCGCGATGGTTTCGACGGCAGCGCGGTCGAGAGGCTCGAATGTCACAACCTGGTCCATGCGATTGAAGAACTCCGGCCTGAAAAAGCGGCGGATCGCGCCGATGTCGGATCTAGCGCTTTCACTCATGCCACCCGGGGAGAAACCGAGCGAGCCGCCTTTCCGCGTGCCGAGGTTTGAGGTCATGATGATGACCGTGCTGCGAAACCACGTCACGCGGCCGAGCGCGTCGGTGAGGCGGCCTTCGTCGAAGACATTCATGAGCGTGTCAAAGACCTCCGGCGCGGCTTTTTCCACCTCGTCGAGCAGCAGCACGGTGAAGGGATTCTGCCGCAGGCGCTTCACGAGGTCAGACGGTTCGCCAAACGGCTCGCCGAGCAGGCGTCGGGACGCGTCGTGGCCCGCGTATTCGCTCATGTCGAGTCGCACGAGGCGCTCCGCTGCCTTGCGATGCGGGAAAAGCCAGTCGCCGAGAAAACGCGCGAGCTGTGTTTTGCCCGTGCCGGTGGGTCCGGCGAAGAGCAGCACGGCGAGCGGGCGTTTCGGATCATTCAGACCGGCTTTGAACTTCACCAGCGTCGAGCACACCGCGTCCACCGCCTGCGGCTGGGCGATAAGACGCTCATTGAACCACGCACGCAACGATGACGGCTCCAGCGGCGTGTCATCATTCAAAAGCGCCTCAGGCAGGCCCGTCGTATCCGCGAACAAACGCCGCATTTCCGCCGTGCTGGTTCGCTTCAACCCGGCGTCGCGCGCCTTTGCCGCAGCCTCGTGCATGAGACCTAGAGGCGCGCCGGGAAAGCCTGCGTAAGGCCGGAAGCGGCGGCACAGGCGGCCCGCCTCCAGCCCCGCGTCTGTCGGGAAATCAAACGTGCCACCGCCGCTGATCGACTGCGCGGCCAGTTGAAGCACGCGATCCTGCTGCGCGGCGTTCAGCGGCTCCACCTTGAGCATCGCAAAGGCATCGAGAAAGCCCGGCAGCGAGCGCTCACATGCCTCCACTTCCGCCGGTGTGGCCTCCACCACCACGCGCAGCTCGCCGCTTTGCAGATACGGGATCAAAAAGGCCGCGAGACTGCTCTCCGGCTTCGCGCCGCCGAGCCGCATCAGCTCCTGCAGATTTTCAAAACACAGCACGCCCTCGATCTGCCGCGTCTCCGCGATGACCTCCTCCAGACGCTCCTGCCATTGTCCGAGCCAGCGCATGCCCGCGATCAATCGCGATCCACTGGTGATCCAAAAGCGCTTCGGTTTCACCCCGCGCTCGCCACGCGACATCTCCACGCGTCGCGCGGCCTCGATCAGCACCGCCGTTTTGCCGCAGCCGGACTCGCCAGTGAGCAGCACATTCCCCTGCGCCTGCCGCAGCCTTGTCTCCAGCTCCGCCACCTCCACGTCACGTTCCCAGGTGCGCGAGACACGCCGCAGCGCAGGCGCGCCCGCGTGCTCTGCGACCTTCGGCAGATGCTCCAGCTTCTCCTTCTCCGCCGACGCATCCTTTTTGCGCGGCGTGAAGGAGATCGTCTCCAGTTTCCACTCCGCCGGTGGCAGCAGGCGCAGCAGATCGGCGGGCGTCATGCCTTTCAATGACTGCCGCGCGTAATGCAGCGCCATCTCCTCGATCTTGTCACCGTCTCCCAGCTCGAACTCCTCGCCCAGCGTCGGCAGCACCGCGCAGATCAGCCCGCTCTCGCGCTTACCGGTCACGCAGGGCAGTTTCAGCGCCACAGACTCTGCGCAGGGCAGCGTGCGTTTGCGTGCGTCGCTGTCCGGCGTCCTCAGTTCATACTCCGGCACCGCCGCCACTTTCACCACGCGGAATTCCGGTTCCAAAAAGTCCGGCAGCGGCACATAACGGTCCGCGCTGTCCGCCGCGTGCAGGCAGTCCTTCAACTCGCGCAGCACGACATTCACCGATCCGCCGCAGGCCGTGCCGACGGCCCACGAATCATCCAACAAACGCCCCGCCCACGCCTCCTTGCCGGAACGCCAGAGAAAGACGGGATAGCGGTGGGTGCGTGGCATGAGGATCAGGATTCAATAGAGTCACCAAAACAAGCCGCCAGCGCAAACTCCAGCCTCTCGCCTTCGTCGTTGGCGACACAGAGACCGCTGTGGAGGTCGATAAGGGTGGTGCCGCAAACGAGGCGAATGATTTCGGGCGGCGGGGGCGGCAGCTCGTCGGCGGTGAGGTCGATGAGGTCCATCGAATCGGTGAAATGGGCGCGCGTGCCGGTGCAGTGACTCAGCAGTTCGCGCAGGCCGTAGCCTTCGAGGATGATGGAGCCGCTTTCGTCCTCGCGAGTGTCGATGAAGGCGGATTTTTGCCACCAGCAGCCTGGGTGACCGCGCAGGGTGAAGGTTTCAGGCGTGAGCATGTCTTCCTCACACAACGAGAGCACGCGGCGGCTTTGCCAGAGGAGGCGCAGCACGGTCATGGTCGAGTGAGTGACGGGTTGCGAGCGGTCCATGAGCTTCGTTTGGGCTTCCAGGGTGAAATCGCAGGCGTGGGCATCCTCCAGCAGCGTTTTCAATGACTCGCGCGGCATCACGCGGAAATGATCGTCGAGCGGCTCGGTGAAGATTTTTTGCCCTCGCGAGCCAGCGGCGGCTTTGCGTGCCTTTTCGTTCGATTCGATGATGCGTTCGGCTTTTTCGAGCTGGTGGCGCAGGCGCGTGATTTCATCGCGCAGTTGGTAATACCACGCGCGCAGCGGGTTGAGGCCGTCTTCGAGCTTCCATGCGTCGAGTTTGGCCGTGGCGTCATCGAGCGTGGCGTGAACGTCGTCGAGATGATCGAGCAGTTGATCATGAGAGAGCCGTGCAGGCACCTCGACGAGCTGCGCGGCCTGACGGTCGGCTTCGGCGCGGAAATGCAGCCGGTCCTCCGACACGCTTACCAGGACGCGTTGCGTCTTCGTGTTGGATGGCGAAAGCAGCGCGTCGGCCAGCGGCGCGACGAGATGCGTCTCCACGGCGCGGCGCAGGGCACGCGCGCCGTTTTCGCGGTCGTAGCCGCGCAGTGCCAGGAAGCGCGCGCTGTCCGCGTCGAGCACGATCTTGATCCTGCGGTCGCGCACACCCTGACGCGCAAGCGCCTTCGCGGCCAGCGCACCGGAGAGCTGCTCGATGTCCTCCCGCCGCAGCTCGTGAAAGGGCACGATGCGGTCGAGGCGATTGAAGAACTCGGGCCGGAAAAACTTCTCTGCCGCCTCGCGATACACCTCGCGGTCCTCGACACCACTTTCTTCAAAGCCGAGACGCCGCCGTGCGTTCTGCGCGCCGATGTTCGAGGTCAGGATCACGAGGCAATTGCAAAAATCCGCCGTCTGACCCTGCGCATCCGTCAGGCGGCCCTCGCCCAGCACCTGGAGCAGCAGGTCGAAGACATCGGGATGCGCTTTTTCGACCTCATCAAAGAGCAGCAGGCTGAAAGGCTGCCGCCGCACGCGGGAGGTCAGCAGTCCGCTCTGTCCGGGACCACCGATGAGCCGCACGCTGGCATCCGCGCCGGTGTACTCGTTCAAATCGAAGCGCAGCATCCGTTCCTCACTGCCAAAGACGAACTCCGCCAGCGCCAGCGCGCACTCCGTTTTCCCCACGCCGGTGGGGCCGAGGAAAAGCAGCGTGCCGAGCGGTCTGCGCGCGTCCTGCACCTCCGCGCGGGCCATGAGCACGGTGTCGGTCATCGCCTTCACCGCCTCCTGCTGCCCCATGATGCGCGTGGCGAAAAACTCGCGCAGCGACGCGGTGGTGAGCGTCTGCGCCGCGTCAATCATCGTCAGGCGGATGCCGTTTCGCTGCGCGAACCACTCCAGCACCTGCGCAGGCTCCACGCAGTCGAGCGTCGACTTTGCTTCATCACTAAATTGATCCGCAAACGAGGCCGTCAGCGCGTGGAGCATCTCCACGCCCTTGCCAGGAAAGGCGCGTGCGCGGCCAAATCGTTGCTGCAACCGCAGCGTCAGTGGCAGCACCTCGGGCGCGAGACGCACGCCGGTTTTCGTCTCCAGCTCTTGCAGCGTGCGGATGAGGATGCGCAGCGTGGCGTCATCTCCCGTCTCCCGCACATGAATGACCTGAAACTGGCTGGCAAAGGCGCGGTCCAGCTCGCGCAGGCGGCCCCAGGCCTCCGGCGTGGCCTCGGCCAGAATGCTCAGTGGCTCGTGCTCCTGCCGCGCTTTCAGGATGTGGCCCAGCGTGAGATCGCTGCCGCTGGATCTGCCCGCCTCGAACAAGCCGGGCAGATCATCAAGCACGAGGATGTGCCTTTGTTTACGCATCTCCCCGAGCATCGCCGTCCAGCGTTCCTCCCACTGGCCCAGATACGACATGCCGCTGATGACACGCTGCGGTGCCACGAGCCAGAACTGCCCGCGCCGCGCCCCGCTGTCCGGCGATTCAGTGCGCCGCCGCACGCATTCATGAATGAGCGCGGTCTTGCCGGACTTCGGCCTGCCCACGAGCAGCACCATCGGCGGATGCGCCGTCTTGCGGCCAAACCACGACATCAGCTCCCTCCCCTCGTCCTCACGCAGCAGCGCACGGCTCAAATCATGCGGATACAGACTGTTCAGACAGCGCCCGACCTTTTGCAGCTCCTTCGCACCGTCCATCGGCTGCTCCTGGCCGAGCGAGAGGAAGGTGGGCTTCTTTGAAGTGATGCGCTGATTGCCGGAAAGAGTCAGCGCGAGGTGGGTGAGATGCGGCTGCGATCCGCCGAGCCATTCCGCCGCGTCAAAGTCATCGTCCGCGTCCTTTTCCAGCCTGCGCAGATGCTCCGTGAGCACGCGGCGCGTCTCGACTTCGAGCTGCGTGCCCGGCGGCCATTCGAAGGAAAGCCCACCGCGTGGCAGCAGCGCGATTCGCCTGCCCGCGCCCTCGAAAACAGCCACAAAGAAGCCGCCCTCGACCGAACGCTGCCGCAGCTCGATGCGCAGCCGCAACGAATGCCCGCTCACCGCCGGGCAAAACGTCCACGGCAGCAGCGCACGATGATTTTCCGCTGCCAGAAGCTCCAGCAGGCGGCGGCGCAGTTTTTCGCCGAGACGGGCCATGGCGCGGTCTTCGCGCGGATCGCTCTCCTCCAGACCGCAGTCGGTCACGAGCAGCGGCTTCACACGAAAGCGCGCCTTCCCGCCCTCATCGCGGTGGTGATCGACAAAGACGGGAATGGTCAGGCGCAGCGTCATTCCAGCACCTCCTTCATCCGCGCGTCACGTAGCGCGCGCAGCAGCCATTCTTTCTGAAACGATCCCTCCACACGAGTGCCACTCCCGCCATCGCGCACGATGCCGCGCGTGGGATCATACTGGCGGCGCAATGCTCCAGTTTCGAGATCGGGCAAAACGGTCAGCCGTGTGAGCGGCAGCGTCACATCCGCCAGCGAGCGCGTTTTGCCCTCGGGCACAAGGATGTCGATGCGGCACTGCCAGTCCTTCGCGGTGAGGATTTTCTTCTTCTCACTCGGTTTCGCCGGGCGGTCGATTTTTTCGTCGTCATCGCTCGATTCACGGCTGGCACGCGCGAGGTGCAGGCCGCCCTCGTCCTTCAAAAACAGCGACGCCTGCCCGCCGCTGATCCACAGCGCGATGGCCGCGATTTTTCCCGGCTCGACCTTCCAGAGATCGTTTTGATCCGATTCGCGCTCCGGCGCGTCGGCATGGGCATGCAGCGCGTCTTTCGTGAGCAGTTTCGCCGGTGTCTGTTTATAAAAAAGGCCGGTGGTGACACTGCCACCGAACTCATGCACCAGATCACGATACACCGCCGCGAAGGACAGCAAACTCGCCGTCGGCATGCCCTGCATGACGAGCACGATGGCCTTTGGCGGAGGCTGCCAGAGCACCAGCGCGTCCAGCGCGGCCTCCTCAAGCTCACGGCGGCACAACGGATCGTTTTGACGCCACGCGGTGGCATCGCCGCTGTGTAGCGCCAGCATGAGCGCCTCCTCATGCGCGAGCTGGCGCTGCGCATCGCGCTCGATGCGTGTGACGCGGCTTTTCAGCACCTCCAGCTCGGGATCATGCTCCTGCCATGACTGTGCGCGGCTTGCTTTGGGTCGCAGCGCGCGCTGGCGTTGTTCCATCATGCGCAGCCGTCCGTTGAGGCTGTTCATCATCGTGCTGGCGCGCAGCTTTTCATAGTCCTGCCGCAGCCGCGCTGCATTCCGCAGGCGGTCTTTGAGGTTCATCAGCGCCTCGCGCTCCTCCGCAGGCGTCACGTTGCGGCTGATGCGCAGCGTGACACGGCCCTCCGCGTCGAGACCGGCATGGACGTGGCTTTTGTCATCCACACCCTCCGCGATGCGCGCGGCCAGAGGCGCCAGCAGTTCCTCCGCCACGCGGCGCTTCAGCGGACGCGCGCCGTAGCGCGGATCATAACCTTTGTTCGCGAGATGCCGCACCAGCGGCTCGCTGACATGAAGCTGCATGGACCTGCCCGCGATGCCAGGTCGCAGCCCCGCCTGCTCGATCTCCCGCCGAGTGAGCGCGATGACGATTTCCTCGCCGAGCGGCTGAAAGGGCACGATGCGGTCGATGCGGTTGAACATCTCCGGCCGCAGCGCCGCACGCACCGCGCTGGTGAAGTGCTCCGCCGCGTCGTGATGCGCCTCCCCGGCCTGCGTAAAGCCGAGACGGCCTTTGGAAAAATCCTGCGCACCGAGATTCGAGGTCATGATGATGACGCAGTTGCTAAAGTCGGCCAGGCGGCCTGCTGCGTCCGTCAGCCGCGCCTCGCCGAGCACCTGGAGCAGGAGGTCAAACACGGCGGGATCGGCCTTCTCAAACTCATCAAACAACAGCACGCTGAACGGCTGCTCGCGCACGGCAGAGGTCAGCAGACCTTCGCGTCCATCATGGCTGCCGCTCACGAGCCGCTGCGCGCTCCACGGCTGGCCGTATTCACTCATGTCGAGGCGGATCATGCGCTCCTGGCTTTGAAACAAAAACTCCGCCAGCGCCTTCGCCATCTCCGTCTTGCCCGTGCCGCTGGGGCCGATGAAGAGCAGCGAGGCCAGCGGTCGGCCCGGCCGCGTCAAACCGGCCTTCATCTGCGCGATGAGCGCCACGATGGTCTGCGCGGCTTCGTTCTGGCCCTGCACACGTTTTTGAAACCAGCGATCCGTGGCATCGAGATCAAGCCACGCGGCGGGATCGAGCAGCGAGAGCGGCATGCCCGTCTCGCGTGAGAACGCGGCATAAACTTCCGCCTCCTCGATGAGCGTGTCTTTCTCCGCGCTCTCATGCAAACGCCGCATAAAACGCAGCGGCGAACCCGGAAAGGCCGCGTAGCCCGCATAACGACGATGCAGTGCCGCGATGCGCTCCAGCGCCGGTCTCGAAAATCGTCCGCGATCTTTTCCGAGCGCGATCGACGCGGCCAGCAGGATGGCATCCGCACGCCGCGGCACGGGCTCCTCAACACGCAGCGTGCGGAAGGCATCGCCAAGGCGCGGATCGTTTTTCTCGATGATCGCGAGCTGGTCGTCCGTGCATTCGACGATGATTTGAGCCTCACGCCGCACCAGATACGGCCGCAGAAAGCTGGCGATGCTCTCGCTGCCCGCCGAACTTTGCCCCACGTTCATCAATTCAAACAAATTGCCGAGATAGAGCACCGTGGGCTTTGTCTTCGCCGCATCGATCAGCTCGCGGCAGCGCTGCTGCCACATGCCAAAGCCGCACGCACCCGCAATGAGACGCGCGCCGCTGCTGTGATGAAACGCGTGCCTCGAAAGGCCGAAGTCATTCCGCCGCCGTGCCATCTCGGTCACCAGCGCTGTCTTACCAACACCCGCCGGGCCGATGAGTAGCACGCTGGGCCGGTCGGTCAGCGTGAGGAGCCGCGCGAGCGCCTTCAACGGTTCCTCCAGCTCAAACGCCCGCGCCAAAAACATGCCCTCCATTTTCGTGCAAAGCGTGGCGAGCGCGTCCGGCCCCTTTTCCTCGCTGTGCGACTCCTTCCATCGTTCCGCGAGTGATTTGAGCTTCAGCGGCCACGCCTGCGACTGCACCGCCACCTCGCCGCGTGCGAGCATCGCCAGCCGGGTGAGCGATGCATTCCATCCCTCGCGCTTCATCGCGGCCAGGATGTGCTCGCGTAGCATCTTCGGCAGCTTTTCACGATCCGGCGCGATGACAGCGATGCCCAGCGCGGGCACGCGGGCGACAACATGCGCGCCCTGATCCCACACCACGGCATCAATGGAAACCTCCACGCTCTCGCGCCATGCCTCGGACCGCTTCGCCTGCTCCACGCTCAGCTTCACCGGGATGATCTCCGGCGCACCTGTGACCACACGGCGCGTGATTTCATCCAGCTCCTGCTTCGCCAGCCATTCCTCCGCCAGATCAAGCACGGCGGAGCGCGCCTGACGCTCCTTGTTCGCCAGCGTGGCCAGCTCCGGAAACATCAGCACCTCCACCACGACCTGCGCCTCCCCCTCCGCACTGCTTTCCAGCGTGCGGGTGATGAGATGCGCCGTGAGATCAAGGTCGGACATGAAGCGCACATGGTGCGCAGGGCGGAAAGGGCTGGCAAGAATCTTGGAGGTTCTTTCTGGCAACGTCATGGCCTGCGGCTGCGTTGATGGCGGAGCATGAAAATCCTTCTCGCGCTTCTTTTAATGGTCCCGATGGCAAAGGCTGCTCCGCCTGCCGGAACCTCTGGCAAGGTGGGCACACTGGAGAATTCGAAGCTCGTCCACCGGCTCGAGATCACGAAATCGGGTGTGTATGAGAACTTCCGCGTCGATGCACTGGGGAAAGGCGGGAACATCGTCAAAATCACCGCCGATGATGTCACGCTGAGGAACTGCGAGATCTTCAACGGCACGGGCAATGGCGTCGGCGTATTCGGCACGCGGGTCGTGATTGAAAACTGCCGCATCCATCATCTGCTGAGTGGCACTTTCGACGACCAGCATGACGCGCACGGCATCACCGGACGCTGGGGCGATGTGACGATCCGCAACTGCGACATCTCGCACATTTCCGGCGACTGCATTCAGTTTGATCCAGATCGCAAATCGCGCGGCAGCCTGACGATCGAGCACTGTCATCTCTGGGCAGGGCCACTGGAGGCGGATGCGCCGGGGTTCAAAGCAGGGCAGAGTCCAGGTGAGAATGCTTTTGATTCCAAAACAATGCCCGAAGGCGAGCGCTGCAAGCTCATCATCCGCCAGTGCCACATGCACGGCTGGAGTCAGCCATCGCAGATTCAAAATCGGGCGGCGCTGAATTTGAAAGAACACATTGATGCCGCTGTGACCAACTGCGTCTTCGATGACAATGAGATCGCCATCCGTGCCCGCGGCCCCGGTGGACGTGGCAATGCCCATGTGATGATCAAGGACTGCGCGATCTACAGCACCCTGGTGGCAGTGCGCGCGGAGGACAAGATCGAGCAACTCAAGATCAGCGGCATGGCTTATGGTGCGGGCGTGAAGTCACGCGTCGAGTTTCACGGCGGCAAGGATCTGCCTGGCTACGAAAACACCGGCGAGCACGCAGCGCCCCCGCTCAACGAACTCATCACGAAACCCAAGTTCTGACTTCTCATGAAAAGCCTCGCCCTCCTCCTGCTGTTCATCATTCCGCAAATTTTTGCCGCTGATCCAACACGTGTGCTCATCGTCGTCGGTCCCAGCAAGCATCCGCCCGGTTCTCATGAAGCCGCTGCAGGCGGCCGGGTGATGAAGCACTGTATAGAAACGATGGCCAATGTGCCCGGCGTGAAGGCCGATGTGGCCGATGCGTGGCCGGACAAAGCCTTGCGCGATGCCGCATCGACCGTCGTGTTCATCGGCGACACGTTTCCCGCCGGACGCTTCCCCAATCCGCAGCAAAACCTCGCCGATCTTGATGCGATGATGCAACGCGGCTGCGGCATCGTGTGCGTGCACTACGCCACCGGCCTGCTCGGTGAAGATGTGACACCCGATGGCGGTCATCCGTTGCTGCGCTGGCTGGGAGGCTACTTCGCCAACCGTTCCTGTCCGCATCACGAGTCTTTCGCGCGCATCTTCAATGCCGCCACCATCACACCAGCCGCAGCACAGCATCCCATCGCACACGGCTGGAAGGAGTTCACGCTGCACGACGAGCCCTACATCAACAACTACTTCGGTAAAGACGAGAACAAACTCGCGCCCAACGTCACCGCCATCGCTACATCGATGCTGCCGCCCGAATCACCGAAACGCGAGACCGTGGCGTGGTGTGTCGAGCGCCCCGATGGCGGGCGCGGCTTCGGCATCGTGATGCCGCACTTCTACAAGAACTGGACGAACGAAGATCTCCGCCGCTGCATCCTCAACAGCATCGTCTGGACGGCCAAACTCGATGTTCCTGCCGAAGGCGTGAAGTCCACGCTGCCCGACCTGAAGGAGTTCAACCCCGTGTCCGTGGACTATGTGCCGCCACCGCCGAAGGTGAAGAAACCCGACACCAAATAAGCTCTCATGAAGACGCTGCTGCTCATTTTTTCGTCATTCGTCATTCTGCATTCGTCATTCTCGGCGCAGCCGAATGTGGTCATCATCCTCGCCGACGATCTCGGTTATGGTGATCTCGCCTGCTACGGCAATGCGAAGCTCAAAACACCGCACCTCGATCAAATGGCGGCAGAGGGCGCGAAACTGACTCAATTCAACTGCCCTGCGTCGTTTTGTGCCCCGACGCGTGCTTCGCTGATGACGGGCCGTGAACCGTTCCGTTGTGGCATGACGCAGAATCCCGCGCCGGAT
>JAYVIO010000122.1:0-15547 GCA_043770175.1 Verrucomicrobiales bacterium | reverse complement strand
TGCCGACGCTGTAGGCCACGCGGCCGTCGCCTTCAAAGGCGAGGATGCCGGTGCAGACGCGGTTCAGGAAGTAGCGGTCATGGCTGACGACGAGCACGGTGCCTTTGAACGCGAGGATGGCCTCCTCCAACACGCGCATGGTGGCGAGATCGAGATCGTTCGTTGGTTCGTCGAGAATGAGGAAATTGCCGCCGCGGCGCAGAATTTTTGCCAGCAGCACGCGGCTTTGCTCGCCACCGCTGAGTTCCTTCACGCGCATGGTCACGCGTTCGTCGGTGAACAGGAAGCGGCGCAAATACGTGCGCACATGCAGCTTCTCCGGGCCGAACTGCACGAACTCGCTCATCGGCCCCGCCACTTCCTCCATGACGCTGTTCTCGGGATTGAGCAGCAGGCGCTGCTGATCGACGTAGTTGAAGATCGTGCGCTTGCCGATGGTGACCTTGCCTTCATTCGGCTGCTGCTCGCCCATGAGCATGCTCAGCAGCGTGGTCTTGCCGAGGCCGTTGCGGCCAATGATGCCGGTGCAGGTGGCAGGCTCAAAGTTGAGATCGAGATGGCTGAACAACCAGCGGTCGTCGATGTGCGCGCCGATGTCCTTGGCCTCGACGACGGTGTTGGCCAGCGGTGGAGCCGGGGGGATGATCAAATCCATCACCAGTTCGGCTTCGGGAGCGGCGATGGCGGACACGCGGTCGAACTCATCCAAGCGCGACCGCTGTTTCGTGCCCCGGCCTCGGACGCCTGCGCGCACGAACTCAAGTTCATGCCGCAGGAAGCTTTGGCGGCGGCGCTCGGAGTTCGCCTCCACGCCTTCACGGATGGCCTTGCTCTCCAAAAACGCGCTGTAGTTGCCGGGATGGCTGTAGATGCGGCTGTCGTCGATCTCGATGATGCGCGTGGCCACGCGATCGAGGAAGTAGCGGTCATGTGTGACGAAGAGCACCGCGCCGCTGAAGTCGCGCAGGAAAACCTCCAGCCACTCGATGGATTCGGCGTCGAGATGGTTCGTCGGCTCATCGAGCAGCAACAAATCGGGCTGTGAGACCAGCGCACGCGCCAAAGCCACACGGCGCTTCTCACCACCTGAGAGACCTTTGACGAGGCGATCCGGCGCAGGCACGCCGAGTTCGTTCATGGCGGTGCTGATGCGGGTCTCGACGCCCCAGCCGTCGTGAAGCTGGATCTGATGCAGCAGTTCGTCCTCCTGATCGCCCTTGTGGTCGCCGGATTCGTAACGCGCGACCATGTCGAGCAGCACCGAGGCTCCAGCGCGGATGTTGTCGATGACGCTGGCCTCATCATCGAGCGTGAACTCCTGTGCGAGGTGGCTGACGATGATGCCATTGCGCGTGGAGATGGTGCCGCTGTCCGGTTTCTCCGTGCCGACGAGGATGCGCATGAGGCTCGTCTTGCCGGAGCCGTTGCGGCCCACGAGACCGAGCTTCTCGCCTTCATGAATGCTCATCGTCGCATCATTGAAGACCTGCTGCAGCCCGAATTGAAGGCGAAGGTCTTTGGCGGAAACGACAGCAGGGGTGATGGGAGACATGGGGCGGTTGAGATAGCATGATCTGCCGCTGCTGCATGACTATTTCACGGGCTTCTGGCGCATATCCGTGGCGGTCAGGGCGCTCCGCCGGAGTGAATCATGGAGCTGAAGCGTGCGGGTTGAGTTAAAATCATTCGTCGCTGCGGCTGTTTGCGTCATCTTCGGCGATGTTCGGCCATCTCCCCGGTCCCTCCCTGTGCTGCCAGAAGGCGTCGTCGTTGTATCGCGCGCACTTCTGCGGTCTCGGCACGAGTTTGCATCAGCATTACGGCGCGTGGGCACGCTGGCTGGTAAACCGTGACAGCACCTTTCTCACGCTGCTCGGTTCGGCGCTGGCACCAGCAGCGTCGCCATTGTGCCGAACGACGTGCTGTAACCGGTTCGCCTCGCCACGTGATCTCGTGGCGGACGGTCCGGTGCTGCGATACGTCGCCGCCGTCACCCTCTGTGGCCTGAGCGCGAAACTGGATGACGATGCGCAGGATGAACGCGGCTGGCGCCGCCACGCCGCACGACTGGGCGCTTTGGCGCTCGATGCTCCGATCGGCGCTGCCTTGGGCCTGCTGCACACGATGCGTTTCCCCGTTCCAGAGGTTCGCGCCTGGATGGCCGGGCAATCGGGCATCGAAATTCGATCCGCCAGTCTCCACGCCTGTGCCCAGCCCACCAGTGCGGCGTATGGTGAGATCGTGGGCCATCTTTCCCACGTGACCGATGCGCCTGCGGCCAAACCGTTGCTCCGTCAACTCGGCGAGAGCCTGGGGTTCCTCATCTACGCGCAGGATGCGTGGGACGATTGGGCGCGGGACCAGCAGCGCGGCCAGTTCAATCCGCTGCACGCATTCCCTGATCTCGCCGGCCGCCGTGCGATGCTGCTGCCTGCCTTGGAAGAAGCTCTGGCCCGCCTGTGCAGTGCGTTTGATGCTCTGCCGCTGCGGCGAAATCGCGATCTGCTCCGTGCCGTGCTGATCCAAGGTGCGGAGGAACGTGTCGCGCAGGTAGCTGGGCAAAATGACCAGCGCCCGAATCACCCACAGTCCCCGCTGGAGAAAACAGAGCGCAAACGCTCCTGCTGGGACAAATGTGATTCGTGCAACTTCTGCGATTGCTGTGACTGCGTGCGCTGCCGCCGCCCCGGCAAAAGCGGCGGTTCCATGTGTGATTGCAATCCCTGCGATGGCGATGGCTGTGAGTGCTGCGGCTGCGATTGCACGCCGTGATCAAACCACTGCGACGACTTTCGCCCGCACTCCGGGCCGCAGCTCAATCGCATCGCCTTCGTGACGCCCGATGAGCTTTTGCCCCAAGGCGGACGCTGGTGTGATGACGACGATTTCGTGTCCCTCATGCATGATCTCCGTCCCACCGGCGAACGGGCCGATGAAGTAATGACTTGAACCCTCGGGCGTCTCCAAAGTCACCAATGCACCGAGCGCGATCGCCACGCCTGACTCCAACGCATTTCCTGACAAGGCCCCAAACGCCCGCACCGCCTCCTGCAATTCCGCCACACGCTGCGCCTGCCCACGGGCGACATACGACGCCTCCAGCGTGCGCGTGTCATACTTGTTCTCCGCCCGGCTGTCCGGGTCTGTCGCCGCTGCAAAGGAACCCTGCGCCGCACGCGTGAGCGAGGCGAGTTCGGCATTCAGCACGGCGAGGATTTGATCGAGGACGGCTTGTTTGTTCACGCGGAGGCTATGCCTCTCCGGTGTTTCGGCATGGGGATCAAGAAGGATTGCAAATCCAACATTGCTTCACGCCAGCCATTTCCAGTAAACTCCCATCATGAAAACGCACCGGCAGTCTGCTTCGCGAGCGTTCACCCTCATCGAACTCCTCGTTGTGATCACCCTCATCGCGATCCTGGCCAGTCTGGCTGCCGCGCAAATCATCAAGGTCATCGACGACGCCAACCGTGTGAAGGTGCTGGCGGTGGTGATGGAGCTGAAAAGCGGCATCGACGCCTACCAGCTCGACTACAACCGCTTCCCCATCGACTTGAATACTGCGTCCGGAAATGGCGAGGATGCACCCGCAATGCTCACCGATGGCCGCAATGCATGCGTTGACGCCCTCATGGGCATTCCTCCCGCCACGAACGGCGGCACTGACCTCAATCCTAAGCGCACGCCGTTCTCGAACTTTTCCACCGCGAAAAACGACCGCCACGGTCTCGTCGGCACCGCGCGGCCCTACAAGCTTCACGACATGTGGGGCCAGCCTTACCACATCCTGCTCGACACCAACGGCGACAATCAGGTGAAGAACCCCGACGCCGCCAATGCGGACCCTAAGATCGCGCAGAATCAGGCCGCATCCCTTGTGGCAAAATCCGCCGTTTACAGTTGTGGCAAAGACAAAACCCCGCTGACAGCGGACGACATCGTGTCTTGGCGGCAGAAGTGAGCGCCGCGTGTGCTACTTCCCCGCGTTCTTGAACACTTCGGGGTGATCCAGCAGCGCCTTCTTCACTCGTTCCACCTGCGAGGGCGGGCAGTCTCCGGTCCAGTTGGACTGTTCGATCACCTTGCGTCCGCCAATGGACCCGGCAATGACCAAGGCCGATAGAATCGACCCCAGCATCTCAGGATGCGTGCCGTCCTCCGCGTACAGCGGCAGGGCAGGATACGTCTCCTGCACCAGCTTCCAAAAGTCCCCGACCGGACTGACGAGAATGTTCGCGCCGGGGTTTCCCGCCAGCGCCGCCTGCACCGCCCGCGCATTCGCCAGTCGGATGTGTGCATGGGCCTCGGCCGCGCTGGCGCCGGTGGAAAGCGCGTCTTCCTTCTTCTTTTGCCACAGGCTCTCATGCCGCGCCCACACCTGAAAATCGACGATGAGCATCTGTGGATTTACTTCACGCCCCAGCGCCACCAGTTTGGCCAGGCCGACGTTCATGTACTTCTGCGCCTCCGGATTCACCCCCGCCATGGCAGACACCACACTCTGCTCCTGCACGACGAGTACATCCCACGGCTTGCCATCATCCGCGCCCTGCTTCAGCAACGTCAGCGCATCACGGTCATTCGCATGCAGATCGAGCTTGTGGCTGCCCTGCGTGTAGCTGCCGATGTGCGGCGCCAGCACTTTGGAGGAAAGCAGTAGTTCGCCCACGATGGCCGGGAGTCCGTTGAACGCGGTGTAGCTGTTGCCAAGGAACAAGATGCGCACATGCGGCGCACCCTCCTCGGCGGCCTGCACACGGCAGCCGAGGGCGGCCAACCCAGCGAGCAACAACTGGCGTCGGGACCAATCTTGAAGCGATGAATCGAAAGTCATGAGCATGTGGGCTGATTATTTCAGCGCTGCATCCGCCGCGCCATCGGCCTTTCGATACAAACTCGTCGGGATCAGCATCTGCGGCGGCAGTTCTTCGCCCTTCGAGTGCCTCATGAACGCACGCACGACCTCCACACCCATCTTGTCGGGAAACTGAATCGGATCGGCATAAATCTTGCCATCTTTGATCGCTTGTTTGCCTTCGGGTTGACCATCGAAACCGATGATCACCACCTTGTCGGCCTTGCCCGCTTTCTCCAACGCACCCCGCGCACCGAGCGCGGAAGGATCATTGATCGCGAAGATGCCCACCATGTCAGGATGCGCCTGCAACATGTCCTCGGCGGCCTTGTAACCCTTGTCCTTCGCGCCACCGCCGTCGAGTTCGCTCACGATCTCGATCTTCTGCGCCGCCGTCGCGTTATGCGCATCCAGCACCTCCTTGAAACCTTTCACGCGCAGGATGCACGACTCGACCTGCTTCAGATCGAGCACACCGATCTTTCCACCCTGCCCCTTCAGCGCCTCGATCATCGCTTTGCCCGCCTCTTTGCCGCCGCCGAAGTTGTCCGTCGCCACCTGCGTCACGATCTTCACACCCGGCTCATTGCACGGCACATCCACGGTGAACACCGGAATACCCGCTGCGTTCGCCTCCTGAATCACCGGCACGATGGCTTTGGAATCAGCCGGACTCAGCACGATGGCGACGGCCTTCTTCACGATGAAATCCTTCACCTGATTGCTCTGCCTCGCGACATCACTGTCCGCGCTCACCACCAACGTGTCATACCCATGCTTCGCCGCTTCGGCTGTGATGTGGTCGCCGATGACTTTGAAAAACGGATTCTGCAACGTCAGCAACGACACGCCGATTGTACCTTTCGTGGCCGCCGTGGTTGGTTTGTCCGTCGTTTTGCCACAGGCGGCGATCAAAGCGGTGCCAATGAGGAGGAAGAAGCGGAGGTTCATCACTCCATGCTAGCACAAAGACGCCCCGATAGCGCAAGCACTCAGTTCGGATACCGCAGAAAATCCTTCCTGCGTTCCGTGAAGCCCCTTAGCTCCAAGCTCCAGCCCTCAATGATCGTTTTCCATGACTCACCTGCTCGGATCGCCTTCACGCTTTGGTCGCGATTGAGCAGCGTGTTCACCTTCGCCAACGCGAAGGACTTTGGATACAGCCGCTGCAACACCGTGGCGATCGCGATGCCCGTCTGCACAGGGCGCAAGGCGCCTCGATCCGCGATCGCGATGCGCACGCCGCCGCACGCCTCATTTTTGAACACACTCGTCGTCGGCGTGAAGCGCACCGGCGTGAACTGCACGCCGGGCAGGCCGAGCTTGTTCAACTCATGCGCCAGCCGCAGGTCGTTCACATACGGCGCACCGAGCACCTCAAACGGCGAATCGGTGCCACGACCGACGCTGACGCTGAATTCCAGCAAACCAATGCCCGGATAAAGCTGCGCGGCATTGAGCGTGCGCATATTCGGCGACGGATTGATCCATGGCAGGCCGGTTTGATCGAACAGCATGCCACGCCGCCAGCCTTCGACCGAAATCACCTTCAAATCGCAGCCGATGGCACGTTCGGCGTTCATCATCGCCGCCAGTTCGCCTGCCGTCATGCCGTGGCGCAGTGGGATGGCATGGGTGGCGGTGAAGGCTTCCTTGTCCGGCACCGCCGGGCCTTCCACTTTGATGCCACCGATCGGATTCACGCGATCCAGCACATAAAACGCCTTCCTCGCTTTCGCCGCCGCTTCCATACACACGCGCAGCGTGGAAATGTAGGTGTAAAAGCGGCAGCCGATGTCCTGGATGTCGAAGACGAGCGCATCCACGTCCGCCAGTTGCTCCGCCGTCGGTGCGCGCTGTTCACCATACAGGCTGAGCACCGGCAGACCGGTCTTTTTGTCCCTGGAATTGCTGATTTTCTCCTGATCCAGTTCGCCACGGATACCGTGCTCGGGACTGAAGAGTTTTTTCAGCTTCACGTCGGGCGCGGCGGCTAGCAGATCAATGGTGCTGTGCCTTTGTGCGTCGATGCCGGTCTGGTTCGTGATCAAACCAATGCGCAAGCCCTTCAAATCGGCGAACTTCCGCCGCACGAGCACGTCGATGCCATTGAGTACCGCCGGCACTTCCGTTTCACCACGCGGCCATGGCGGACCGCTCGCCGCCGCGAAAGTCATGCCCTGCGCTGCAACTGTGCCGATCTCCTCGTACAAATCGCGGACGCTGCCTTTGCCATCCGGATGCAGCCGTGAACTCATGAAAATGACAAACGTCTTCGACTGCGGCTCGATCCACAAGCTGGTGCCCGTGAAACCGGTGTGACCGAATGATCCGATGGGAAACGTCTTCCCACGTGGCCTGCTGAAGGTTGAATCGATGTCCCAGCCGAGTCCGCGCCGCTCAAACACCGTCGCAATCGTCTGCGGTGCGGTCATGAGTTTCACTGTCTCCGGTTTGAGCACACCAGCGCCTCCGTTCAAGATCATGCGCGCATACTTCGCCAAATCTGAAGCCGTCGTGAACAAGCCCGCATGCCCTGTGACGCCGCCCATCTTGCGCGAGGTCGGATCATGCACCACGCCGCGCAGCATCACGTTATTTTCATCGATCTCCGTCGGTGCGATGCGCGGCTTCCAGTCGTCTGGTGGTAAAAAACGCGTCGATTCCATCTTCAGCGGCTCAAACACATGTTTCGCCGCGAACTCGTTCAAAGCGCCGCCGCTCACACGCCGCACGATTTCACCCAGCAGGATGAAGTTGATGTCCGAGTAGCGAAAAAAACGATCCGGCGGCCCTTCGGGCTCCAATTCGACCGCCAGCTTGATTCCCGTGTCATAACCATTCCACACCGGCTCCTTCGGAATGCCAGGCCGCAAGCCCGAAGTGTGCGTCAGCAGATGTTTCACTGTAATCCCGCCCCGAAACTCGGTGATGTAGCGCCGCACCTCCGCCTCCAGCTCGATCTTGCCTTGCTCCATCAGGATCAAAACGCATGGCAACGTCGCCACCACCTTCGTCAGCGATGCTGCATCAAACACCGTGTCTTCCGTCATCGCTTCCATGGCCGGTGACAGCGCACGCTGGCCTTCCACCAGCGTCAGCTTCCTCTCCCCGCTCTCCAAATAAAGCACTGCTCCAGGCGGATTGCCCTTTGCCACCGCCTTGCGCACGACTTCGCGCAAGGCGTCGAATTCATCCGCGTGAGCATAGCTGCACAGCAGCAACGGAACAATGATGCGAGGTAAAATCATGGTGCTGATCGTAGCGCGAAACAGCACTCTCGCAAAGCCCCTGACCTTTGGAGTGCGGCTGCGCTAGCTGCCGCTTTCGAGCGGCTCCTGGCCTTGCGTGCAGCATTGACCCCGCGGAAAGCGGTGGCTGCGGTCGTTCCTCCCTGCGCAACCGCACTCCAAAGCTGCCGCGTCACTTCTTTTTCTTCTTCGCCGCCGGTTTGCCCGCCTTCGGACTCTCAAAGGTCGGTGCGATGGTGCCTTTTTCCCATTCGGCAATGGCAGCGACGAGTTCCTTCACGATTTCAGGTTTTTCTGCCGCGAGGTTCCTCGATTCGCCGACATCAGCAGCCAGATCATAGAGTTCCGGCTCCGTCTTGCCATTTCGCACGAGCTTCATGTTGCCACGGCGCACAGCATTGTTACCGCCGGGGCCACCGGTGCGCCAGAACAGCAGTTCATGCGGCGCCCCACTCTTTTCGCCGGTCAGGAACGGCAGCAGATTCACGCCATCGAGATTCTTCGGCATCAAATCCGCCAATTCCGCCGCCGCGAGCGCGGTGGGCAGGAAATCCAGCGCGATCACCGGCTGGTCATACGTGCCGGGTTTGATTTTCGCCGGCCAGCTCACCAGAAACGGCACGCGCATGCCGCCTTCATAAACCATGCCCTTCGCACCACGCAGCGGTGAGTTGTCCGTGAAGTTGGTGCCGCTCTTGCCAGCCAGGTTCGGACCGCCGTTGTCGCTGACGAAGTAAATCAGCGTGTTCTCTCGTTGTTTCGTCTCGTCGAGTTTTGCCATTACACTGCCGATGGCGGCGTCGAGTGCGCAAACCATCGCCGCGTAGGTGCGGCGGCTGTTGTTTTCGATGTGCTTC
This sequence comes from Verrucomicrobiales bacterium, assembly GCA_043770175.1. Lineage (GTDB taxonomy): Bacteria > Verrucomicrobiota > Verrucomicrobiia > Verrucomicrobiales > Verrucomicrobiaceae > Prosthecobacter. Next base: position 6,584 of record JAYVIO010000122.1, on the reverse strand, counting down.
AGCTTTTCCAGCCACTCCTTCGGTGCTTGCAGCGGCGTGTGCGGCGCGTTGAAGGCTAGGTAGAGCATCCAGGGCTTCGCTTCACCCGCGTGACGGCCCACATACGCTGCTGCCTCGTCGCCGAAGTGCTCGGTGAGGTATTTGGTCTGCGGTTCGTCCTTGCCGTTGCGGTTCAGCGGGATGTTGTACTCCGCACCGCCGCCTGCACCGGGGAAATACACATGCCCGCCGCCGAGCGCGCCGAAGTATTCGTCAAACCCGCGCTTGTTGGGATGAAACTGCGGATGTGCGCCGAGATGCCATTTGCCGACAGCTCCGGTTGTGTAGCCAGCTTTTTGCATCAGTGACGGAAACGTGGTCGCATTCAATGAAAGGCCAGCCGTGGTGCTCTCCGGCAGCCAGGCCGGGTTGTTCTCATGCCCGAAGCGATGCTGATATCGCGCGGTCATGATGCCCGCCCGCGTCGGACTGCAAAACGGATGCGAGACGTAGCCGTTCGTGCAGCGCAGGCTCTGTGCGGCCAGTTTGTCGAGATGCGGTGTCGGAATCTCCTTCGAGCCTTGGAAGCCGACATCATGGTAGCCGAGATCGTCGGCGATGATGACGAGCACGTTGGGTTTGGCCGCAAAAGCAGGCGCTGAGAACAGCAGGGCAAAAAGAAGCGAAAAAATCGGGCGCATGAGAATGATATGAGCGCCCTCCAAACGAACGTCTGTCATCCATGTTTCACTTCGTGCTTGCATCCAAGCCAAAAATCCGTCATGCCCGTGGCATGAAGCCCTATCTGCTCCTTCTGCCATTCGTTCTGACCCAATGCGGTGACGAACCCAAGAAACCCGAGGCCGCACCGGCACCGAAACCTGCGGTCGCTGAAACGCCAACTGCGCCGGCCAAACCGGAGCCGAAGGCGGTTTACTGGACGCAGGAGATGATGCACACCGAGATCAAGTATCATAACCCCGGCTACGCGGGCGAAGGCCAGTTCAACATCGAGGGCGGCAAGGTGATCGCGCTGAGCTTGCGTGGGGCAAAGATCAACAATGTGAAGTTTTTGCAGCACATCGAGCCGCTGGCGCTCGATTTAAGCGAGACACCGATCACCGACCTGCGGCCGATGCAGGGGAAGAAGCTGGTGGAGCTCTATCTCGAAGACACCAAAGTGCGGGATCTTTCGCCCATCCGCGGCATGCCCTTGGAAAAGCTCTACCTGAGCCGCACACCGGTCGAGAACCTGAGCGCTTTGGAAAACATGCCGCTCACGGAACTGAACGCGGTCGGCTGCCCGATTGGTGACATCTCGGGCATCGCGAAGTGTCCAATCACGATGCTCTGGCTCACAGACTGCCCGGTGGAGAACATCAGCGCGCTGAAAACAGTGCCACTCGTCAGTGTCACGCTGCAACGTACAAAGGTGAAGGATCTGTCCCCGCTCACCGGCACGGCCTTGCAGCGTCTGCACATCGCCGAGACACCGGTGACGGACCTGACGCCGCTCAAAGGCATGCAGCTCACGCGCCTCGTCTTCACCCCGGCGAACATCACGGCGGGTATTGATGTGGCGAAATCGCTGCCGTTGCAGGAGATCGGCACGCGGTTTGATGATGGCGCCAAGGATTTGCAGCCGCCGGCCAGTTTTTGGCCCGCCTACGACGCGGCAGTGAAAGTGGTGCCAAAACCTTGAGAATGAGCGAAAATTGTCTTGTAGCCGCCGCCCTGGCCCTGCCAGAATCGGTCATAATTAATGAAAGAGTTTGCTTATATCCATGACGAAAGGCAGAACCCGTCCCCCCTGCGCGCGGTGCCTGCGCTCGCGAGTTTCAGTGATGACCAACTCGATGACGTGCTGAATTCCAGCAGCCTGCTCCAGTGCGAGCCGGGTGATCACATCATCAAGGAGGGCAGCATCGACTCCCGCATCTACGTCCTGCTCAGCGGTGAGCTGGAGGTGCGGGTCGGCAGCAAGAAAGTGGCTGCCATCACCCGTATCGGCGAAGTGTTTGGCGAGCTGGCGCTCGTGAACCACGACAAGCGTCTCGCCTCGGTCATCGCCTCCACCAAGGCTGTATGTCTCGCAGTGGACCAAAAATTCCTGCAGGACATCCATCCCCGCGAGGAAGACCCGGATTTCCACGCCGCTCTCTACGAATTCGTCGCCCGCCTCGTCGTGCGGAAGCTGGAGGCAACTTCGCGCCGTCTCGCTGAAGTGGAAAAAGAACTGCGTGTGCTGCGTGAGTCACAACCTGTGACTGAAGTCAAAGCGGTGGCAGTGCCGAAGCTCAAGCGTCCGGTCAAACGTGTCGTCGCCGTCAGGAAACCGAAGCCGGCGCGGAGGCGGTAGGAGCGCGGATTTGCAATCCGCAGCACTGCGCCAGTTCTGCAACGTCATAGCGTCGAGAGAGCGTCATCTGCCTGCGGTGCTGCTGCGGATTAAAAATCCGCGCTCCGGCCGAAGGCGGCGCACAGCGCCTGCTCATTTGCCGCAAAGACACCGCGCTCGGTGATCAGACCGGTGACGAGACGCGCAGGTGTCACATCGAAGGCGAAGTTGGCCACGTTCGATGTCTGCGGAATCACGCGGATGTTGTGCAGAGCACCGGTGGCATCCAAACCGTCCATCCACACGAGTTCATCGCCGTTGCGCTGCTCGATGGGGATGTGCTTCACGCCATCGGCGATGCTCCAGTCGAACGTCGATGACGGCAGCGCCACGTAGAACGGCACGCTGTTGTCATGCGCAGCCAACGCCTTCAAGTATGTGCCGATCTTGTTCGCCACATCACCGCCGCGTGTCACGCGGTCTGCGCCGGTGATGACGAGATCAACCAAACCATGCTGCATGAGATGACCACCGGTATTGTCGGCGATGACGGTGTGCGGCACACCGTGCTGCGCGAGTTCCCAGGCCGTGAGACGTGCGCCTTGATTGCGCGGACGTGTTTCATCGACCCAAACATGAACTTGGATGCCCGCATCATGCGCCGCGTAGATCGGTGCCGTGGCCGAACCGTGATCGACAAACGCCAGCCAACCCGCGTTGCAATGCGTGAGCACGTTGACGATGCCGTCCGGTTTCTTCGCTGCGATCTCGCGGATGATTTCGAGACCATGCACGCCGATCTGTGCGCAAGCGTCTGCATCTTCATTCGCAATCGCCTCTGCTTCGCCTTGCGCGATGTCCTGCCACGCTATCGCAGGTTGATTCCGCAGCACATCGAGCTGCCGGTTGACCGCCCAGGCCAGATTCACCGCCGTGGGCCGTGTTTCGATCAGAGATTGAGCCAGTGCTTCGAGCTGTGCCCCTGTTTGTGCCTCACATGCCGCCAAAGCCATGCCGTAACCTGCTGTCGCGCCAATGCAGCCTGCGCCACGCACCGCCATGTCGCGAATGGCGTGCGCCACCTCGGCCACGGACTTCAAATCGATGATTTCAAATGCCCACGGCAGTTTGCGCTGGTCAATGATGCGCACGATGCCGGGTTCGGGCATCCAGACGGTGCGATAGTGCTGTCCGTTCACTTTCATGCGCCAGCACCGATGGTGATGCGCTTGGCGGGAATCGGCGATTCGATGATGCCGAGTTCGGTTTCTTGTTTCAAACGGAGCTGCCCGCAGGCGGCGGCGATGTCGTGGCCTTTTTCGCGGCGCAGCGTGGCGGTGACGCCAGCGTTCGTGAGTACAGCGAGAAAGGCGTCCTGAACTGGTTCGCTCGGGCGCACCCACTCCAGGCCGTCCACGGTGTTGTAGGGGATCAGGTTCACCTTCGCATTCACAGCGCGAGCGCGTTTGGCGAGCGCATGGGCCTGTTGCAGACTGTCGTTCACGTTGGCGATGAGGATGAACTCGAAGGTGAGGAACTGTTTGCGGCGTGAGTTCCAGTAGTCGAGCGCCTCAAACAACTCGGCGAGGTTGTGCTTGCGGTTCACTGGCATAATTTTCTCGCGCACCTCGTCGGTGGCACCATGCAGCGAGATGGCGAGGCGGATTTGCAGCGGGAAATCGGCAAGTTTTTTGATCTGCGGAGCGAGACCGCTTGTGCTGACGGTCATGTGACGCGCACCGATGCCGATGCCCCACTCGGCGTTGAGGATTTCGATGGCTTTGGTGACGTTCGAGTAGTTCGCGAGCGGTTCGCCCATGCCCATGAAAACGAGATTGTCCACGCGCTCACCTGCATGCGCCTCGACCTGCACGATCTGCTCGACGATCTCCGCAGCGGTGAGATTGCGCGCGAAACCAGCAAGGCCGCTGGCGCAGAATTTGCAGTCGTAGGCACAGCCGACTTGACTGGAGACGCAGAGCGTGCGGCGGTCGGATTTGCCACCGTAGAGCGCGGGATTGGCCGGAATGAGCACCGTTTCGACGTAGCGGCCGTCGTGCAGTTTGAAGAGGAATTTACGCGTGGTGTCGGCGGAGCCGGTGACTTTCGCGATGCTGAGCGAGCGGGTGACAAAACGTGTAGCGAGAGCTTCGCGCGTCGCTTTCGGCAGATTCGTCATCTCATCGAAACTGGCGGCCCGTTTGGCGAAAATCCATTCCACGAGCTGTTTGGAGCGAAACGCGGGCTGGCCGAGTTCCGCGAACACGGCGGCGATTTCTTCTGGCTTCATGCCGAGAAGTGCCTGGGGTGCGGTGGCGATGCTCATGGGGGCTGTGACAGTGGCAGGAAATGGACGATTTGAAATTTGAGATTTGAAATTGGCTGAACGAGTCCACCATGGTGGCATGAATCTCGTCGGATTGATTGTCATGTTGCTTGTTATTGGCGCAGGCATCGGCATCGCGTTGTTTGCCTGTGCGGTGGCGGCAACACTGGTGGCGCTGGGCGTGGTGTCGAGTTCGGTGGCGCTGGGATTTTTCACGAAACGGCCGGCGACGGGAGTGCGCGTGTTTTTGCTGCAATGCGGCGTGCTGGCGGGCATTCCAGCAGGCGCGGTCACAGCCTGGATCGGGCGTGCGTTCTTCGAGATGGCGGACGCGAGCTGGCTGATCGCGGTTTACGGCGGCATCGGTGGTGCGCTGGCGGGTGCGGTGCTCGCATTGATGCTGGACTTCATTTTCCGCCGTTCCCAGGCATGGCTGGAGGAACGGAAGAACCGTGCGGCGAGCTAGGGCTGCCGTTCCTGCTCACGAAACTGCGTGGGCGTGAGGCGGGTCATCTTTTTGAAGTCCTTGCTGAAGAAAAACTGGTCGTGGTAGCCGACCTGGCGGGCGATTTCTTTGACGGGATCGTCGGATTCGATGAGGCGGCGCTTCGCCTGGTTGATGCGCTCACGCCGCAGCCAGTCGATGGGGCTGGTGCCGATGGCGGCCTTGAACTGGCGGCTGAAGTGGCTTTCGCTCATGCCGCTGATCTGCGCCAGCTCGGCGACGCGCATGGGCATGTGAAAGTAAAGGCGCATGCGCTCAAGCGCCTTCGACACGGCCTGCGGCAGTTCCGGTTGAATGAGGCCCGGCTCGGAGAGGCGCACATGGAAGGCGAGTCCGATGATGGCGGCCACGGCGGCGCTGGCGAGTGCGGCATCACTGGGGCGCGTGCCGCCCATGTATTGAAAGGCGCGCTCGAACTCCTGCGCGACGGTTTGCTCATTGATGCCCTCGAGCACGGGCTGCGAGCGGATTTGCAGCAGTTCGGCGATGCGGTCGAGCGAGCGGCCTTCAATGCGCATCCAGTACAACTCCCATGGTTCACGCGTCACCGCACCGTACGCATGCGGGTGATGGCAGTTCACCCAGACGAGGGAACCGGGGCCGGCTTGATGACGTTTGCCCGCGACCTGCACCCAGCCGTGACCCTTGAGGCAGAGGATTAATTCATGGCCGGGATAAGTTTCGCGCTCGATGCGATGCTCAAAACCGGCGCGCAAGTGCCCGCCACGGACCACGGAATAAAACAAATCGCGCTGCCAGTCAGCGGGAGTGGCGTAAAGATTCGTCAGGAAGACGGTTTCCTGGAACAGCGTTGGCATGGCCGGATAATACATCCAACGGCCGCAGTGTGTCGAGCGGTGATTGCATGCTGCAAAGGGGACACGGGGAAAATCCTTTTGCAGCAGGGGTGGCAGCGCGGCATAATCAGCGCCCCTGCGCGAACCCGCAACCCCACGCGCACCTACCAGCCCCCAATGCCCACTTACGATTACGAATGCCAGACGTGTGGCCACCAGTTTGAAGCCAAGCAGTCCATGAAGGACCCGCATCTCACTGACTGCCCGCAAGAAGGCTGCCCCGGCCCGATCAAACGCAAGATTGGCCTCGGCGCCGGTTTGATCTTCAAAGGCTCCGGCTTCTACATCACCGACTACCGCAGCGATTCTTACAAAGCCGGCGCGAAGAAAGATTCGGAAGGCGCAGCTTCATCCACAAGCACACCGGCTGCTCCAACCGCGCCTGCGCCTGCCAGTCCGGCACCCGCGCCGGCGAAAACAGGCACGGCGGCCTGATCCTCACTACATCCTCACTCCTGCGTCGCCGTGAAACGCCACCTGCTCCAAACTCTGCGGCTGCTCTTGATCAGTGCGCTGGCCGGAGCGGCATGGGTGGCTCACAGGCCGGCGGAACTGCCCGTGGCACCGCCTGTCAGCACA
>JAYVIO010000121.1:0-2004 GCA_043770175.1 Verrucomicrobiales bacterium | reverse complement strand
GTCTGCGCCAGTCTCCACCTGTCGTGTAGCAGTCAAACCCGGAATAATTATGGGACGGACACGAGTGGTGCTCACTTGCTCTTGTGCCAATGAAACACGGACGGAAAGCGGGCCACGGAAACGTCCGCCTTGGCGGTTGACAAGGGTTCCCATCCAGACTAGAAAACCCGCCCCTTCGACCCACGCTTATGGCCAACATCCGCTCCGCAGAAAAAAACATCCGCAAGACCAAGACCCGGACTGCTCACAACCAGACGGTGAACAGCCGCATCCGCACGCTGCGCAAGAAAGTTCTGGCTGCGGTGGCTTCGGGTGATGGCAAGGCTGCGAACGCCGCCTTGGCTGAGTTTGCCTCCGCCGCCGACAAAGCCGCGAAGACGCATGTGATCCACAAGAACACAGCGTCCCGCCTCAAGAGCCGCGTGGCTTCCAAGCTGGCGAAGAAGTAGCTGCTCCGGCGGTCGCTCTTCAAACTGCGGTGTCCTTCCGCTGATCTGTTGTCCTCACTGCCTGTGACTGGCTTTGTGCCCTGCGAGCATGAGCCAACAAACAAAACTGGGAACCAAGAACCAGGAACCGGGAACCGACTGCAGCAGTTGTCACTGGCATCTGGAGCAGTCCCGCTAAAGTAGCAGCCGCCCGAATCATTTTTCATGGAAGCCTGGCTTGTCATCGGCCTGCTCATCGCAGCGGTTGTGATCTTCTCCACCGAGAAGGTGTCTGTGGACATCGTCACGCTGGCGCTGCTTTGCGTGCTCGTGCTGACGGGCATCCTGAAAGTCGAGGAGGCCTTTGCGGGGTTCAGCAATGACGTTATCGTCATGCTCGCCTCCATCTTCGTCATCGGCGCGGCGATGCGCGACACGGGTGTGCTGGATGCGATGGGCGGCATCCTATCGAAGGGATTGCACGGGAAGCCCATCAAGCTGACCGCTGTGATGATGACCGCAGTCGGCGGTGTGTCCGCCTTCATGAACAACACGACGGTCACGGCAATGTTCCTTGGCCCCGTCATGGCTCTCGCGCGGCAGATCAAGATGGCGCCGTCGCGGCTGCTGATGCCGCTTTGTTTTGCCTCCATCCTGGGCGGCACCTGCACGCTCATCGGCACATCGACGAACGTGGCCGTGAGCGGCTACATGAAAAAGAACGGGCTGGGCGAGATCGGCATGTTCGAGACTACGCCCGTGGGCCTCGTGATCCTCGCTGGCGGCATCCTCTACATGATCGTCATCGGCATGAGGATGCTGCCAGACCGGGAGCAGGCGGAGGCGGGCGATACGATCTCGATGCGCGAGTATCTGGCCGAGGTCGTGATCTTGGAAAACTCGCCGCTCATCGGCCAGGAGGTTTACAGCTCGGACTTTTCCGTCCTTCAGTTCCAGGTGCTCAAGATTGTCCGTCACGGTTTGGAACTCCAGGCCGCGCCGCATGAGCGCCTTGAGAAAGACGACATCGTGCTCGTGGCCGGCAAGGTGGAGAATCTCATCAAGATCAAGAAGATCGAAGGCATCGACATCCTCGAGGATTTGAATCTGCGCAGCTCGGGCATCGACATGCGTGAGGCGCATGTGGCCGAGGTCGTGCTCACGCCGCGCTCAGGGCTGGTTGGACGCTCGCTGAAAGAGGCAAATTTCCGACAGCGGTCCGGCCTATCCGTGCTCGCGATCATGCGCGGGGATCGCTCGCTCGCCGATCAGCTTGGCGACATCCGATTGAAGGCGGGCGATTTGCTTTTGCTCCAGGGACCGTATGAGCGGTTCAAGTCTTTTGAAGAGCAGTCCGAGATGGTCGTCATCACCGACCACCGATACAGCGCGGGCGACCGGAAGAAAGGCATGATCGTACTCGCGGTTTTCGTGATCGCCGTGGTTGCCAGCTCTTTCGGACTCATGCCCGCCGCCATCGCGATGCTGCTGGCCGCCTTGCTGGCGGTGATCACGCGCTGCATCAGCCTCGAGACCGCGTATGAAAACATCGACTGGCGGCTGCTCATCCTCATCG
>JAYVIO010000120.1:0-15650 GCA_043770175.1 Verrucomicrobiales bacterium | reverse complement strand
CATGAGGATTTTTACAAGCAAGGCGGCCAGCCGGGGCTGATTCCCGAGGGTTTGCAGCACAGCCCGGACATCATCGCCTACTTTGAGAAGTATCGCGGCGGTCGTGCCGAGTTAGAGTCAATTCTGCATCCGCGTCATCCCTCGCAGCTTTATGAGGCACTCGGCGAGGGCCTGCTGCTCAGCGCCATTTTGATTTTCATCCGCCTCAAGTTCCCCCGCTTGCGCCAAGGCATCGTCACCGGCTTGTTTTTCATTCTCTACGCCAGCGCCCGCATCGCGCTGGAATATGTGCGCCAGCCGGACAGCGGCTCCGCCATGATCATGGGCCTGACGAAGGGACAATTCTTCTCCACCTTCATGTTCATCGTCGGGGGCCTGTTCATCGGCTACGGCCTGAAGTTCGGCAAATCGCCGCCGGGCCTTGAAAAGGCCTGAGTCAGATGCGAGCGCAAAAAGGGTGATGCAGACACTCTTGTCTGCGTTAGAGCCCCGTTTCCCTGGGAACGCTCGTGCAGACAGGAGTGTCTGCATCACTTTCGCATACCTTTTGCGCTCGCGTCTGAGTCATTTCAAATCGAGACCAAAATCGAGATCGAAGCTGCCGTCCGCAGCAGATGGATTGGTCTTAAGATTGAGGGAAATGCCGCTGACCATCTGGCCATCGGTTCCTTCTCTGCCGATCATTATGGTGGCCTGCTGGCCGGTGCGCGTGACCACGCTGGGCATGGAAAGCATGTCAGTGCCCTCGGATTCATCGAGCTTAGCAAGGGCGGCCTGTACCTCATCAAACTTCATCGCACCGGACTGTTCCACATCAAACGGCGCAGGAAACAACTCGCGGACAGCTTTGTCGGCAGCCACGGCGTCGCTGACCTTCATAATGCGTGCCGCCAGTTTGACTGTGCCGTCCGGCAGCGCCTCCGGGGTGATCACCGCGAGGCCATTCGTATCCTTGCTGATTTGCCAGAAGCCGATGACGGCAGATTCACCCGGCTTCAGATGCACTCGGCGCTTGGTCTTGAACGGCAGTGCTTTCTCACCCTCAGGTGTAGCCGAGAGGATTTCATGATACAGCCCATTCAAGTCATCCGCCTGCGGCAAAGCAGCGGGCCGGGGAACTGTTGACGATGAATTCGGACGGGTCGGCGCGTTTTTGGAAACAGTGGTCGTCTGCTGTGAACGCGAGAACCAGAACAGGGCAGTCAGGAACAGCACAGCGCAGACAAGGGACGAAAGACGTGGCAGAGCAGGCATGAAAGCCACGATGGAAGTCTTTCCAGGCCGCACAAGCCGAGCTTTTTCGCGATAAAGCACACAAAACGCGAACCCGGAGGCGTTAGGCTGGTCGAACACCTGCCCCCGCATGGAACCCGCCTTCGACTGGAAACGAACCTTTGAGCAGATCGCCCCGCAGCTCGTGCTGTATGCGCGACAGCTCGTCGATTCGAAGTCCGACGCCGAGGATGTCGTGCAAATGGCCTTTGTGCGCTGGTGGCGGCGCTTCCCCGAAGGCGACAACAACCACATCCCCCTGCTTTACGCCGCCGTCCGCACCATCGCCCTCGACCAACGCCGCTCGGACCACCGCCGCGTGAATCGCGAGGCCAAATCTGACATCGCCGTCGCCGGTGAACATGCGCCGTCGTTTGATCCCCAGCCCGGCCAGCAAGAAATCGCCGCCATCGTCCAACAAGCGTTGCAAAACCTGCCACAGGAGCAGCGCGAAGTCGTGACCCTCAAGCTCTGGGGCGACCTGACCTTCAACGAAATCGCCGCGATGACCGGCGAATCCATCAACACCATCGCCGGTCGCTACCGCTACGCCTTGCAGGCCATGCAGCGAAAGCTCGCCCCGCTCAAAGCAGATCTGCTCGGTGAGTCCAGCACACCCGCACCCAACATCCTGCCCTTCTCCACCCCCACGGAGGCACTGCCATGAACCACGACCTGAACGACCCCCAACTCGAAAGCCTGCTGCGCGGACTTGCGCCCGCCCCAGCCTCCCCTGCCCTCGCGCAGCGAGTCGATGAAGAACTGCAACTCGACATGAGCTGGCTCAGCACTAGGCGCACTCATCGCCCGCTGCCACGCTGGCTGACCTCGGCGACCTGGGCTTCTCTCGGCGCTGCCGCCGCTGTGGCGGTGATGAGTTACCTGCCACAGCCCACGCCGAACGCCGCGCTGGCCACCACGCCCGCCGTGCTGCCGGTCTCCACCATCCGCGAATGGGAGGACGTGCAGAACGACGGCATTCATTACAGCGCCGAACGCCTCCCGGAACAGCACATGACCGTCATTACACGCGAACGCCAGACCTGGATCGATCCACGCGATGGCGCGCAGATGACCGTCGAATACCCGCGCGAGCAGAAGCTCGTGCTGCCGGTCTCCTTCCAATGATTCTTCCCCAAAAACCTGAACCTACCCGACCATGAAACTTAAACACTCCTTCCTCATCGCCTGCCTCGGCACCGCGCCGTTGTGTGCCCAGCAGGTGGAACAAAAAGTCGAAGCCGCCAAGGCTGAGAAAAGCGAATCCGCCTCCGGTGAGGCCCGCGCCTCCGCCACTGCCAGCGCCAACAACAATGGCACGGTGAAAACGGAGACGCATTCCTCGGACTCCAGATCGAATCGTCGGCAGCCGCAGCCGAATCAACCCAACCAGCCGCCAGCCGGCCCGGATCAGAAACCGGTGGCCTACATCGGCGTCCTCACCCGCGAAGTGCCGTCGGAACTGCGCTCGCAGTTCGCCCTGCCGGAAGGTTTTGGCCTTATGGTGGATGAAGTGATGCCGGATTCGCCTGCCGAGCAGGCCGGATTGAAGGTGCATGACCTCCTGCTGAAGTTTGAGGACCAGCAGCTCGTGAGCATGGAGCAGTTGATGCTGCTGGTGCGTGCCAAAAAGAAAGGCGACGTCGTCAATCTGACCATCATCAGCGGCGGCAAGGAATCCCAAGTGTCCGTGACGCTCGGCGAGAAGCTGATGCCGGTGATGCCGCAGCGCCAGCAGCATGGGTTCTCCGGATGGCCGCAGAACGGCATGCCGATGTTCCAAGGCGGTGATTTCCGTGGTTTCCAAAACCAGGGTAAAGAAATGGGCGAGCAGATGGAGCGTTTCCAACAGGAGATGCGCGCGTATCAGCAACGCATCCAGGACTGGTCGAAAGCCGGCGGCAACACTCCCATGCCGCAGCCACCGATGTTCAACATGCCCGGCGGCCATCAACCACGCGGCAACCAGCCGCCGCCGAATCCAGCTGGTGGCAATGTGCAGCAGTTCAACTTCAGCGAGTCTCACACCGCCGCCAATGTCACCCGGCGTGATGACTCCGGCGAATACACCCTCAAGCGCGAAGATGGCAAAACCACCTTCATCGCACGTCCCAACAACGGCCAGGAGCAGAGCTGGCCCGTCAACGACGACACCGAACGCAAGGCGGTGCCCGAGGAGTTTCGTGACAAGCTGCGCATGATGGACGGCGCGAACGGTAACATCCGCATCGAGGTGCATCCCGGACCCAACGGCCCGCAGGGTGGTCCTGGCGCGCCGGTGCCACCCAATGGCGGCAATCCACCCCAGCCGCGTGCGAAAGGCCGTGCCACTTCAGCCTAGACCAGGTGAAAAAAACGGCGCTGACTCACTGAGTCAGCGCCGCTTTCGTTTCAGAACAGAGCGATCACTTCGCCGCGAGCGCCGCCTTGATGGCATCCACGACTTCAGGAGCGTCGGGTTTCACACCGGGCTCGAAGCGCTTCAAGATCTTGCCATCCTTGCCGATGAGGAACTTGCCGAAGTTCCACTTCACATCGCCAGGGAACGGCGAAGTCGGGCCGCTGAGCAGCAGATAGAGCGGATGCTGCTCGGGGCCTTTGACGACGATCTTGTCGAACATCGGGAAAGTCACTTTGTACTTGGTGGAGCAGAATTCCTTGATCTCCGCATTCGTCCCCGGTTCTTGCTTTCCGAAGTCATTGCTGGGGAAGCCGAGCACCGCGAGTCCGTCTTTTTTGAACTCTTGATTGAGCTGTTCGAGCTGTGTGTACTGCGGCGTTTTGCCGCATTTGGAGGCGACGTTGACGATGAGCATCACCTTGCCCTGATATTCCTTCAGAGAGGCGTCTTTGCCGTCGATGTCTTTCAACGGCACGTCGTAAACAGATTTGGGAGCGTCCGCAGCACTGAGCGCGGCCGCGGCGAGGAGGGTGGTGGCGAGGGTAAGCAGTTTCATGGGACAGCATGAACGCTCCTAACTCTGCCGCTATTGCGTCAGCATGCTCATCACTCCCATTCTTCTCATTTCTCTCATCTTCCCAGCACCAGCACTCCCAGCGGCGGCAGATCGACGACCAGACTCCAGGGCTGTCCCTGCCAGGAGGTATGCTGCGCCTGAAAGCCGGCCCCCGCACTCACGCCCGACCCAGCGTACGCCGCCGCATCGCTGTTGAGCAACTCACGATAGCTGCCAGCATCGGCAACACCGACGCGATAACCGGTTCGTGTGACCGGCGTTGCATTGACGATGACATACACCTTGTCGCCATCCGGCGAGGAGCGGGTGAAGGCGAAAATGCTGTTGTCCGCGTCGTTCGCATCCAACCAAGAGAAGCTGCCCGCCTCATGATCCTTCATGTGCAGCGCATGCCGTGTCGTGTAGAGATGGTTCAGATCCCTGACGAGCTTTTGCAGGCCGCTGTGCTCTTCACCAAGGAACAGATGCCAGTCGAGGCTGCGCTCATGGCTCCATTCGTTCCACTGGCCAAACTCACCGCCCATGAAGAGCAGCTTTTTACCGGGATGCATCCACATCCACGCCAGGAACATGCGCAGATTGGCGAACTTCTGCCAGCGGTCACCGGGCATCTTGTTGATAAGCGATCCCTTGCCATGCACAACCTCGTCATGGCTCAGCACGAGGATGAAATTCTCATCATAGGCGTAGATCATCGCGAACGTGGCCTCGCCGTGATGATACTTCCGGTGAATCGGATCTTCCGCCATGTAGTGCAGGCTGTCATTCATCCAGCCCATGTTCCATTTGAAGCCAAAACCCAGGCCGCCGCTGCTCACCGGGCGCGACACGCCCGGCCATGCCGTGCTTTCCTCCGCGATGATGGTGCTGCCCGGATGGTTTTCATAACAGACGCGGTTAAGATCACGCATGAAAGCGATGGCTTCGAGGTTTTCGCGGCCACCGAGATGATTCGGCACCCACTCGCCTGCTTTGCGTGAGTAATCGAGGTAGAGCATCGACGCCACCGCATCCACGCGCAGGCCGTCGATGTGGAACTGCTCCAGCCAGTAGAGCGCGTTCGAGATGAGGAAGTTCTTCACCTCATGCCGCCCGTAATTGAAGATCAGCGTGCCCCAGTCCTGATGCTCGCCCAGTCGTGGGTCTTCATGCTCATACAATGCGGTGCCGTCGAACTTCGCAAGACCGTGCGCGTCCTTGGGGAAATGCCCCGGCACCCAGTCGAGAATGACCCCGATGCCGTTTTGATGGCAGCGGTCCACAAACTCGCGAAACTCATCGGGATTGCCGAAGCGACTCGTCGGCGCGAAATAACCCGTGACCTGATAGCCCCATGAGCCGTCGAACGGATGCTCGGCGATGCCCATGATCTCGATGTGTGTGAAGCCGAGGCTTTTCACGTACGGGATCAAATCATCTGCAAGTTCACGATACGACAGCCAGCGGTTGCCCTCCTCCGCCTTGCGCTTCCAGGAACCGAGATGCACCTCATACGCACTCATGGGCGCGTGGTAGAGATCGCGCTTTGCCCGCGCCTGCATCCATTCGTTGTCCGCCCACTTGTAACGTTCCAAATTGAAGATCAAACTCGAAGTCTGGGTGCTGTGCTGGCCAAACACCGCATACGGATCGCTCTTCAAACGCAATTGCCCATGCTTGTCCACGAGTTCAAACTTGTAGTGCGTTAGTTCGGCAAGTCCGGGAATGAAAATCTCCCAGATGCCCGCCTCGATGCGATTGCGCATCACATGCACGCGTCCGTCCCAGCGGTTCCAGTCGCCCACCACCGACACGCGCTGCGCATTCGGTGCCCACACCGCAAACTGGCACCCCGCCACGCCATGCAACGTCTTCAAGCGTGCGCCGAGCACTTCCCACAGCCGCTGATGCGTGCCTTCACGGAAAAAGTACATGTCCTGATCGCCTAGCAGCAGGCCAAACGAATAAGGATCGCTGGTACGACTCGTTCTGCCCTCATGGTCGGTGATTTCCAGTTCGTAGCTACCACTCGGGGTAACGGCTTCAAAAAATCCATCAGGATGCAACTTGGTCGCCGTGACCGATTCATCGCCGCAGATCACCACCACCTTGCTCGCGTAGGGCTGTGTGGTGCGAACCACCTGCTTGCCAGCTCCCGCATCATGCGCTCCCAAAAAAGCGAACACATTTTGGTGCCTTGCTGTCAGCACGGTTTCGATCTCGGCTTCTTTTGAATATTGGCTCATCAAGGCCCACTCATGGAGCGCCCAGCGGCAAAAGCAACGGTTCCAGCAACTCCCGCAGGATTCCCTCACAGGACAGGCGCCGCATCAGCTCCCGCCGCTCCTGCCGTTGCCTGACGGCAGGATGCTCACGAATCCTGGCCGCGATCAACCGCGGCGCTTCGTCCAGCGCAAAAAACTCCGCCCCCACCGCCACCTCGCGATGCGCTGGGATGTCCGAACAGAACACCGGCACTCCATGCAGCGCCGCCTCGATCAACGGCAGCCCATAGCCCTCCGCCGTGCTCGGGAAAAACAGCACATCCGCCATTTGATAGAGGCTGCGCACATCGTCATCGCTCAACGGAGCCACCTCGCCGAGAAACCACACGCGATCCCGCACACCAAGCGTTTCCGCCAGTTCGCCCAGTTCCTTGAAATAGACGCTCCCGTCGTCCTGATGCGGATCAGGAGCTGCGGTGATGTCGTAAATCGCCTCCGGCAGTTCCGCCAGCACCCGCAGCCCCAGCTCGATGTTCTTCCGCCGCACGAAGCGTGTAGGCTGTAAAAGGATGAGATCGGCATTTTCGATCTTCAGTGCCGAAACACGCTCCGTCAGCCCCAAAACCGCCGCCGCGTCCACACCGTTCGGGATGACGTGAATCGGCTCGGAGGTGATTTTCGCGTATTCCTGCCTCCGATGCTCCGAAACTGCCACATGCACGGCCTGCGGCACCTGTTCGCTCCAGCGCACATCGTGGACCCAGTTGATCCAGCGGATGTCAGAGCGTGTGCGCGTGAGTTCGAGCAGTTCCCGCGTCCAATCAAGGTCGAAGGGCATGGCGAAGACATTGTGGACGATGACGGCCAGCGGAGCGCGGATGCCCTCATCCGCTTTAAAAAAAAGCGGACGAGGACGTCCGCACTCCCACCAAACAAATGACCCTTCGCGCAGTTTCGCCTCCACCGGATTCCGTCGGATGTAATGCAGCACGTTCTCCAAATGCTCCGGCCCGCGTACCAACCGATCACGATATCCCTCCTGCCACCATTCGCCCTTCTTGCCCGTGACTTTGGCAATCCGCCGTGACGACACACTCTTCCATGCCTTGATCACCTCTTCCAACTCCGCTCCCGCCCGCAGCCGGAACAACAGATGTACATGATTCGGCATGATCACATAGCTCAGCAAGTCGTAGTCCTTCCCGTCGGCGTGATGCAGTGTGTCGATCAACCCTTGGCGCGCCTCCGGCTGCCGCAGCACGCAGCTTCCCAT
This sequence comes from Verrucomicrobiales bacterium, assembly GCA_043770175.1. Lineage (GTDB taxonomy): Bacteria > Verrucomicrobiota > Verrucomicrobiia > Verrucomicrobiales > Verrucomicrobiaceae > Prosthecobacter. The sequence continues at coordinate 7,923 of JAYVIO010000120.1, read as the reverse complement.
CCCGGCGTTGAGCCAGGCTTCGACTTGGGCATCGAAAAGCCCGTGCTGCTCCAGTTCCGCGGCCACCGACCACGGTTTCGGATGCGCCAGCTCCCAGGCGAGCTTCTTCGCACGCAATTCATCCAGCTTTTCCTGTGGCAAAGCATCTCCGAGTCGCCATGTCACAAACACCAGCTTTCCCGCCTGCTGCCAGTGCGGCAGCAGGTGTCGATGACGCGTGATCTCCTTCGTTGGCTCAAAGTAAGGATGGTGGTCGTCTTCCTCCATCCAGCGCTGCACCCGCTGAAACGGAGTGCGGATGCCCTCATCCGCAGCAGTGGGCTCACGAGCAGGCTCACGCTTGATCAAATCACGAAAGCGGATGCGGGCTTCCGCACTCCGGTCAAAGAGCGTGACCTCATGGCCGAGCGAGCGCAAAGCCGTCGCTTGATCGCAAACAACACGCTCCACGCCGCCGATGACGGGCGGGAGAGTGTAATGCAAAAGGGCGACACGCATGGCACGCACAGGAGCGCGGACGCCCTCGTCCGCAATCTTCCAATGCGGATGAGGGCATCCGCACTCCGGTCAAACATGCGTTAGACCACGATGTTCACCAGCTTGCCCGGCACGACGATGATCTTCTTCGGTGGCTTGCCTTCCATGAATTCCTGCACGCGGGCGCTGGCGAGGGCGATCTTTTCGATCTCCTCCTTCGTGGCTTGAATCGGCACACGTGCTTTGTCGCGGAGTTTGCCGTTGACCTGGAAGACGACTTCGACTTCGTCTTCGATGAGCGCGGCAGGATCGTAGGTCGGCCAGGTGGCGTCGCTGAGCAGGCCGGGATGGGCCAAGGCCTGGAACTTGCTGGCGATACGCGCGTTCAACTCGTCCGCAAGATGCGGAGCGAAGGGGCTGAGCACTTTCAAGAAGGTCACGATGGCAGCAGCGGGCTTCACTTCAGCACCGGTGAAGGCGTTCGTGCAAACCATCATCTGACTGATAGCGGTGTTGAAGCTGAGCTTCTCGATGTCTTCGCCAGCCTTCTTGATCGTTTCATGCAGCGCTTTGGTGAGCTGCTTGTTCGCGGGCACGTCTTGCAAAGCGGATGACACGCTCCACACGCCTTCCTCATCGACTTCCATGACCAGACGCCACACGCGGGCGAGGAAGCGATACACGCCCTCAACGCCCTTCATGCTCCACGGCTTCACCTGCTCCAGCGGCCCCATGAACATCTCATACAAGCGCAGCGCATCGGCTCCATACTCGGCCACGACATCGTCGGGGTTCACCACGTTGCCGCGTGACTTCGACATCTTCTGACCGTCCTCGCCCATGATCAGGCCCTGGTTCACCAGACGCTGGAACGGCTCCGGCGTGCTGACGTAACCGAGATCAAAGAGAACCTTGTGCCAGAAGCGGGCGTAAAGCAGGTGCAGCACGGCGTGTTCGGTGCCGCCGACATACAGATCGACGCCGCCGGGCTTGCCGCCGCCCATCCAGTATTTCTCCGCCGCCTCGCTGACAAAACGCTCGCTGTTCTGCGCATCGCAGTAACGCAGGTAATACCAGCACGACCCCGCCCACTGCGGCATCGTGTTGAGTTCACGCGTCGCGGTGGCGGAGTAGCGCACCCAATCCGTGGCCTTCGACAGCGGCGGTTCGGGCGTGCCGGTCGGTTTGAAGTCTTCCAACGTCGGCGGCAGCAGCGGCAGCTCGCTTTCAGGAATGCTGCGATGCTTGCCATCTTCCCACACCAGCGGGAACGGCTCGCCCCAGTAACGCTGACGGCTGAACAGCCAGTCGCGCAGCTTGAAGTTCGTGGTGCCTTTGCCGAGGCCTTTTTCTGCGAGCCAAGCGGTGATTTTCTTCTTTGCTTCCGATGTGGAAAGGCCATTGAGGAAGCCAGAGTTCACTGCGAACCCTTCTGATGACTCCGCCTTATCCGTCGAATAAAAAACAAAAATGTCATTCCCAGTCTTAGCGTCCTTAATCGTGACCGTTGTATTCAACAATTGCTCGTAAGGTTTCGGGCTGTCATTGAAGTCACCCGCCCTCATCTGCAATGTAGCGACTACAGGCTTGATCGGCAGCTCAAACTTCTTCGCGAACTCAAAGTCACGCTCGTCATGCGCAGGCACCGCCATGATGGCACCGGTGCAGTAGCCTTGGAGCACGTAATCGGCGATCCAGATCGGGATTTTCTCCTCGTTGACCGGATTGATGGCGTAAGCGCCGGTGAAGACGCCGGATTTCTCCTTGGCGAGTTCCGTGCGCTCCAGATCGCTCTTGCGGGCGGTCTTCTCGCGATACTCCTCGACGGCAGCGAGCTGCTCCTCGGTGACGATTTCATCCACGAGGCGATGTTCGGGCGCGAGCACCATGTAGGTGGCTCCAAACAGAGTGTCGGGCCGTGTGGTGAAGACGGTGATTATGTCCCCGAGTTCATTATCGACCTTGAATCGCACTTCAGCACCCTCGCTGCGACCAATCCAGTTGCGTTGCAGCATGCGAATGCCTTCCGGCCAGTCGAGGCCGTCGAGTTCGTCGATCAAACGCTGCGCAAAGGCGGTGATACGCAGCATCCACTGACGCATCGGGCGGCGCTCGACGGGGAAACCGCCGACTTCGCTCTTTCCATCCACGACTTCTTCATTCGCGAGCACGGTGCCGAGTTCCGGGCACCAGTTCACCGGCGCGGACGAGACGTAGGCGAGACGGCGATGATCGATCTCCTCGCGGCTCAGTCCCTGCGCTTCGAGTTCGGCAATGGGGCGGGCTTTGCCCTCGTCATTCACATACGAGTTATACAGCTTCAGGAAGATCCACTGCGTCCATTTGAAGTAACCGGGGTCGGTCGTGTTCACCTCGCGGCCCCAGTCGTAGGCGAAGCCGAGGCGCTTCAACTGACCGCGGAAGCCCTCGATGTTCTTTTCCGTCGTCGCACGCGGATGCTGGCCGGTTTTGATGGCGTATTGCTCCGCCGGCAGGCCGAAAGCGTCCCAGCCCATCGGGTGCAGCACGTTGAAGCCGGACATCTTCTTGAAGCGGCCGATGATGTCCGTGGCGGTGTAGCCTTCGGGATGACCAACGTGCAAACCCGTGCCGCTGGGATAGGGGAACATGTCGAGCACGAAGTACTTCGGCTTCGAGGCATCGAAGTCGGCGTCACCGGGGTTCGGCGTGCGGAAGGCCTTCTTGGCCTCCCACACGTCCTGCCATTTCGGTTCAAACTCGGAAAAAGGAAATGCTTTGCGCTGCTCGCTGCTCATAGGGGGCGCGAACAAGGCGAGATGGGGCCAATACGCAACTACGGAGCGAGCGCCTTCACCGCCTCGCCCACCCAAACCACATCCGGCAGCGCAAACGGGCGGAAGGTTTCCAGACGTGATTCGTGCTCGCTGTAAAACAGCGCTCGGTGCAGGCCGAGCATGCTGGCTTTGGGCGAGTCAATGAGGCTGGCGCTGTCATTGGCGCTCATCTGGAAGAGCGCGCGCATGCCGAGCTCGCTGACGGCCTTGCGGCTGAGGCAGCGGTTGACGTTGTTGAGCGTGTCGAGGCTGGTGATGAGGTGGATGCCGAGCGACGGCCCTTCGGCGATGATCTCGTTCAATTGATTGCCGGGCTTCGGCGTGTCATCGCCACCGAAAGAGAAATCCTCCTCATGGCGCAGCTTGCGGAACTTTTGCAGGCCGTGGATGAAGAGGAAGATCGGCGGATCACCCGCACTGCCCTCGTCGCTGCGGCGTTTCATTTCGGCATGGATTTCAGCGATGAATTCGGCCGCTTCATGCCCTTGGCTGATTTTGGCACGTCCGGTGGCGATGCCTTCGAGGAATTCGCAATCCGGCGTGCCCGCAAGAGCACTGTGAACGAGATAGAACTGCGGCGCTCGCTCGCGCGGATGCTGCGCGGCGAGCGCGAGCATGCCCAGGCCCATGATCGCGGCGATGGCTTCGTCATTCTGGCCGACGATCAGCAGATGACGTCCGCTCTGACGCGGAAATAGCGCCTCGGTGGGGCCTTTGATGGCATTCGGCATGCCAAGCCAGCACTTGGGATCTGCGGGAGCTTTGACGGGCGAATTTGCCAGCGCAGCGGCGAGCAAGGCGTTGTCGCGCACATCGGCGGGCATGTTGCCCTCAAAGACAATCGGGCGCTTGGTGCTGAAACCACGCTGCTCTGCGAGTTGCGTGACCTTGGCGAGATTCGCATCGCGCTCTTCGTCGGTGAGCCAGACCACTTGGAAGGGGCTGTTCCCTTCCACCGCACCGGCGGCATCGTTGTAGATGCCTTCGCCGGGACGCGAGAGCAAACGCGGCGCGGTGTTGCTGTCGTCCATGATGAGCGCGGCATCAGCCTCGTTGCACTGCAACGCGATGCGGATGACCATCTGTCCCAACGTCGTGCGGGCAAGCGTGTACGCACCACCAAGCGTTTGCGAACCAAGGAAGACATGAATGCCAAAGGCGCGGCCCTGACGTACGATGCGGTCGAGCAGCAACGCTGCGCCCTGTGCCACCGCATCATCTTCCACAAAGTATTCCTGGAACTCGTCGATGATGAGCATGGCGCGCGGCATCGGCTCCGTGCCCCCTGCCCGCTTGTAACCGGCCAAATCCTGCGCGCCGATCTTGCGATACATCTCGCCACGACGACGCAGTTCTTCGTCGATGCGTTGCAGCACACTGAGTGCGAACTCACGATCACTCTCAATGGCGATGACCTTGGCGTGGGGCAGCTTCGCGTCGGCGTAGCACTTGAACTCGACGCCTTTTTTGAAGTCGATGAGGTAGAACTCCACTTCATCCGGGCTGCATGTCAGCGCGAGATTGGTGATGATGATGTGCAGCAAGGTCGATTTGCCAGAACCCGTTTTACCGGCGAGCAGCGCGTGCTGCTTCGTGCCTTTGCCAATGGCGAGGTATTGCAGCTTCGTGGCTCCTGTGCGGCCGATGGCGATGCGCAGTTCGTTGGTGGTGGACTCTGACCACATCTCCTTCGGCGTAACGACGCTGAACGGCACCTGCACGCGATTGGAATCAATGCTGGCCTGCCCGATCTGATGCGCGAGATCGGCCGCAATGGCGTCTGACGGCGGCACATCAAGCGTGAGGCTGGAAACGCAGCCAAAGCTGACAATCCCCTTCTCCCGCACGAGACGCACAGAGTTCTTGCGCAAATCCTCCGCCACCAAGCCTTCCGGCAGCGGCTGACGACGGTCCCAATGAATGAGCACAAACACACCGCAGCGTGCGCCGCTCATCACGATGCTCTTGAGCCGCGCCATCGCCGATTCACTGAATGCGGCAGGCAGTCCGGCGATGACGAGGAAGTGATAGTTCTCCGCCACGCTGCCAGCCTGCTCGTTGTACTCGGTGATCGTCGCGTACTCGTTGCGCAGATACATCTGGATCACCTTCTCGACATGCTCATTGAGTTCAGCGAGACGCTCTTCGATGTGCTCGCGCTGCGTCCAGATGCGGCGGTTGATCAGCGCAGGCTCGTAATCGGCCAGATGCATCAAACCGGCGAAGTTTTGGCCTAAACCGACAGCATCAATGATCGTGAAGTGCACTTTCCCAGCTGGGGCTTTGGAAAACAGCTTGAAGATGACTCCGTTCATCACCTCAGCGACCCATTTGCCGCCGTCGTCATCGGTTTCGATGAGCAGCGAGCCTTCCAACGGAAAGGACAGCGCCAGTGGCAGTGAAATGCGTTCATGTCCGGCAAGGCTGAGCGGTGTTTCCTTGGCAAACAAGGCGGCAGGAGCGGTGAAATCGAGATTGAGCTGTCCAAACCGGCAGGCGGGCGGGAACAGCGTCTGTGGCTGATAATTGGCACTCCAGGCCTCGAATTTCGCGACCTGATCGCGGTTGATCTCATCCACAGCGGTCAGCAGCGGCGGTATTTTCTGATTCCACTCGGCGAGCAGCTTGCTCCAGCGTTGTTCGGAAGCGACATGCATCGCGTTCAGTGCGGCGGCATGTGTATCGATGAGTTGCTGGCGCTGCTGCGCGCCGGGACCGTTCACTGCCACGAGTGCGGCGGCTTTTTGCGCCTCGAATCGTTGCAGATTGCGGGTGAGCAGACGTTCGTTGCGTGCCAGACAGGCGGGAATCTGCGTGGCAAGCCGCTTTAACATCGCCCCGCGATACTTTTCTCCCACCTCCTCGGCGCGGTTCCAGTCGGCGGTGACGAGCACGTCCACGCTGTCATACTCGGCCTGAATCTGCGCCGCTGCTGTCGCGCTCGCGGCATTCAATTCTTCCACGCAGGTTTCGTAATCCAACACGGCCTGACTGAGCTGCAGCAAGTTAACGCTTGGCTTCGAGAACATCTTGAACATCCCGCCGCCTTTGCCTGCGGCGAGTTGCTCTTCCAGGTTTTGCGCCTGCGCTTCGAGGGCTTCAACGCGGGCGGGAATGTCTGCGAGCGTGAGGCTGAGATCCGGTTGCGGGGCACCTTTGCGACCAAGGCGCTCGCCAGAGGCTTTCAACACGGCCAGCAGGCGGTCCTTGGCTGCGGTGAGGCGTTCCAGCAATGCACCAACAGTGTGCTCTGTTTGCTGCAAGCCGCGTTTGCGGATCGAATCCGCATGCATGCGGCGCATCTGCTGTTTGCCGAGCCAGCGCTCACGCTCCTTCTGGATCATCGCCGGCAGGTCACGCTTGATGCGGTCTTCGTAGCGTTTAAAGGCGGTGGTACGTGCTGCGTGCCGCGCATGGATGGTCTGCGCGTATTCATCCCACTGCGCCGCCGTTTCTCCAAGGGCGATGCCATGCTCTGCGTCGAACGCTTCGAGCTCCTGGACGTGAGTTTGCTCGGCGGTGTAGCGGCGGGAGCGGATTTCGCGGGCGATCTGCTCGCTGCGCTGTGCGAAATCACCGATGGTGTCGCGCAGCGTGGTATGCAGGGCCAGTAGGCGCGAGGCGCGCAGGTCAAGGTTGCTGTTCACAGTCTTTGCGGATCTTTTTGAGCAGGTTTTCGAGTTCGTTCATCACCGCGCCAGTTTTGCTGACGAGGCCGGGCAGCGGCTCCAGATAGCGCTTTTCAAATTCCACCGCCTTGGCATCGCGCCAGTGCGCCTTGGTGGCGTGCCAGTGCTCGGAGAGTTCGCGGGCGTTTTGGATCAAGTTCACGATTGAGATTCAGGTGTGGCCGCAGGCATGGGCGTTTCGTTGTAGGCGTCGATAATTTTCTGGATTTCGACCAGATGAGCGATGGCGAGCGCGAGATCGCTGTCGATGAAATCACGCAGGGAATCGAGCTTTCGCGCCAGCGGATCGATGGTGCGGTCGTAGTCGCGGGACCAGGCCTTGGTGCGCTCCATTTTGGCCTGCGCCTCCTCCAATGCGGCACGGGCCTTGCGCACGGCCATCTGCTGGGCGGCGGGCGTCTCCACAAACTCGGACATGCGCGCGCTCATCAGCTCCGCATTGGCTTGATCGAGCCGTTTCTGCCGCAGCTTGATCTGTGAAGACCAAAAGGCGGGCTGCTCGGTCTGCAACCATGCGCGATTCTTTTTCACTGCGTCCTGCACCGTATCGAGCGCCTGGCGTGTCTTGCTGATGAATACGATCAGCGCCGACCGAAAGGCCTCAATGGCATCGAGGTTGGAGATGCGTGCTTGGTCGGCCATGATTTAGCGCTGGCTTAGGTATTCCTCAATGCGCTGGGCTTTGCGCAGCAGGAAGGGCGTGTGCTGCTCGGACATTTCCATGAACCGCTTGATGGCCTTCATCGTCGTGGTGAACTCACCGGCGAATTTTTCATGCTCAGCATCCTGCCAGGTCTCGCCGAGAGCCGAGAAGCGTGATTGCAGCGATGCCGAACGCTGCTGCATCTCGGTGTTGAAACGCTTCAACTCCGCCGCAAAGCGCCGGACCTCTTCGGGATTCATGATTGCCTGGGCCATGCGGCAATGATGAATGACGAATG
>JAYVIO010000119.1:0-15719 GCA_043770175.1 Verrucomicrobiales bacterium | reverse complement strand
CAAGACCATCAAAGCCTGCCAGACCAAAGCCGAGGGTGAGGGCATCAAAATCGCCGTCGAAAATCACGCTGGGGACATGCAGTCGCACGAATTGAAAGCGCTCATCGAAGCCGCCGGCAAAGGCTACGTCGGGGCCAACATCGACCCCGGCAACGCCGTCTGGGCGCTCGAAGAGCCGCTGATGCACCTTGAAGTGCTCGGCCCGCTCACGATCTGCAGCAGCGTGCGCGACAGCATGCTCTGGGAGGACGACAACGGCGCTGTGGTGCAATGGACCGCCGTTGGTGAAGGCCTCGTCGATTACAAAGCCTACGCCAAACGCTTTGCCGAACTCGCCCCCGGCGTGCCGCTTCAAGTCGAAACCATCTCCGGCTTCGCCCGCCCCTTCTCGTGGAAGAACGACGACTTCTGGAAGATTTTCCCCAATCACCGTGACACCCCCATGTTCAAAGCCTGGCTCGACATGGCCAAGCGCGGCAAAAAAATCGACAGCTTCAAAGCCCCCGACGGCCCCGGCAAAAAAGACGCCGAGATCGCCTACCAAAAAGGTGAAGCCGAGCGCAGCATCACCTGGCTGCGGGCCAATGCGTGAAGCAAGGCCGGATGTTCAATCCCCCACATGCACGATGCCCCGCTCAATGGCGATGGCGACGGCGTTGGTGCGGTCAAACGCGCCCAGTTTCTCCAGGATGAGGCTGATGTGCAGACGAATGGTGCCCATGCTCAGCTTCAGCAGGTCCACGATCTCCTTGGTCGAATGGCCTTTGACCAGCAGGCGGAGGATTTCCAGCTCGCGCTGGCTCAGCGGGGTGCGCTTGTTGCGGGCCGCGATCTTCGCCGCGATGTCCGTGGGAAAATACTCACCACCTGCCGCCACCTGGCGGATGGCGCGCAGCACGTCCTCGCATTCGCAGGATTTGGTGAGGTAAGCCCGGGCGCCGGCGGCAACAGCCCGGTAGATGTCCTCCTCACCATCGAAAATCGTCAGCAAAATGACGCGCGCGCCAGGATCGTCCGCGCGTATGGCCAGCAGGGTCTCGACACCGCTCATGTCAGGCAGGTGGTAGTCCATGAGCACGACATCCGGCGTGTGCTGGCGGTAGAGTTCGATGGCGCGCGCGCCGGTGCCCGCCTCGGCGACGACCTGCATGTCCTTCTCATGGTTGACCGGCATGGCGAGCCCGAGGCGGGTGGCGAAGTGGTCGTCCACAATGAGGACGCGGATGGTGGTGCTGGCGTTCATGAGGAGCTGGGCTGGGTGATGGATGCGTGGACGGTTACGACGGTGCCCGCGCCCGGCTGGCTGCGAATTTCGAGACGCCCGGAGATTTTCTCCGCGCGCTCCCGCATGCCCAAAAGGCCGAAGTGCCCTTCGCCCACCGAAACGGTGGTGGGGTCAAAGCCGGCTCCATCATCGCGCACTTCGAGCATCACTCCGGCAGGCGTGTATTCGAGGCGGAGGTCGATGTTGCGCGGGCTGGCATGATGCGCAGCGTTTGCCACGGCCTCCTGGGCGAGGCGCAGCAGGTGGGTTTCCACCGTGCCGGGCAGACGCGCCGGACTGCCGTCCACCTGCACCTTGAAAGCAGCACCGCCGACCGTGGCCAGCGGACGCAGCAACTCATCGAGCGCGGTAGGCAGGCCACGCTGCTCCAGCGTCACGCTGCGCATCTCACGGATGGTGCTGCGGGACTCTTCGCGCGCTCGTCTCAACAGGCGCAGCGCCAGCCCGAGGGGTTCCGCCGCTGCGGAGCGGTCGCCATTGAGTTTCATGTTGGCATTGTCCAGCAGCATCGTCACGCCGACGAGTTCCTGCTCCAGCGAGTCATGCAGATCCCGCGCGATGCGCTGGCGCTCTTCCAAGGTCGCTTGCTGGCGTGCCTGCTGGCGGATCACCGAGGACTGGCGGCGCACGAGGAATTGCAATCCCACCGCCCATGCGCCCACACCTGCTGCCACCGCTCCAAGGAGTCCCAGCGCCCAGAGCGCCCGCCGCCCGTTCCACCACGGCGGGAGGGCCACCACCGCCGCATCCGCCGGAGATCGCAGCAGGATGCGGAACCCGGTGGCGTTGCGCGGAATGACGAGCGGGTGGGTGGAGATGAGCTCGCAGATGCCCGTGAGCCGTAGGCTTGAACCAGGTTCCAGCTCCAGGTTCCCTCCCGTCAGCAGCGCTTCGAAGACCTGCCCCGCCGCACGGCAGGCGAGAATCGTCCCCTCACGACCCCGCGTGGCCTCCAGAAACTGGGCCTCCAGCGTCACCAGTTCGCACTGCTCCCGGCTGTGACGTGTCGCGGCGGCGACGAATGGCACCGGTTCCGGCGGCACACCCGTGCTGATCTGGGTGACATTGACCGCGCTGAGGCTGGGACGAAACGCAGTGACGGCTGCGTAGCCCTCCGCCTCCACCACGTCACCAGTGCGCATGTCGAGCGGTTGGGCGGTCTGCACAAAGAGTCCGCCACCCTCGCCGCGCAGATAAAGGCCGCGTCCGGGCATCAGATGCGACACCACACCGCGCACCCGGGCGTGCTGACGCAGCGGCGTGTCCGCGCGCAAGAGGCCGTCCACCGGCACCAGCGGCGCCTGGGCCACGCTCTCCACCGTCTCGACCAGTGCGAAGGATTGCAGATCCTGCACAAACAGCAGCCGTCCGGACATCTGGCGCTGGTCGTTGAAATGCGTCGCCGCCACGCCGCGCACGCGCACTCGCCGTTCCAAAAACTGCCACGGCAGTTGGGCCGCCGCCTCGGGCTTCGGCAGCACCGCTTTCACCAGCCAGCCCTCCATCTGAAGGTCCACCACCAGGCTTTCCTCGCCGAACCAGGTGCCTTTCACCACCGCCTCCACCTCAACGAGATGGCAATCCGCTCCCGGCGCGAAAAGCTGCTCCGCGTTCACATTCTCATGCACCAGTGTTCCACCTTCACCTGAGGTCTCCTCCAGCCGAGTTGGCAGGATCACCGGCAGAAATTCACCCGGACCGGTCACGCCTTCGATGAGCAGCCGGGTTCCCGCTGGAAACGGCCGCACGGGCCGCAGTCCTTCCGGCACGCCCACGCAGATGCCATCGCGCCCATCATGCACCAGCAGCACTCCCCAGCTTGGATGATAACACCCCACGGCGGCCGTGAGCCTCACTGGCAGCGCCTTCGCCGCCTCCTCCGCCCGCAGTGACCGCACCGCGCCCACCGACGACAGCGGTTCATCCGCCGCCGCCGGAAAGCCGGCCAGGAGGAGAACCGCTAGAATCATCTTGAGCGCTCGGCGCATGCCGCATCATAACGCGTCAGGAGCACCTGAGAATTGTTCATTTATCTAAGTGACATCGTTTCCCCGGACCGGCTACTATCAGCGCTTCAACCTGTCCTCTAAAGAAGCGGCCTGCTGCGTATCCCGGGCGCGGCAGTCCTCCCGGACAACCTTCCAACCAGATTTTTTTCGTGACCTGCCCTTCCATGCCAGGATTGCGCCCGGCGTGCCTCGTCCTGCTCGCCGGGTTCTTGCCATTTGCCGCCGTGAACGCCGGTCTGCTCCCACCCGGCTCGCCATACACTGTCACGAACGGGCTGGTGACGGGTGAAGCCGAAAATTATCACGCGAAGAGCCCTGTCGGCGAAACGCTTGGCTGGCGTGAGGTGCCGACCAATGCCATCGTGCCTGCGGATGTGACTTTGGAGAATGCCAGCGGCGGACTGTCAATGCAGGTGCCCAATGTGGTCGGCTCCAGCTCAGTGGAATACGCCAGCGGGTCGTCTATCGACTACTACATCCAGGTCACCGTTCCAGGCACCTACCGGCTCTACCTGCGCTGGGACGGCTATGATGCCGCCTCGGACTCGATCTACGCGGGCATCACGGAACTGGCGGACGGTGCCGGGCCAAATCCAGACTGGTATGAGGACTACAACCACACCACGTCCGACTTCGGTCAGCAAAACTGGGATGGCAGCGGCGAGGCGCAGGTCAATGTCGCCGCGCCCGCGCAGAACGCGATGACCTTCATCATCCCCAGCAGCGGTATCTACACGCTGCGGGTCGTCGCTCGTGAGGATGGCGTGGCGCTCGACTCGTTCCGCATGCAACTCGCCACCATGCCCGATCCGAACCCTGTCGCAGTGCTCGGTCAGAATGTACTCATCGGCAGCGACACCTTCACCTATGCCAATGGCAGCGTCGCAGGCCGCAATGGCGGCACAAATTGGGATTTCGACAACACGACGAACAACAACGCCTTCATCGGCCATCAACGCGCGGGCGCTTCGACCTGGGACTCCGTCTTCGGCACGCCCAGCGTCGCGGCAAACACGCTGACCACCCAGGATTCCGGCGCGAAACGCGAGTACGGCTTCCCGGGCGAGGTGGAAGGCTGTGTGAACCAGGACGGCAGCACGCGCTACAAGTCCGTCTATTATCGTGCGACGATGACACGCTCCGCCGGCGCGACGTGGGCCGGCATGAGCGCGTATGACTTCACCAACGAGCGCATCTTCTTCGGCGTGCCCACCGATCCCAATCCGTCCAGCGGGGTGCGCGAGTTCGGCATCGGCGAGAATGGCGTGACCTACTCGGGCGTCGCGGCGAATCCAGGCACCTACACGCTCGTGTCGAAGATCGACTTCGTGAACGATAAAATCTCCTTCTGGATCAATCCCGACCTCACGCAGCCGGAAGGACCGCCGCATGCCACGCGCACCTACCTCGGCGACAACTGGAACAGCGCCATCCGCCTCGGCTCCGGCGGCAGCGGCGCGACGACCTGGGACGATGTGGCCATCGGCACGAGCTGGAGCGCCGTTCAGCGTGCGTTTCCCACGAGCACTGCCGCGAGCGGCGATCAAATCATCGCCATCGAAAATTTTGACTACCCCGATGGCAACATCGTCGGCCACAACAGCGGTTCCGGCTTTGATTTCGACAATGACAACACCAGCAGCGGTTTCATCGGTCACACGCAGCGCGCGTCGAACTGGGACAATGTCGAAGGCTTTCCCTATGTCTTCTCGAATCGCCTCGCGACGTGGGGATCGAGCACGAAACGCGAGTACCACCTCACCGAGGCTGACGGCAGCTTCAGCAATGCCACGACCTCGCAGTACCAGACGATCTACTACCGCTTCGAGATGCAGCGCAGCGCCGCCGGCGTCGAGTGGAGCGGCGTCAGCCTCTACGAGGGCAACAACGAACGCCTGATGTTCGGCGTGCCCTTCGCGATGAATCCATCGAGCAATCGTCGTGAGCTCGGCATCCACAATCTCGGCGCGAATCAGTGGAGCTACACCGGCATGGAGCCCGTCGCGGGTATGAAATATCAAATCGTCGCCAAGGTCGATTACACGACCGGATTCGCCTCCATCTACGTCAATCCGAGCCTCACTGGCGGCGAACCGGGCACGCCGAATGCCACGCTCGCCTTCACGAATTCCACCACCGCGCTGCGTTTCGGCTCCGGCGGTGATGCGCCGACGTATTGGGACAAACTCGTCGTCGGCACGAGCTGGAGCACCGTCACCAGCGTGACTTATCCAGCCTCCACACCTGCGAGCGGCAGCGATCTCATCATCGGCAGCGACACCTTCACCTATGACGACGGCCCCGTCGCGTTGCGCAAAGGCGGCGAGCACTGGGATTTCCAAAACACCGTTCCTCCGGCCTACAGCAACGATTTCGCTGACTGGGACGCTCAATTCGGCTCGCCCACGATCACCACCAACACACTGCGCACCTGGGAAAACGGCGCGACACGTCAATTCAACGGCGTGGAAGCCGAAGGCGCGATCAATGATGCCGACACCTCATCCTTCAAGGCCGTCTATGTCCGCTTTGAGATGAATCGTGCTGCTGGAGCCTCGTGGGGCGGCATGTCGCTCTATGATTTCGGCAACGAGCGCTTCCTTTTCGGCGTGCCGTTCGCGGTGAATCCCACCAGTGGCGTGCGCGAGTTTGCCATTCACGATCTCAGCGCCGGTCACACCTATTCCGGCATCGCGCCGGTGGATGGGCAGGCCTACACCGTCGTCGCCAAGATCGATTTCGTCGCCAACACGGCCACGCTTTGGCTCGATCCTGTTTTGACGAACTTGGAAGCCGCCAACACACCCCTCGCCACGCGGCCCTACACCGGCACGAACTGGCTGACCGCCCTTCGCCTCGCTTCCGGCGGCACAGCGGCCACGACGTGGGACAATGTGGCCGTCAGCGCGAGCTGGCGCGGCTTGCAGAGCGCCTTCGGCCCGCCCACGGCCTTCGCGGACTCGATCACCCTGCGCCACACGAAAAAGGTGTTGGTCGATGTGCGCAAAAACGACGCCGGTGTCGGCACGGTTGAAATCGTCACGCCTCCGTCGAGCGGCACCGCGAGTGTGGACAGCAGCGGCCGCATTTTCTACCATCACACCACTGACACGCCGGTGAGCGATGCGCTGACCTACCGCCTGCTCGGTGCGAATGGACAAAACTCCGCTCCCGTCACGGTGACGTTCAACTTCACCTCCATGCTGCGCATCGCCAACACGACAAGCATCGTGCCGCTGCTGCCGCCCACCACCGGCCTCGCGGTGGTCGATTCAACGCCGGGACTCAATTTCAACGCCCCGAGCTGCATGACGCAGGTGCCCGGCAGCACGAGCAAAGTGCTCGTCGGTGAACGCAACGGCAAAATCTGGCTCATCAACGACATCCATTCTGCCACGCCTTCGAAGACGCTCTTCATCGACCTCGCTGCCGTGGTGAATCCGCGCTCCACCGAAGACTTCGAAGACGATGGCAACGAACTCGGCCTCAAAGGTCTCGCGCTGCATCCGCAGTTCTTCACGAACAGACAGTTCTTCGTCACCTACAACTTTCTCATCAGCGGCGCCAAATACGCCCGCGTCTCGCGCTTCACCGCCGTGAATGGCAACCTCGATCTCGGCGATACCACGAGCGAGCAAGCCTTCATCACGCAGCCAAATCCATCGAGCATCCACAACATCGACTCCTGCCGCTTCGGTCCCGATGGTTACTTCTACTGGGCCGCAGGCGATGCCGGTGGCCTCAATGACGGCAACAACAACGCCCAACGCATCGACAAGGACTTCTGGGGCGGCATCTTCCGCATCGACGTGGATCGTCAGCCTGGAAACCTCGAACCGAACGCGCATGCGAGCATCGTGCTCGATGGCAGCAGCCAGGCCTTGTTCAAAGTGCCTGCGAACAACCCTTTCATCGGCGCCACCACCTTCAACGGCGTCGCTTTGACCGGCACGCTGCGCACGGAAATCTTCGCCATCGGCATGCGCAATCCGTGGCAGTTCAGCTTTGACCCGCAAAACGGTGAGATGTGGGCTGGTGAGGTCGGTTTGGACAGTTGGGAGGAAGTAAACGTCGTCACACCGGGTGGAAACTTCGGCTGGAGCTATCTCGAAGGTGCTGCCGCAGGCCCGCGCACGAATCCGCCGGGCGGCTTCACGCCCATCGCGCCGCTGTGGACCTACTTCCACGGCGGCGGCGCACTCGAAGGCCGCAGCGTCACCGGCGGTCTGCTGTATCGCGGCTCCAAATATCCCGCATTGACCGGCAAATACATCTTTGGCGACTTCGTCAGCGGCCACGTCTGGTCGCTCACGCGCAACGGCGCGAACCCGCCCACTGTCGAACGCATCACCGGCGAGGCAGGCGTCGTGGCCTTCATGTTAGATCCCGATCCGGCCAGCGGCGACATCCTCATGCTCGACTATGGCGACGGCAAAGTGCGCCGCCTCGTGTCGCAGACCGTCGATAACACCTTCCCGGCCAAACTCAGCGACACCGGCCTCTTCTCCGACCTCGGCGATCTCAGTCTCAATCCCGGCATCGAACGCTACGACATCAATCTGCCGTTCTGGAGCGATTACGCCATCAAGAGCCGCTGGTTCATGCTGCCCAACGACACCGACACCTTCGGTTATGTGCAGGACGGCAACTGGAACCTCCCTGTCGGCGCTCTCTTCATCAAACACTTCGACTACGAGCTCACACGCGGAACTCCGGCCACGAAAAAACGACTGGAGACGCGGCTCCTCATGATCAACGCCACTGGCAGCTACGGCGTCAGCTATCGCTGGAATGACGCAGGCACCGAGGCCTTCCTCGTGGCCGATGGTGGCGAGGATTTCGACATGAACGTCATCATCGGCGGCAGTTCGACCGTGCAGCACTGGCGCATCCCCAGCCGCAGCGAATGTCTCGCCTGCCACACCCCGCAGGGCGGCCACGGCCTGAGCTTTGAAACGCGGCAGCTCAACCGCACCGGTGCCCTCGGCGACATGAGCGGCAACTACCTCCAACTCCTGGCCGGGGCCGGCTATCTGAGCAACGCGCCGACGCAATTCCACACCCTGCCAAAATACGCGCCGCCCGCCGACACCACGCAGACGCTGGAAACGCGCGCGCGGTCCTGGCTCGCCGTGAATTGCAGCTACTGCCACCAATCCGGCGGCACGGGCATCGGCGCCTTCGACTTGCGCCCCGAACTCAGTCTCACACAATCGGCGATGATTGACGCCCACGTCGGCAATGTGCAGGCCGCGCATCACAAAGCCCTCGTGCGCGGTGACGCCACCGCCAGTGTCATCTGGAACCGCCTCAGCGCCAGCGGTGGCTACACCCGCATGCCCCCGCTCGCCACCGCCGTCGTTGATCCCGATGGCGTGCAAGTCGTGCAGGACTGGATTGCGAGCATGGCGGGACGCCAAACTTATGCCGAATGGCGCGCGCAGCAGTTTGGCAATGGTACATCTCCGCAAGGCGATCCCAGCTTCGACGCGGATGGCGATGGCGTGACCAACTACCATGAGTTCCTCGGCATGACGTCGCCGATGAATGCCGGGCCACCATTGCAGCCCGCTCTTGCCGTTTCATCCGGCAACGTCGCCCTCCAGTTCCCGAACCTTCAGGGTCGTCGCGTGCAGGTGCAGACCACCACGAACTTAACAAGCTGGACGCTCTGGAATGTCCCCGGCAATGACGGCCTGCCTGCCGCGCCATCCATCCCCACGCGTCAGTTCGTCGTCCCGCTCGACGGCCCGCGCCGCTTCTTCCGCCTCGCCATTGAAGAGCAGTAACCCCGTTGAGAATTCACGCATGACCTCGCAGCGCCCCATCATCTTCCTCGCCATCAGCCTGTGGCTGATGGGGAGCATCACGACGCGCGCGGAGACGATGCTGCAGTACTTCAACACCTCATGGGCGGAGATCACGAGCAAGATGCCGGAGCTGGCGGAGGCGGGCTACACCTCGCTGTGGCTGCCGCCGCCGACGAAGGGTTCGGGCGGTCTCTCGGTGGGGTATGATTTGTGGGATCCGTTTGATCTGGGCTCGAAGAATCAGCGCAACTCGGTGCGGACGCGTTACGGCACGGAGGCGGAGCTGATCCGGCTGGTGGAAATGGCGCACCGGTTCGGGATTCGCGTGTATTTCGACAACATCATGAATCACCGCGCGTTCGACGTGCCGGGTTACAATGAGAACACGCCCATCGATACTTATCCGGGCCTGGTGCCGGAGGATTTTCATCTGCGGCGGACGCAGGATGGCTTTTATCGGAAGTGGGACAACACACGCTCGTGGAGTGATGCGTGGCAGGTGCAGAACCTCGGGCTGGCGGACCTGATCGACATCGCGCAGGAGCCGGGGACGACGAACTACAATTTCGGCCTCACGGAGGGCTCCACGGCGCCGAAGATCAAGTTCATCCGCGACCTGCTGCGTCCTGAACAGTACTGCTACATGCCAACTGGGGAGTATGTCGGCTTCGGACCGGGGAATGGCATCACGACATCGCTTTTGCAGGCGAATTCGGGCTACTACTCGGAGCGTGTGGAGGATTACCTGAATCGTGCGGCTCGGTGGTTGATCGATCGCACCAAGGCGGACGGGCTGCGGCTGGATGCGGTGAAGCATGTGAAGGCGGACTTTTTTGGCGCGACCTTTGGCGCGGACAAAGACAGCAGTGACTATGGCTACACAGGCCAGGTGCAGCGTCAGTTCAACATCTCGCGTGGCTTCACCGATCCGAACCATCGCGACACGATATTCAGTCTCGATGGCGGTCGTGATGATGCGATGATGTTTGGCGAACATCTCGGCGAACCGCCCGCGTACGGCCCGTACATCGACTCCGGTATGCGTTTGGTCGATAATGACCTGCGCAGCCAGCTCAACAGCCGTTTGGGCAATCCATCGAGCGGGCTGCAAGGCTATGACAATGCGGGCGTCGGCGGTTTTGCGGCGGACATCGGCGTGACGCACGCGCAGAGCCATGACAACGACTACGCGGCGCGAAAAGAGCTGCAGCACGCCTTTTACTTTCTGCGTCAGGGACTCGGCTTGCTCTACACAGACGGGAATTATCAGGCGGAGACGCTGGGTGAGAGCGGCGGGGCGTTTCCGCGTCATGCGAACACCTCGTTCCTCGGCCAGTGGAATGACGCACGCGTGCCGAACCTGCTGTACGTTCATGAGCAGTTCGCGCGCGGCTACCAGCTCGGACGTTACAGCGACGCGGACGTGGTGGTGTGGGAGCGGCTCGACAAACGCGAAAATCCCGGCATGAGCGACGCAGACGGCGTGACACTGCTGGTGATGCTGAGCGACAACTATGGCAGCGGCCAGGCGCGCAGTTTCACCAGCGCCTTCCCCACCGGAGCGTATTTGTACAACTACTCGACCTACGGCGGCGGCTTCTACAAATTCAAAGAGGAGCTGGCGTCAACCGTGTTGCCCGCAGGCGGCTACTTCCTCTTTTCATGGAAGAACCCGGACCCAAGCGAGCTGTGGAAAAACCACGGCGGCAGGCCGATCACCATCACGGAGAACGGCGTGGAGGCCAAAACCGTCACGGTGAAGCGCAAGGACGGTCCGAATGGCGACAAGGCCTTCAATGGCGGCACATTGCCGGAAGCGTCGCGTCCCATGCTGCCTGCGGACGCGGTGACGACGGACTACACCTACAGCGCGGTGATTCCGCGTGTCACGAGCAGCAGCGGCGTGCGCTTCGTCGCCCGCACGGACGGCTCCACGGCGAATGTTTTGATGAAACTCGACGGCGGCATCGACCTCAACGGCACCGTGCCCAATGGCATCACCGATCCGGCGCTGCGTGACCGGCCGCCTGGCGTGAGCACGGACGTCTTCATGGGCTACGAGCAGGCAAATTTCACCGGTCGCATCCATCCCGAGCTTTTCGCGGCGCAGGACACCGCGCGGAACGCCACCGGCAGCGCTGGGGCGGAGACTTTCACCACCACGACGGTTGTGAATGGCACCTCGCCCAAATTCATCGACGCCAACACCGCCGCGTTCCTTTACCACGATCCTGCGGTGCCTGTGGGCAATCTCACGCCGGCTCGCAATCAATACGATGCCTCGCGCAACGAGATGTGGGTGAAGGCCAACAGTGTCGGCGGCGGCTACAAGGCCTTCCTCTATTATACCACCGATGGATCAAACCCCGAAGGCGCGGCGGGCCGTGGCAACGGCACGACCAAGGTCGTGGAGATGAATTACCGCCACAACGATGACAGCGGCGCGAGCGACTGGTGGAGCGCGGTGCCGCTGCCGGGTGACTTTACCGCCACGTCGAAGTACAAGATCGGCATCGCCAAGGATGCGAATGATCCTTGGTGGCCGGGCAATGCGGATGCGGTGACGCGGAAGCAGAAGATGATGTCCACCTATGAGACGAACGCGCTGGATCTCGCCGCGTTGCCGGTGCGGCCGCATTTCGACTACGGCGTGGCGCAGACCGGCCTCACCGAGGGCATGCATGTCATCCGCGCCCGCGCCTTCCTCTCGCGCAGCGGGCAGGCCAGCATCTACAACACCTTCACGCAGTCCTTCTATTATGATGCGCTGCGCCCGCTCGGCGAGGTGCGCTTCCCGGAGAACAACGGCGACACGGTCGGCGGCAGCGAGTATGGCATGGCCGTGCGCACGGACTCCAGCGTCACGGAGGTGTGGTTCAACATCACCGACGGCGACAATTCGAACAACGACAGCACCACTCGCTCCCAAAACGGTAACGGCGCGGGCTTCGAGCCATTCACCGACTCGAATCGCAACGGCACCCGCGATGGCGCGGAGACGTACACCGATTTGAACGAAAACGGCACCTGGGATGCCAGCGTCGCCACTTCCTGGGTGAAGGCCACCGAGGTCACGCCGAGCGTGGAGCCGACGAATGCGAGCTACGTCAAAGAATGGCGCTTCAACTAC
The DNA here is from genome assembly GCA_043770175.1 of Verrucomicrobiales bacterium. Lineage (GTDB taxonomy): Bacteria > Verrucomicrobiota > Verrucomicrobiia > Verrucomicrobiales > Verrucomicrobiaceae > Prosthecobacter. The sequence continues at coordinate 3,485 of JAYVIO010000119.1, read as the reverse complement.
GCGAACATCCCCGCCAGCGGCACCGCCACAATCCAGGTGCGCCTGCGTGAGGTCAGCAGCGCCGCGTATAAAGACTTTGCTCTCTCTGATGTAGCTGGTCACTACACCACGCTCACGCGCACGGTGAATTGCGCGGGACCGGACATCCGCATGTTCGTCGCCTACCCGCCGAATGACGGCGATCTCGTCGGCACGGGCTATGTGATGAAGGTGTACTTCACGAAGTCGCTCGCCGACGGCCTCACCGCCACGCAGTTGCGTGACCGCTTCACCATTCGCATCGGGTCCAGCGAGACGAATCAATCCACTTCGTATGCGCGCACCGGCTACACCATCAATTACGACGAAACGTGCGACTACCACGCGCTGGCTTTCACGTTGCCGAATCTGTACAACGACCAGCCGGACTACCTGCACCGCATCGAGGTCACACACGACCGCCCGTCACCGAATCCCGACCTGCTCGCCACGCGCCTCGTGAAGGCCGAGCCGTCGATCATCCCGCGCATCAGCATCGTCACGCCGCCGGAGTTCGACAGCAGCGGCAAGCCGTATGAGATCGTGCTGCCGGATGTCGCCGCGCCCACGGCGGCTCAGCGCAAATTCGTCATCCGCGTCACCACCTCCGTCGCGGCGGATTCGGTCGTGCTGAACGTCAACAACGGCCCCATGACGATCACTGGCCCGGTGACGAGCATTGACGGGAATTCCAAGCTGTGGGACTTCACCTGGGAAAGCATGACGCAGGGCGAGTTCCAGTTCACCGCCACCGTCTTCGACAACGGCAGCGAAAACCACGAGACACGCAACGCGCGGGTTTTTTTTCGCCAGTCAGTGCCCGCCAGCGAGACGGACACCGATGACGATGACGACGGACTCCTCGACGGCGATGAAGCCACCGCCACGCCGCTGCCAAACGGCTTCCCCAGCACCGACCCGCGTTACAAGCCGAACGCGGAGCAATGGACGAACGGCGAGATTCACATCGCCAACGCTTTTGGCAAAACGGAGCCGCGCAATCCCGACACGGACGGCGATGGTCTCCCTGATGCGCTCGAAGTCGGCTGGCGGCTCGCCCTCACACCCGGCGAGCCCGGCACGACCTTAGCCACCGACACGAACGGCGACGGCGTGACGAATTTTCTCGGCGACATCGATCCGCCCTTTTACAACACGCTCGACAACCTCAACAACGTCCCCGGCGTCAACACCGCCAGCGAAGGCGGAGATCGCTCTCGCATGCTGCGCGGCTCCACCACGAAGCCAGATGACGCCGACAGCGATGACGATGGCATCAAAGACGGCGTCGAAGATGCCAACAAGAACGGCTGGCTCGACAACGACGGCGCGAGCCTTGGCCCAAGCACCGCACCCACGCTGGCACGCAACTGGCCCAACAAAGTGCGTGATCCCGGCGAGAACTGGACCGAAACCGATCCCAACAATGCCGACACCGACGGCGACGACGCGCGCGATGGCACTGGCGAGGACAAAAACGGCAACGGCATCATCGACGGCGACACTGGCAATGATCGCGTGTGGGCCGCGGGTGAGATTTGGACAGAAACCGATCCGCTGAAAGCCGACACGGATGGCGACGGCCTCACCGATGGCTGGGAGGTGCGTTATGGCCTTGATCCGCTCGACAGCGGCACCGTGAGCCTGCGCAACGCCGTCGCCGTGGCGGACAACGGCCCCGCAGGCGATCCTGACGGCGACCTGTTCACGAATCTCCAGGAACTCACTAACGGCACGAACCCCGTCGAGGACAACACCATTCCGCCCGCACCGCCCGGACAAATCGTGATCGGCCCGCAAACGCCCGCCATCGTCGTCGGCGGTATCACCAACAACCGCGAATTCACCGACTGGCAGATCGGCGACCTCATCGCGCTTGACGAATACAACGGCGACGGTCAAAACAACCAGGGCAGCGACCTCTACCGTGCCTACGACGGTTTTGACAGCAGCCGCGATCTCGTGGCCTTCTATGCGCACGACGGCGGCGCGGTCGCGAGCGGCGGTGATGGCCAGTTCTACCTGCGTGCCGACTTCCAGGACCTCAAAGCGCTCGCAGAAGAGGGGAATCTCGATCTCTACGTCGTGATCGACTTCAACTCGCCCACCGTCGGCGAATCCGCGCTGCCGGACCAGCTCGATGTGCGCACGAACATGAAGTGGGAGGTCTGCGTGGCCGCCTACAGCACGGACAACGGCGCGGTGCATGTGGACACGAACGTCGCCAGCAACAGCACGAGCATCAATCAAACACTGACCGACTTTGGTGTGGTGCGCCGCAGCCAGTCCGAGACGAACGGTTTCAAAAAGAGCTGGTACAGCAGCGCGATGGACGCCGTCGAGATCAGCATCAGCCGTCAGGCGCTGCTCGACGCCGGATGGAACGGCAACGTCAACACGCTGAACTATCAGGTCTTCACCACCAAGGACGGCACGCAAAACTCCCCCGCAGGCGCCGGTGAGATCGGCAATCGCAACGACATCCGCGACAGCATCTACGACGACGGCATCGCCAGCGATTACTGGCGGGATCAAGGCGGTCTCGCAGGTTCTGGCAGCATCTTGAACAGCTACTTCGGCCTCAGTGGCACGAGTGACAAGTTCAAGCGCGTCAAAGTGGCGAGCCTCATGCATGAAAGCCGCCCGCTGATGGCCGGCAATGAAATTCAGGCGCTCATCAACAACGGTGCGGGCGCGGGCTGGTATCGCCCGCTTGATGTGCATCAGGCCTACGCCTCGCCGATGGCGCTGCACCTCACACCCCAGCTCGCCAGCGCCCTGCAATGGGCGAAGGTCGATCCGGCGGTGAACAAACCCTGGCGTGACGGCCCCGCTTTGAACTCACGCCTGACCGCACTGGCCGCCGCAGGCACGGTGCGCTTCACGGGCACGACATTCAGTGATCACATCCTCAATTACTTCCCGCTGAGCTTCACGCAGACGAATATCGCCGACGCGGCGGCCATGCTGCTGCAGATCTACGGCGCCGCGCCATCCGCGAGCGTGTTTTACCCGCCGGAGCGTGTGCTGAATGCCGCCACCTTTGACCTCATCAGCGGCAGCGGCTTCGGCTTCACCTTTGTGGATCAAACACGGCACATGGAGAAGTGGTTCAGCCGCACCAGCAGCCTCAGCAACGACGGCTTCCGTCTCAACCGCATCCACGGCGTGAAGACCTTCGTCATCAACGACCAGCCCAGCCAGTTCCGCTTCCAAAACACCGATGGCGGCCTCGGCACCAGCCTGCGCGAGCTTCTCAGCCGCAAGGCGCGCAGCGGCACGCAGGACCAGGTCGTCATCCTCGGCAGTGATTGGAGTGATTTCACCTCGAAGGCCAGCGCCGACGCCTACGACATCAACATCGCGTGGATGGCCAGCCGCCCGTGGATTCAGCTCACCACGCCGCAGGCCATCGCCGCCAGTGAGGTCGATTCGAATCGCGACGGCACGCCCGAGGCCTGGCCTTT
>JAYVIO010000118.1:0-15728 GCA_043770175.1 Verrucomicrobiales bacterium | reverse complement strand
CCTTGTTCACCAAACCTTCGGGCGAATGAAACGGCCGGAAATCATGCGGTGGCCGCGCATTCTCACGAATCATGAGCGCACTCGCCTGGAAATCGAGGCGCCACAATGCCAGCCGCACGCGCTCCTGCTGATCCGCGTCCCGCGCCGCCTCCTCCCGCGTGCGCTCCAGCGCCAGCGTGTGCCAGCTCACCCACGCCATCGCCGCGAGCAGCAGCCCGAGGCAGGCGAGGAAGGTGATCCAAATATGGAGTGGTTTTCGCATTTGATGGAGGTCGGACTTGAACCACCAATGCTCACTAATGAGCACTCATGATTCCGGTTCTGATGTTAGCGTTCCATTAGCGTCTGATTAGCGGTTAAAAATTCTGGTTTCAGGTGAGTTGATAGCCCTTACCCCGCACAGTCACGATCACACGTGGTGAGTCCGCATCATCTCGCAGTTTGTGCCTTAAATTGGCGATGTGCATGTCCACCGTGCGTGTCTCGGTTTGATTGTTATCGATGTGCCAGACGCGTTGTAGCAACTCATCACGCGAAACGGGTCTGCCTCGATTCAACGCGAGATAGCGCAGCACATCGCGTTCGCGCTCAGAAAGTTCAGTTCGCTCGCCATTTTCGAATCGCGCCTCGCCCTTACCGAAATCAATCGTCGTAGCCGCCAGCTTTAGCGTTTCGGTGGGTGGTTGGCGTTCGGGAGCACGCCGCAGCACCGCTTCGACTCGTGCGAGCAATTCGCGCACGCTGAAAGGTTTCACCACATAATCATCGGCCCCCAGACTTAGGCCGCGCACGCGATCATTTTCTTCACCGCGTGCTGAAAGGATGATCACGGGAGTTCCAGGTCGTTCACGCCGCAGCGCCTTCAAAATATCGAAGCCACTGGCATGCGGCAGCACCAGATCGAGCAGCATCAGATCAAAGTTCGCGCTCAAGGCCAGCTTCATCCCCTTTTCACCATCGCCAGCCTCCAAGGTCGTGTGACCGGCAAACTTGAGCGCATCGAGGACGCCGCGACGAATCGCGGCGTCATCTTCAACAACGAGTATGGTGGCAGGCATGAGGGAAGGTTAAAGGGTCATTTCTCCCATGCGATGCCTATTTTCTCGGCCTGCGCACGCAGCGCCTTGGTCATCGCGGTGTCCAGCGTGTCGTTCTTGGCTGACTCCTTGCGTTGGGTGGCCACATAGGCTTCACGTTCCTTATTCAGACTCAGCACCTTCTTTTGAATCTCAGCACGTTCGGTGGTTTTCTTCACAAGGTATGCTTGGCGTTGCTCAATGGACATCTTCTTCATCTCCTCAGGTAGGTCAGCATCTTTGACCTTGGTGATGTCGAAGTCCTTGCTCTTGCTCGCATCAACGAGATCCCACGTGGCGTTGAAATAGTTTGCGCTGACCTTGGTGAGCGTGCGCTGCACGGCCGCCCCTGACTGTGCTTTGTCGAACGCATTCCCGTCCTGCACGGCCTGACGTGCCTTGGCAGCCGGAGCAGCGCTGCCGTAGTTGATGTAGGTCTTGTTCAACTCCTCGTTGAGCTTCACGATCTCCTTATCCTGCGGCGCTTCGATATGAACGATGGCCTGGTTCTGGTCGATCACGAGGTATTTACCATCCGCGAGCAGCGCGCCCTGGTTCCAATGCTCCGCGATGCCCCGCGCTTCGCCGCCGCAATGGATCGTGTTCACGATGATGCCCTTGGCGATGGCGTCTTTGCAGCTTTGTTTTGAATCTATCGGCCCTTGGGTGAACGGTTCGTTGCCGGCGATGAAGATCGCCTTGTACACCTTTGGATTCGCGTCCCAGGCGAGATCCTTCATCGCACGTTGAATCACTGCACCACAGTATTCCTCGCCACCATTCGTGGTGAGAGCGAAGAGTTCTTCGGAAACCTTGTCGAGATCACGCGTGAGTGGCTGAATCTGGCGAATCCAATGCTCTTTCGAGTTCAGAGCGTCTTTGCCATATTCGTAGAGCGCCACCTGAACGACGGGCGTTTTGCCGTCCTGTTTCGCGGTGATGAATTCATTCACCAGTTTCCAAAGTTGCGTCTTCGCCTGCTCGATGAGGCCGCTCATGCTGCCGCTCGTGTCGAGCAGCACGGCGATTTGCACGAGTGGGCCATCGATGGCCGCTTCAACTTTGACGACTTCCGCCGCAGGTGCTGGCAGACTGACTTCTTTGGCGTTGATGAGGCTCACGGTCAAAGCCGCGGCGATGAGGATGTGTTTCGTTTTCATGGATGTGTATTTGGAATGAGTTGACGGGAAAATTTCAGCGGATGAGCACAAGCTGGCCGCGATGTTCGAGCAGCAGCTCGCCACGCAGTGCGAGGAGGCCCTGGCGGTTGTCGGCGGCGAGTTCATCGACCAGGCGGCCAAACTCGGTGCTGCCGATCTCGATGGTGCGATCCGGCGAACGTTCAGACTTGGAGGCGTCGGCATCGGACCAGCGATTGTTCTTTTTGAAGAAGGCTCCGGCCTGAACTTGCTGCACGCTCGTGATCTCGACGGCGTTCATCTTGTCATCAAGGAAGCGGTTGCGTGGATTAAGCTGCTTCGATTCGACGGCTTTCTGCAAATTGTCCGCCTGCGACACGGCTGCGGGGCCACTGCGCATTTTCATCGCCTTGTCGCTGTAATTGCCAGTGGCACGCGTTGCATTTGAGGCTGCGGCGGCCAGCGAAGTGCCTTCCTCCGCCAGGAAGGCGGTGTATTCGGTCAAAATGCCGAACTGCGTCGAGAGCCGCACGATTTCATTGACCAGTTCGGACGTGTTGGCAGTCGCGCCATCCGCACCGAGATCGCGAATCGCCTCGCTGAGCACGGCGATCTTGTTGCTGGCCCACAAACGGGCCACGAAGGCGTTTGCGGTGCTCGCTTTGTCGAGGTTGAAGGTGAAATCGAATTTGCGTTCACCTTCCGCCGAAGATCCGGTGAGTTGGAAGTGCAGCGGTGACTCGCCGCGATAGGTGCCAGAGAGGAGAATCTGCTCGCCCTCAAACACATCGGGCAGCGGCGATGGAATCAAGTCGCTCACACGATTCGGATCATCCAGCACGCGCAGCGCTGGCCGGGTTAGCAACGGTCCGCGCAGACGATCAAACACACGGCCAACCTTGACCTCCACATCCTCCTTCGGCAGCACAAACTCCGCACTGGCCCGTGTATCGCGTGCAATGCGTGACAACAGCGGCGTGTTCACATCGACACCAACGCCGAAGGTGAAGACGCGGCGCTGATGCGGATTGCCCTTCGCCACCGCCTCACGAATCGCCTTCTCCGAAGTCTGGCCGATGGTCGGCAGGCCGTCGGTGAGGAACAACACGAGTGGCAGCATGCCATCAAGCGGCTTCTGCCGTAGTGCTTCGACCACGGAGTCATGAATGTTCGTGCCACCGCTCACGCGCAGAGCGCTGATATAGTCTCGGGCCTGTTTCGTCGTCTCCGCGTTCTTGATCACCGGCTGCGCGGCGAACATTTCGACCGCTTCGTTATAGACGATGAGATTGAAGCCTTCGCCGTCATTCAAGCCTTCGATCACCTGCAATGCCGCAGCCTTCACCTGATCCAGCTTCGGTCCGGCCATGCTGCCGCTTCGGTCTATGACAAGCGTGACCTCACGCTTGATCGGCGCTGCATCCGCCTTTGGCTTCGGCGGAGCGATCATCACAAGAAAATAGCCGCCACCGATCTTCGGATCGGGATAAGCGAGCAGTGAGGCGGTCATTTCATCTTTCGTCTCACGCAGCAACGACACCCGGAATGCTCCGGGGTCTTTGGTTTCACAGGAAAGCGTCGCCTCGCCACCATTCGGCTGTTTCACGGCGATCTCATGACTCGGCGAATACACCGAGGCGATGCGCGAGGTTGATTTGACGCGCATCGAGAGCTTCCACGGCACGGAATACTCCACCGCCTCCGAACGCGGCAGCACGTAGTCGAGCCGTGCGCCGTCCGCTTCGAGAAGCTGCTCATAAGTCACCCGCACCTTCTGCGTGCCATTCGCCGGCACCGGAAATACGCTCGATTTCACCACCGCATTGCCCACAAACTCCAGCAGCGCCGGATCACGCGTCTGCGCCACGATGCTGTCGTAGATGCGACGTGCTTCATCGCGCGGCAGCAACCGCGCCGTGCCTTCCGCATTGCCACCTTCAAACGCAAAGGCCTTCAACACCGCGCCCTGCGGCACCGGCACGAGCAGTTCCGACTCCAGCGGCCGGTTCGTCGGGTTGCGCAGAGCGATGTCGAGTGTCGTCGTAGCGATTTGATTCGCCAGGTCGATGCGCGCATCGACTTGTGTCACTTGAACCGGCTGCGCGTGGATGCTGCGTGTGTTGGGCGAAATCCACGCTGGCATGCGTGCCGTCTGCGCGATCAGGTTCGTGGCAAGTAATAGAGCACAAAGAAACGTCTTCATGCCGCCATGATGATTCAGGCGGAGTCAGGCGTCTGTAAACGCACTGTAAATGACGCTTACCGCACCAGCAGCTCCTCGCCGCGATAAATCACGCGCTCGACCATGCCTTGCAGCGTTTTGTCGAGGAAGGGCGTGTTGACGCTCTTCGATTTCATGAAGGCGCGGCTGAAGGTCGTCGTGCGGGCGGGATTGAAGAGGATGAACTCGGCGATGCCGCCTTCTTTAACAGGCACGGGCGGGAGCTTCATCATGCGGCGGGGTTCGGCGCTGTAGCGCTTCACGATGAGCTGCCAATTGAGGATGTCTTTGGAGATGTAGTAGTCGTAGAGCGAGACGAGGGCGCTTTCGAGGCCGGTGATGCCGAAGGGGGCGCTGGCGAAGTCCTGGTTCTTCTCAAACGGCGTGTGCGGGGCGTGGTCGGTGGCGATGACGTCGAACCAGCCGTCTTTGAGGCCCTGGAGCAGCGCGGCGTTGTCCTCCGGCGTGCGCAGCGGCGGGTTCATCTTGTAATGAGTGTCGTAGTCGCCGATGTGCTCGTGATTGAACATCAGATGGTGCGGCGCGATCTCGCAGGTGACGCGAATGCCGCGATCTTTGGCGCGCTTGATGGTGCGCATGCCCTCGGCGGTGGTGACGTGCTGGATGTTGAGATGCACGCCGGTGAATTCGGCGAGGCGGATGTCGCGCGAGATGGAAATCTCTTCGCTGATGCTCGGGATGCCGGGCAGGCCGAGCGCGTAGCTGATCTTGCCCTCATGCATGCAGCCTTTGCCGCTGAGTTCTTTGACTTCGCAATGGCTGGCGAGTGGCAGGTCGTAGTCGCGCGCGTATTCCATGGCGCGGCGGAGAACTTGTGGGTTATCGACGGGGAAACCGTCGTCGGTGAGCATGACGCAACCAGCGGCCTTCATGCCGGCGATGCCGGCGAGTTCCTCGCCCTTGCGGCCTTTGGTGATCGCACCAGTCGTGTAAATACCGGGGCCGATGCGCGTGCGGCGGGCGCTTTCGAGCACGCTGCGCACGACACCGGCGTTGTCGATGGCCGGCGCGGTGTTCGGCATCATCACGAAGCCGGTGACGCCGCCGTTGATCGCGGCTTCAGCGCAAGTGGCGATGTTTTCTTTATCTTCCTGGCCAGGTTCGCGGGCGTGGACGTGGATGTCGAAGAGACCAGGAAGCAAAATGCGGCCGGTGCAGTCGATGATCTCCGCATTATCGAGGCCCGTGATGTTCGCGGCCACACCGATGATTTTTTCACCCTCGACCAGCACGTCGGCGGTCTGGAGCTTAGGAGAGTCTTCGCTGGCGATCTGGGCGTGGCGGTAGAGGCGTTTCATCGTGGGCGGCATGATGTCGCGGGCCGGTAAAGAGGCAAGCCGGGTTCTCGCAGTGCTTCGGCGGTGCGGAGCTGCAGTCGTGTCCTGCCCGCGCCCAAATCAAAGGCACAGGCAAGCCCATCGTGGCGAGTTTTTGCGGGAAAAAACTTCGAACAGACCAGTGACCCGATTGTCACATGGTGCCCCCTCAGAAAGGGTGGCATCCTAAAACGGTTGCCTTTCGTAAAGAGCGGTTGGCCGCAATCATTTTTCACTCTCCAAAATTCCTCCCAAATGCAGTCTTTGTTAAACAGCACAAGGCCCCGCTTCAGCAAGTGGTCCTCGCGCTCCGAATCTTTGAACAGATGAACCCTCGCCTTGCCCCAGAACGCGTCAGATCCCAGACTTCGAGCACAACAGAATCTCGCAAGGCTGCGCCCGGCAGCACGCTGAAATCGGAGTCGCGCATTTCTGCGAAATCAACCGCTGACACAGGATCCCGGCCAGTCTTCCGCGCCGAATGGCACGACGCTAAGGAAATCGTGGTGCCTTTCGATGCCAGCAAGTTCGACGTCCAACTGGTGAACCAGGTTGAGTGGGCGGCTGCCTACGCAACCAAACTCCGCCCCGCACCCGCGCTCGACAACCTGCGTCTCGAAACCCGCCGTGCCATCGGAAAAGTGGTGCGAACTCCCGGACTCCTGGATGACATCGCAGGGTTTCTGAGTGGCGTTATCCTGTTCGTCGAGATTCTGCTCTTCATTTTGACGGCCGCCCTGCTGTTATCGGGTTTCCCGATTTCGCCATCGCTCGCATGGACTCTGGCCGGGGCCTGGGTGCTGGCTCTCGGCACGTTTCGTTTTATGATGAAACAGCTGCTGCCATACCATTGCCTGGTTTGGCTCGGCAGCGTCGCGACGACGCTGGCATGGATGGCATGGTCCCCGTGGTCACATGAGGTGATCAACCAATTTCGCCACTACTTCTTCCGCACGTAAAGCAGCACGCGGTCGTGGGTGAGGAGGCAGAGGTCGAGGCGGCCGTCGTTGTTAAGATCGAGGGCAGCGTAGTCGTGCGGTTCGTTTTCGAGGCCGGTTTTGCCGCGGAAATGTGGATCCGTCTCGAAGACGCGGAAGTACATGGCGCTGTCCCACTTGGGACCGGCTGCGGGCTGGAAAATTTCGATGACGCGGCTCTTGGAGGAGTCGAGCAGCGCGATGTCATCGACGTCTTCGCCGGAGAACGAGGCGGTGAGGAGGTCGGAGGGTATGGTGTCCTTGAGGTCACTGTCGAAGGTGGCAACGGTGTCGAGTTTGAGCGTGGTGCCGTCGAGCGGGGTGATTTGGAAGCTGGTTTTGGCAAGCAGGAGCAGTTGAGTGTTTTTTCCCGCCCCCGTGAGCACACACTGGTCGGGGGCCATGACTGGCAGGGCGTGGGTGTGGTCGGCGCGATAGACGCGGTCTTTGCCGGCGATGAGTTCGTGGAGCTTGCTGTGCGTGGCGTCGATGAGCAGCACGGAGACTTTGCCGTCTTTGCGTGAGACGAGCGCGCTGTGCAGCTCGGCGGCGGGATCGGGGGCGTTGAACTGCTCGACGATGGTGGCCTTGCCCTCGGCATCGACTTTGAAGGCGCGGGCAAGCTGCTGATGGGCGATGAGGATTTCTTCTTTACCATCGCCGTCGAGATCGCCAGTGGTGAGGGCGGCGGGAGCGAGTTTGCTGACAAACGAATCAGGAATGCCTTCGACGCGTTTGAACGGCAGTTTGGCGTCGGTGGTGCTGAGCAGAAGCTGCAGCGGGCCGAGATTCGAGAACAAGGCGAGATCGCCACGGCCATCTTGATTGGCATCGACGACGCGAATGCCGTTGATGCGGCCGGTTTTGACCGTGAGTTCCTGCGTGGTGGCGAGGAAGCCTTTGCCGGCGCCGGATTTGCGCAATGTGATGAGCTGAGGCTTCGCTTTGATCTCGCTGACGCAAAGAATGCCCGCGTCCGGCAGCGCGAGGAGTGAGCCGGTGGTCAATGCGAGCAGAGTTTCGCCTTCCTTGGCCTGATAAACGATCTCGGGATAGGCGAGACGGTTGTCCTTCCAATGCGCGACGCCAAGAGCCTGCTCACCGGGACTGAGCAGGATGAGATCGGCCCTTTTGTCGGCATCGACATCAGCAATGGCGAGGGATTCGACACCGCTGAGGATGGGGAACTCGCGGCCTTCGCTGAACGCACCACTGGCGCTGCCTTGAAACAGCCAGGCGCGTGCTGCTTTCGGCTCCGACATGATGACATCGGCAAAGCCGTCGCCGGTGAGATCGCCATAGGCGACGGCACCGTTCTTCGATTCAGTCGGCGGCATGGCGTAGCGGATGGTGACGGCTCGATCTGCATTCGGCTCGGCGGCGCCCTGCGTGAGCTTCGCGACTTCGACCATGTTCGTTTCATCCTGAATCCAGGCGACACCGGCTTTTTTATCGCCAAGGCGGATGGCATGCAGCCAGTGGCGCGAGGTAGGGATTTCGAGCCGCCATTCCTCGCCGAAAGTGGTGCCTTCATGCTGCAAGCGCACGAGCAGCGCATCGCCTTCGGGTGCGGTGTAGAACAAGTCCACACGGCCGTCGGCGTCGAGATCGGCGATGCTCAATCCGGCGCAGCCGCCTTCACCGAGCGCGTAGTTTTGTGGGTCGGCCCACTCACCGGGCGCTTTTTGCAGCAGCACCATCAAACGCGTGTTGGTGAGCAGGGCGATGTCATCGCGGCCATCGGCATTCAAATCGCGTGCGGTGAGCACTTCGGTGTCGTCGGCGGTGGAATCGAGCGTGAATTCGCGCTTTTCGGTCCAGGTGCCTTTGTCGCCCTGCATGCGGAGCACGAGTTTTTCATCATCGGTGATGAAGGCGATGTCCTGACGCTTGTCGCCGTTCCAATCGCTGACAATGAGCGCCAGCGCCGCATGGCCGATGACGAGCGGTTGCTTGTCGAAGCGCGAGACTTCGAGAATCGGGTTCCAGCGGTCGGTGCGAGCGGCTTTTTCGGGATCGCCGGGCTGCACGCCGTCTTTGCGCTGAAGCAGGAACTCAATGCGCGCGCGTGAGGAGTTTAAGATGGCTAGATCGGTCAGGCCATCGCCATTGAAGTCGCCGGAACGCGGGCTGGAGGTGTTCCAGTCCAGTTTGACGATCTCCGGGCCGTCGAAGTAGAGCGCGGGCTTTTCCGCGAGGGCGGCGGTGGCGAAAAGGATGAGGGCGATGAAACGCATGAGAGTGATGCTGGATGCTAGAAACTTGATGCTCGATGCAGACATCCAGAAACCAGCATCGAGCATCCAGAATCGAGCCTTACTTCTCCACAGGGGTGGTCAGGTAATGAAGCTGGATGGCGTCGGGGTGCGAGTAGCTGGCGCTGAGCAGGCTGCCGAAGTAGCGCTCGAAGGTTTCGTTTGAGGGACGTGCGCTGGGATCAAACCAGCCGCCGGAAGCCGCCTCAGCAGTGCCTTCCTCGGGAGTCAGCGCCTTTTTGGCGGGACCTTTTTTCTTGGCCGCAGCGGCCTTGCCCCCCGCTTTGCTTTCAAGCGTGGCGGCGGCGGTGGCGATCATGTTGAGCAGGCGTCCAGCATCCGTGACACCGACGCCAGAGTAGTTCTTTGGCACCAGGGAGAGGAGGTTCTGCACATGTGCATTGTCCCAGACACTCGGACCCGAGGGGTCCTTCATGCGGCCGAGGACTTTTTTCAGCGTGTCCTGCGTGCCGACAGAAATGAGCAGGTACTTGCCAGTGTTGCAGAAAGCGATCTCCGTGGCGGCGTTCGCGGTCTGCGTGGTCTTGAGGGTGTTGATGGTGAAGCCGAGGAAATCGCTCTCCTCAAAGGCACCGAAACCGGCCCCGGCGAAACGTTTAAGGCCCTCAAGAGCACCGCCTAGTTTGTCAGCATCCTTGATCTTGAAGCCCATGACCTGGCTTTCCTTGGTGCCATCGCCGTCCTGAACTTGAATGACTTCATCGGCCAGACTGCCGAAGAGATCCTCGCGAAGCTTGAAGCCCATCTGCGCTTCGAGTGTCGGAATCTGCATGGTGACCATCATTGCCATCGGTCCCATCTTGGCGATCATCGCCAGGATGCCATCATAGACGGTGCCAAAGTCCATGCGGGCAACGCTGGCGGTCAGGATGCCGGCGGGGATGAAGTTGGGCAATGTCACCTCGTTGCCGGTGCCGCGCATCAGGTTCAGCACACCGGTGGGCTTCTGCGGATGCAGGATCGTCAGGTCCATGCGCGACTGCGCATCCTGCAACTCCATGGTGAAAGCGACGGCCTGCAGTTCCTGCGCGCCGAGCATGTCCATGATCTGCTTCGGCTTGATGTCGAGGCCCATCGCGGCGGCTTTGTTGCCGTCCTTCTTTTTGAGTTCGGCTGCCGCGAGGGCTTTCTCGCCGAGTTCGAGGATCTTCACGCCGTTGAAATAGAGCATCAGGTCGCCGCCGCCGTTGGTGAGCTGGCCGATGCGGGTGAGGTGCTCGCGGGCGACTCCAGGCGGATCGCCTGCGCCATTTTTCAAAGCGCCGATCATGTATTCCATGAGCTTGCGGGTGTTGGCCTCGATCATCACATCACCCACCACCGCCCAGGCCGTGACCCAGGCGGCATCTTCCGCAGCGGAAACAGCCGCGATTTGCACGCTCACACCGCCGATGTCCTCGGTGCGCAGCTTGATGTCCTCGTTTTCCTTCTTCTTTGACTCCACTTCGGCGAGCTTGTGCGCCTCGATCTCCTTCTGCTTGCCGGCGATTTCGCAGAGTGAGACATTCGGCGGGTCTTTTTCAAACTCGGTGAAGTCACTGAGCACGAGGAAGCTCACCAGCGCTCCCGGATAATCCTTGAGCGTGTCGTACATCCCGCTGCCGTAGGTGTCCTTGAAGAACTTGTCCCACGGCGCATCGCCTTCTTTGCGCATGGGAGCCATCCAGCGTTTCGCCTCGTCATCCTGCATGAATTTTGCGTAGCTGCTCTTGTCCCAGTCAGCGATCAGCTCGGGCGTGTTTTTGACGACGATGACACCGGCGGTGTCCTTCGGCATGAGATTGAACCATTGCTCCAGCCGGTCGGCGGCGGAGGCGGGGATGATGCTGGCAAGCAGCAGGGCGAACAGGAGGGTGGTGCGTTTCATGGGGGTGTGAGATTGGGATGTGATCAGCACTGAAGAATCAACTGCGCGGGGTTACAGAATCCGGCTTGGTTTTTTCCTCCGGCGGTGCCGGCGGCGGCAGGTAGCGGAAGCCGGCGTTCGGATTGCGCGGATCGAAAGCGAAAGCTTCACGGTTCTTCAGAAAGAGGCGCAGCACGTTCGCCGGAATCGAAAAACCGAGGCCCTCGACACCGACACCGGCGGCCTTCATGTTGTTCACGCCGACGACTTCGCCACGGGCATTGAACAGCGGGCCGCCAGAGTTGCCGGGATTGATCTGCGTGGTGCTCTGAATGTACCAGCGGCCCCCGCTCTCACGCGCACGGATGCTGACGATGCCTTTCGACACGGAACGCTCTAGTCCGAGCGGACTGCCGATGGCGAAGACTTCCTGGCCCTGCGTGAGCGCTTCCGAATCGCCCATCGGCACGAATGGCAATGTGTCTGCGGCGGGATCGTCGATCTGTAGAATGGCGAGATCCAGGAAACCGTTCATCGCGACGATTTTCACTTTCGTGAACTGCTGCTTCTCCAATCCGCCGGGTTTTTTACGATACACGACCACGGTGATCTCACGCTCACCAGCGATGACGTGCTGGTTGGTGATGACGTAGCCGAGTTTGTTGATGATGAAGCCGGAACCGAGGCCCGACGCCGTCTGAATCTGCACCACGCCTTCTGCCACACGCTGGACGTTTTTTTCCACCGTCATCGGTTCGCGGGTGGGTTCGACAAAATAGATGTCTTCGCCCTGCATGGCGGCGGTTTTGGCCGCAGCAGCGCCGGCTTTCTCAAGAATGGAAATCTCCGTGCGCGGCACGGTGAGCACGGTGTGGCCGAGATCGAGCACCACGGCGTCGTCACGCTCCTTCAACACGTCGCCGCGCAGTTCCGCGCCGTTTTTGAGTACGATTTTGACGGTCTCCGCCGACGCGGATGCAAACGCCATGCATGCCGCCGCCAGAATTCCGAAGCTCAGGTTGTTTTGCATCACGGGCGCGGATTCTAGCGGTCACGTCTGCGGATACGAGTTCTTTTTGCACATCTTGACGCGCCAATCTTCCGCGCATCTCATGCGCTGATGCCCGCCGATGCCCTGATCTCCGCCGCCCAGACCCTGCGCGAAACCCTGCGCCCGTTGCGCTTTGCCGCGCCGGTCGAATTTGTCTATCAGCCGCTCGATTATGCCTGGGCACCACACGAGACCTACCTGCGCCGCTTTGGCAGCAGCAAGAAACGCATCGTCCTCATCGGCATGAACCCCGGCCCCTTCGGCATGACGCAAACCGGCGTACCCTTCGGTGAAATCGCCGCCGTGCGCGACTGGATGGGCATCCGTGAACCCGTGGGCAAACCGGAGCGCGAACATCCGAAGCGTCCCGTCGTCGGATTCGACTGCCCGCAGTCGGAAGTCAGCGGCAGACGGCTCTGGGGCCTGTTTGCGCAGCGTTTTGGCACGCCAGAGGCCTTTTTCCAAGAACACTTCATCACGAACTACTGCCCGCTCGTCTTCATCGAAGCCAGCGGTCGCAATCACACGCCCGACAAGCTCCCCGCCGCCGAAACCACCGCGATGGAAGCCGCGTGCGATGCGCATCTGCGTGCCGTCATCATCGCCTTGCAGCCTGAATGGGTCATCGGCGTCGGTGCCTTCGCCGAAGAACGTGCGAACCGCGCGAAGGAGGCGATGAGCGGTCATTTCAACATCGGCCGCGTCCTCCACCCCAGCCCCGCCAGCCCCGCCGCAAACCGCGATTGGGCCGGAGCCGCGACGAAGCAGCTCATCAAGCTGGGGGTGTGGGAGTGAAAGAGAAATCGTGCTTGTATCGTGATCCGGCTTGCAGATAGCCTGCGGGCATGCGGTTTTGGAACACAACGGCGGTCGTCCTGCTTGCTGCGACGAGTTCGGCATGGGCAGGAATGTCCTCGCCTCAGTTGTCCGACGTGGCGAAGGCCCGTCTGGACGTAATTTCATTCTTCATCCTAGTCTATCTGCTCTGTGCGGTGATTTTTCGCTGGCTGTGGAATCTTCTCGCCAAGGACTTCGCGTGGATGCCACGGCTGACGTTCCTGCGTTCGATCGCGCTGCTCGTCGTGGTGGGATTGTTTCTCTATTTCATCCTCACGATGATTTCGGGCGCACGCGAGCTGATGACGCCCGGAGCCTGGGCGAAACAGGGCATCACCTACAAGCTCCAGACGCCGGATCGCGATCCCAAACCGTGGCTCGACACCGCCCGCAAACACTGGCTGGAAATGCTGCGTGATGCGCTGCGGGAATACGCCGTGAAACATGAGGGCAAGCTGCCCGTGCATGCCTATGTCAGTGATTTCAACACAGCTTTGTGGAAGGGCGCGCATCCCGATGATTATTGGCTCATCTACATTCCAGGGCTCACCTTCGGGTCCACCAACCGCGTGCTCGTCTATGAACCGGCGACCTACGGAGCCACGCGCTGGGCGCTGCTCACCGACGGTTCGGTGGTGTCAATGAACGGCGATGATCTCGACGAACGCGTGCGGAAGGAGTTCGGACCGTGAGTGATGTTGAAACAACACCCGGAGGACCCTCTTGGGGCAGAACGATCTGGTGGGGATTAAAAGTGGGGGTGGCGGTCATCCTGCTCCTGTTCTCAGAGTTCTTTTCATTGCTGGAGATCCCTCTGCGAGTGCTGTTCGGCTGGTTGTTTTACCTCATCGAGGTCATTCCCAGAACGCAGATCAACATCGAACTTCTGCTATGCTCGCTGGGAGCATTGTTGCTGGGCATGGCGGGCATGCAATGGCTCATGTCACGGCTGCGCACGGCAAATCGCTGGCCTTGGCGCTGGACCCTGACGTGGTGTGGCATTCTCATCGTGATGTTCAGCACCAGCATTGCCGCCGTGGGCATTGTGCATCAGGTCGGCTGGTTGTTTCGGCTGCCTGTATGGATTGAATGGGGCGGCATGGGGACGCAGATGAAGGCGGTGAACAACGCCAAACAGGTGGTGTTGGCGGCGCGGCAGTATGCCAGCGAGCATGACGGCAAGTTTCCCGAGGTCTGTGCTGAAATGATGCCAGAAATCGTCTCGGATTCCCGCATCTTCTGGGCCACCGTGGATCGCGGCATGCCATTGGAACCGCTTGTTTATGCCGGTGCCGGCATGCGTGACACGGACGATGGCAGTCTTCCCGTGGTCTGGTCACCCCGGTCCAGCACCAATGGTCGGCGCGTGATCGCAAGGCTCGACGGCAGCGCTGAGCTTGTCCGTGAGGAGAAATTCCAAGAACTTCTCGCCGCCTATCGGGAGCATCTCTTCCGGCACAATGCCGCTGCTGGAACACCCCGCTGATCGCAAATCAAGGCGTGCGCTTCTTCAGCTCCGCCTGCAACTGCTCGATCTGCTCCGCCATCTTGTGCATCTGTTGGCGCATTTCCTCCAGCTCGGCGTGCGGCTTCTCCCCGCCCGGATGTTTGCCCTCCTTGCCATGCGCCTCGGCCTGCTGGTGCTTCATGCGCTCTTCCAGCTCACGCCGCATGTTTTGGGCGATCTCCTCGATGTTTTTGGCCGGCTCATGCAGCCCGGCGGCACGCAGGTGCTCCACCGCCTGCATGATGTGCTGCAGGCGCTCGGCCTCCGGCCCCTTGCCGGCAAACTTGCCGCCTTCGGGATGTTTTTCCGTCTGCTTGACGGTTTCCTTGCCATGCAGCGCCGCCATCATTTTCTCGGCCTCGGCATGCAGCTTCTGTGCTTCGTCCAGGCGTCCGGCCTGCTTGGCCTCGCCTGCCTGGCGCATCAAGTTCTCGATGGCCTGTTTCGGGTTGTCCTTGGGTTCCTTCGTTTCCTGGGCAAATCCCCCGCAGGCAAAGGCGAGGACGACGATAGTGAGTGTGGTTGTCTTCATGGTGTGATGAAAACGAAGCTGGACGGATTGATCTTCCCATGACGTAACTATTCAGGCCTGGCAAACCGATCGAGCTGGCAGGTTCTGGAGTGCGGTTGCGCAGCCCTGAAAGGGCGCAGCTACCGCTTTCCGCCGGGTCTAATAACGTGCGCAAGACCAGAGCACGCTCGAAAGCGGCAGCTTGACCCCTTCAGGATGCCGCCGCCGCACTCCAACAGCGCGGCCAGCACCTGCTGCACCGCCCGGTGCTGAATCGTTGCGCCGTGGTTATCGCGACATAATGACTTACACGATGAGCACCGCGCCATCGAACGGTAGCCGGCTCGTATGATCGCAGGAAGGCATTCATTGGGACTACGCCAACCACATCCGCATTGATGCTTGGGACGAATGACCCCAATAGCAGACGGTGTCCGCATTGCACAGGCAAGACGGAATAGCCCGCCGGCGTTGAGTCGAACGCCATGATCACAAACACCACATCAATAAATCGCCGCCGCTTCCTCATGGGAACCGCCGGGGCCTGCGCAGCTCTTGGCACCGGAGGCTGGCTGTGGTCACAGCCGCAGCGCTGGCAGGTGTCTCGCAAAACATCGCACGCGCTCGGTGCCGCCGTCACGCTGTCCGTTTGGCATCGCGATCTGGCAGCGGCGGAGGCAGCGCTGGACGCGGCGTTCGCGGAACTCGAACTCGTGGAGAGCGTAATGAGCATTTACCGTCCCGAGAGCCAGCTCAGCCGTTTGAATCAGAATGCGGTGCTCGACGATCCGCATCCGCATCTTGTGACCGTGCTGCAATTTGCCACCAAGATCGCACAACAGACCTCCGGGGCCTTCGATGTGACGGTGCAGCCGCTGTGGGAGCTGTATCACAACGCGAATAAACAAAACCGCCTGCCAAGTGAGTCGGAAGTGATGCAGGCGCGTGCC
>JAYVIO010000117.1:0-5271 GCA_043770175.1 Verrucomicrobiales bacterium | reverse complement strand
CCCAGGTGGACAAGTACACCTTCCCGAAAGGCAACAGCATCTTCATGCTGGCTGAAGGCCGCCTCGTGAACCTCGGCTGCGCCACCGGCCACCCGAGCTTCGTCATGAGCAACAGCTTCACCAACCAGACACTCGCGCAAATCGAACTCTGGGCCACCAAAGGCAAGCGCAAGATCGGCGTCACCATCCTGCCCAAAAAGCTCGACGAAGAAGTCGCCCGCCTCCATCTCGCCAAAATCGGCGTGAAGCTCACCAAGCTCACCCAGGAGCAGGCCGACTACATCGGCGTGCCCGTCGAAGGCCCTTACAAGAGCGATCACTACCGCTACTAAGCGCGAGCGAACAATCACAACCCCCAAGACCACGAGGGCGGCCAGCAATGGCCGCTCTTTTTTGGCCTAAATGATGCCGTGGTGAAATTCGCTGATCCTTTTGCTCGCCTAATCTCGCATGAGCGGGTGAAATGAACACTCCCATGACGACTCCACCGCCTTCCAACAGCGCAGAGGGCATCCTGATTGCCGCACTGGATCATGCGCCGGAGGAGCGCGACGCCTTCCTCGTCACAGCCTGCGGCGAGGATGCCGCATTGCTGACGGAAGTGCGCGGGTTGCTCGCCGCGCATGAGGCCATGCCGTCGGGCTTCCTCGCAGAGCCTGCGGCGAAGGGCATCTCGGACAGCGATCTCGAAGCCACGATCAAATACGCCTCCGGCACGGGGCCGGCTGCAGCGACCGAGCGCGAGGGCGAGCACATCGGGCGCTACAAGCTGCTGCAGGAGATCGGCGAGGGCGGGTTCGGCACGGTGTGGATGGCGGAACAGATGGAGCCAGTCACGCGCAGGGTGGCGCTCAAAATCATCAAGCTTGGCATGGACACCCGCGAGGTGATCGCCCGCTTCGAGCAGGAGCGGCAGGCGCTGGCGATGATGGACCACCCGAACATCGCCAAGGTGCTCGATGCGGGCGCGACGGACAAGGGGCGGCCGTTCTTCGTCATGGAACTCGTGAAGGGCCTGCCCATCACGAAGTATTGCGATGAGGCCCAGCTTGGCACGCGCGAGAGGCTCGCGCTTTTTGGCGACGTCTGCTCAGCGATCAACCACGCCCACCAGAAGGGCATCATCCACCGGGACATCAAGCCCTCCAACGTCATGGTCACCCTGCACGGCGACAAGCCGGTGGTGAAGGTCATCGACTTCGGCATCGCCAAGGCCACGCAGGGCAAGCTCACCGACAAGACGATCTTCACGCGCTTCGAGCAGTTCATCGGCACGCCCGTTTACATGAGCCCGGAGCAGGCCAGCCTCAGCGGGCTGGATGTGGACACGCGCAGCGACATCTACGCGCTGGGCATCCTGCTTTACGAGCTGCTCGTGGGCAAACCGCCCTTCGATGGCAAGTCGCTGTTCTCCGCCGGTTACGAGGAAATGCGGCGCATCATCCGCGAGGTGGAGCCGCCCAAGCCTTCGTTGCGGCTCAGCACGGTGACGGTGGAGGAGCGCAGCACGCTGGCGAAGGCGCGGCAGATCGCGCCGGAGAAGCTCAGCCGCCTGGTGGAGCCGGACCTCGACTGGATCGTGATGAAGGCCATCGAGAAGGACCGCACGCGGCGCTACGAGACGGCCAACGCCTTCGCGCAGGACATCGTGCGCTTCCTTTCCGATGAGCCGGTCACCGCCACCCCGCCGAGCGCAGGCTACCAGGTGCGGAAATTCATGCGGCGGAACAAAGCCGCGCTGCGGGTGGCGGCGCTCATCGCCGTGGTGCTGATCGCCGCGACTGCCGTAAGCACCTGGCAGGCGATACGTGCGACGGCCGAGCGCGACGCGAAGGATGTGGCGTTGCGGAACGCGAAAGCCATCTCGACGTTCCTCACCGAAGTATTCCAAAGCCCAGACCCGACGCGCGACGGGCGAACCATCACGGTGGCAGAGACTCTCGATAAAGCCGCAAAGAGACTTGAATCTGACCTCTCCACCCAGCCCGAGCGCCGGGCGCAGCTTCAATACACCCTCGCCGGGACTTACCACGCCCTCGGCCTCAACCCGCAGGCCATTCCGCTGATGGAGAACGTGCGAAACTTCGAGCTCACCACAGTGGGGCCAGAGCACCCTAATACCATCACAACGAAGCAGAGCTTGGCGGCTTGCTACCACGCTGTCGGTCGGCGAGAGGAGGCGCTCAAGCTGCAAGAGGAAGTGCTGGCACTGCAACGCAAGCTGCTTGGACCGGAACATCCAGACACGCTCGCTGCTATGGGCAACCTGGCGGGGTTTTATTCCGACGCCGGACGCCGCGACGAGGCGCTCAAGATGCAGGAGGAAGTGCTGGCGTTCAGCAAGAAGAACCTCGGCCCGGAGCATAACGACACGCTGGCCGCGACGAGCAATCTGGCAGCTTTCTATTTCCGTGCCGGCCGCCGCGACGAGGCGCTCAAGATGTGGGAGGAAGTGCTGGCACTGCGCCGCAAACTGCTCGACCCGGAGCACCCCGAGATGCTCCTGGCGATGAACAATCTGGCGATTTCCTACTTCGAAGTCGGCCGCAAGGATGAGGCGCTCAAGATGCGGGAGGAGGTGCTGCCCTTGAGTCGGAAGGTGCTCGGTCCGGAGCACCCAGACACGCTTCTGGCGATGACCAATCTGGCGAGTTCCTACGCGGTAGCGGGTCGCCACGAAGACGCGCTGAAGATGCAGGAGGAAGTTTTACAACTCAGTCGAGACAAGCTCGGCCCTGAGCATCCCGACACGCTCATGGCGATGGCCAATCTGGCGAGTGTATATTCTAAAGCCGGACGCAAGGACGAGGCGCTCAAGCTGCAAGAGGAAGTGCTGAGGATGTTCCGCAAGGTGAGAGGCTCGGAGCACCCCGACGCGCTCATGGCCATGAACAACCTGGCGGGTTACTACTCCGGCGCCCGACGCCACGAGGAGGCCATAAAGCTGGGAGAGGAAGCGCGTGCGCTCCGCCGCAAGCTGAACGGCCCTGATCACGCCGACACGCTCACGGCGATGCACGACCTGGCGCTTTCCTACTCCGACGCTGGGCGCAACGAGGAGGCGCTCAAGCTGCAGGAGGAGGTCCTGGCGCTCCGCCGCAAGGGGCTCGGCCCGGAGCACCCCGAGACGCTCTGGGCGATGCAGAACCTGGCCCGTTCCTACTCCGACACCGGCCGCAAGGACGAGGCGCTCAAAATGTTGGAGGAGGTGCTGCCCTTGAGTCTGAAGGTGAACGGACAGGAGCACCCCGACACTCACAAAGCGATGGGCAACTTGGCGCTTTCCTACAGCAACAATGGCCGACATGATGAGGCCATAAAGCTGGGACAAGAGCTGCTTACGCTCCGCCGCAAGGTGCTCGGTCCGGAGCACCCCGACACGCTTCTGGCGATGACCGGTCTGGTCAATTACAAGCTAGTCGGAGGCGATGACGAGATGCTCAAACTCCCCGAGATGCAAAAGTCACTCGAGGAACTTCTGATGCTCCGCCGCAAATTGAGCGGCCCGGAACAACCCGAGACCCTCACGGCGATGAACAATCTGGCCCTTTCCTACACAGCCACCGGCCGCCACGAAGAGGCCATGAAGCTGGCAGAGGAAGGGCTTCCGCTTCGCCGGAAGGTGAACGGCCCGGAGCACCCCGACACTCTCATGGCAATGCGCAACCTGGCCCTTTCCTACGCCGTGGCCGGCCGCCGCGAGGAGGCGCTCAAGCTTCTGGAGAAACTGGTGCCCCCCTGTCGCAAGGTGCTCGGCCCACAACACCCGCTCACAGGGCTTGCGCTTAAGGAACTGATGATTGCCTACCGGCAGGCGGACCGCCTTGACGATTGCGGAAGGGTCGCCTCAGAGCATGCAGAGTTCCTGCGCCGGGCAGGACTGGGACCGGATTCGGAACTGCAGACCGGTCTTCAGCAAGCCATTGTCCAAATTGCCGATGAAATAAACAAAAGCCCGATCCCAACCGACGCCACCGCCCGTTACTACGCGGAGCATCAGGAGGCACTTCGTGAGACTTCGGTGCGTCTCCACATGATCACCATCCCTCGTGAAGAGGCGAAGGAAGCGCGGGAAGCGCAGCGGCAGAAGGTGGAGGCCTTGCGCGCGAAGATCGAGGGCGGAGCGCCCTTCGCGGACCTGGCCAAAGAGCATTCGAAGGATGCCTATGCCGAGGACGGCGGCGACCGCGGGACAGTCGAGCGCGGCACCATGCGGGCAGACCTCGACAAAGTCGTTTTCAACGCGAAACCCGGAACACCGGTGATCCATGAGGACGAGACGTTCCTCTGGATTCTCCAGGTGGACGACCGCAAGGAAGGGGGTATCCCACCCCTGGAGAAAGCCCAAGAGAGGATCACCCAGATCCTGCGTGGGCAAAAGCGCGACGAACTGATCCAAAAATGGCAGCAGGAAGCGCGCAAGAAGATGGAACTCGAATCACCGGCGAAGAAGCCATGAGCGACGCCACCCGGCTCCTTGATGCCATCCAGCACGGAGATGCCCGCGCCGGAGACGAACTGCTTGAGCAGGTCTATGCGGAGCTGCGCCAGCTTGCCCGCGCGAAGATGGCGCGTGAGCAACCGGGGCACACACTGCAACCAACGGCGCTCGTTCATGAAGCGTGGATGCGTCTTGGCGATCAGCCGTTTGAAAACCGTGCGCACTTTTTCGCAGCTGCGGCGGAGGCGATGCGGCGCATCCTCATCGAGCGTGCGCGGCGCAAGCTTTCCGTCAAACACGGCGCCAATGTCGAGCACATCGACGCCACTGACATCGAGATCGCCGCGCCGATTGAAAAACACGACGAACTCCTGGCTGTGCATGAGGCGCTGGATGCGCTCGCGGTTCACGACTCACGCAAAGCCGAACTCGTGAAGCTGCGCTACTTCGTCGGTCTCTCGATTGAAGAAGCCGCCGAGGTGCTCAACATCTCCGCCCCCACCGCGAAGCGTGACTGGACCTATGCGAAGGTGTGGTTGTATCGAGCGATGCAGGAAAGCCGATCAACTCCCGCTCGCTAGCAATGCCGCGAGCAACTCATCCACCGACATGCTCGCAATTGCCGATGCTTTGTCGCTCATGGCATACGGGAGGATCAATTCGCGGCCATGGAGCAGGGAGCCGCAGCTATAGACGACGTTGGGGACGTAGCCTTCGCGTTCGTTGCCTTCGGGGCAGAGCAGCGGTTCACGCAGGCGGCCGATGACCTTGGTGGGGTCGTTCAAATCGAGCAAAGCTGCGCCGATGCAGTATTTGCGCATCGGGCCGAC
>JAYVIO010000116.1:0-44194 GCA_043770175.1 Verrucomicrobiales bacterium | reverse complement strand
AGAGGAAGCGGTAAAGATCGTCTTGCTGGGTGTTGAACATGCGCATTGCTTGAGTGCAGCGGCACTCGCTTCAAACAGGATCGGGTGACAAGTATGTGACCGCTGCTCTTGTTCAGCGAAATACCGCATCCACTCCCATGGCACTGTCGCGGGCGAATTCGGGAATCCAGCGCGGACGGCGCTTTGCGATCACGCGGTAGATCATCGAGAGCAGATGCAGGGTGATGAGGCGGTCCACGATGCGATAGCCGCGCTGGCGGCGGAATAGCAGTTTGATACCCCAGGCGAGATAACGAGGCTGCAGCAGCAGTGGTTTGAAGTCCAGCTTCACACGGTAGCGATAGCGCGGGCCGCTTTTTGGATACTTGGTTTTGTAAGCTTTCTTGGCGGCACGAATGCGCTCGATCAGAGTTTCATCATCGCTGCCAAAGCAATACTCACGAGCCAGCGCGAGGAGCTGGAAGGTGTCGTGCATGAAGTCGATGTCTGCGACCGGCATGCCTGCCTGCGCTGCAAGAGCCTTCATCTGTGTGATGCGCTCCAACGAGCGTGTTGCGGCCCGCAGGCAGCCTTCGGGGTCTTGTACGAAGAAGCGCAGCACCCGGCGCACGCTGTGGCTGATGAAGATGTTGTGCCAGTACACCTGGAGCAGCGGTGGGATGCGCACGCGTCTGAAAAACAGCTTCTGCCGGGCAAAGTCTTCGACATAGAGCAACTCACGAATGACTTCATCAGACAGGCGGAGCAGTTCCAGAAGCGCACGGTCATCGGGGCACAGAATTCGTTGGGCAAATTCGCGCACGGCATCCTCGACGTGCGCTCGATCCTTAAACAATCGCAGCGTGACGAAGGTGTTCAGCTCCGTCCACACGGCGCTGCCGTCGATGAATGCCAGACGACGAAACGGCACCCAGCCGCCGGTCTGGCACCACACCATGCAGCCCACCACGTTTTCCGCGTGCCGCAGTTCCTGGGCATAGCGCTCATATTCCCAGCCGACGAAGGACGGATACTCGCCGCAGCCTTCATACTCGCGGCGTGTTTGAAGTTCGATGATCTTGGCGACCTTGGTGCGAAAAAAATTCCGGTTGAGCGGCAGGTAGCGGAAGAAATCGCTCTCGCCGAATTTCATCGAGACGATCAGCGCTTCGCTCGTCAGGCCGTCGAGCACTTTGGTGAACGTGTCGCGATGCCACATCAGATCGCCGATGGAGTATGCGCCGACGGTCCAGGTGCGGAAGACCAGCTTGCGACGGTGATTCTCAAAGACGGGCAGCAGCAGTTTGAGAAAGGCATTTGCCTGTGCCGGCTGTTTGATGAGCAGTTCACTGTGGAAATCATCCTTCACATCACGCCCGTCGGATTCACCGATGCGGATGATGACTCCGGCAACCTGCGGGAACTCGGCGAGGAAACCGTCCAGCAGATCGCGCACAAAGACATCGGGCTGCACGCCACGAGCACGAAGCGCCGGTGTGGACGAGAAGAAATCCATCGTGAGATAGATGGCGAGGCCGTGCTGTTGCAGGATCTCAAAACAGCGGGTGAATTCCTCACGATAGGCGGCGATCTTGGCGCGGATTTCCGGCTCATACCACGCGTGGTCGGCCAGATGCGTGACATCATCGAGCGAGACGGCGTTGAAGCCGATGTCTTTGACCTTTTTGGCAAAGGTGACGAGATCAGCGCGTATCTGCGTCCATTGCGGCGTGCGTTTCGGTTCGTGAAGCTGGAGATGATCGAAGGGAATCTTCGACCAGTTGATGGTGCGGCGTTGCAGGCCGCGAAAAAACGGGCCGATAGCGTCAATGAGATGAAGAGGGTCTGGCACGGCGGAGCCTAGCGGGTTTTGTTGCAGTTCATGAGCAACGAAATCGTCACACAGCGCCATAACCCGCTGTTGTGCGACGAGATCGTAACATGGGAGTCTTTGGCAGTCATGGTGTTATGCCGTCACAATCGGCTTCTCCCGAATCATGAGCAGAATCCTGGTAGTCGATGACGAAAAGGACATTGTGGACCTTGTAAGCCTTCACTTGCAACGCGAAGGCCACGAGGTGGTGTCCGTGGGCAACGGTCTGGCCGTGCTGCCGGAGGCGGTCAAATCGTCGCCAGATCTGATCGTGCTCGACATCATGCTGCCGGGCATTGACGGCGTGCAGGTGCATCGCCGGTTACGTTCAGATTCACGGACACGCCACATTCCAGTGATCATGCTCACCGCACGCTCGCAGACGAATGATCGTATCGCGGGGCTGGAGAGCGGCGCGGATGACTATCTGACGAAGCCATTCAGCCCGCGTGAGCTGATGCTGCGCATCGGTGCGGTGCTGCGCCGTTCGCAAAAGGTAGTGATGCTGGCAGAGCAGCGCATAGGTGACTTCCTGCTCGACCGCAAGAACATGTCTCTCTCGATCAAGGGTCAGCAGATTGAGCTGACCATCACGGAGCTGAAACTCATCACTACGCTTATGGCGAACCCGGACGTGATTCATTCGCGTGGTGAGCTGCTCAATGCCGTCTGGGGCTACGCGGATGACACGCAATCGCGCACATTGGACACGCATATCAAACGTCTGCGTGACAAACTGGGCACACATGGCGCACATGTCGGCACGCTGCGCCGCCAGGGGTATTTTTTCCAAAGTCAGGTCAATGAGAAGGTGAAGGCATGACTTTGGCTGCATTAGAGGAACCGGTCAGGTCACCGCGCGAGAGCAACAATGGTTCACGGCTGAACTTGTCACCGCCGCTGTGCATGCTGGACGAGTGCCATGTTTTTGCCGCTCTGCTGGACGAGACACCGCAGGGCGTCCTCGTCGTGGATGAGGACGACATCATCACTCATGCCAATCTGGCGATGAGCGTGCTGTTTCTGCCGTTCCAGGTGATCGTGGGGGAAAGGCTCCCTGAACTAGGCGGACTGGAGTTCATCGCGAAACTGGTGGCTGACGCGGCGCAGCGGCACTGCCGCGTCGAGACCGATTTGGTGTTTCCGGCCCCTGCTGGTGCGGAGCTGCATGGTGAGCGGTTTTATCATGCATCGGCATCACCCTGGAAAGAGGATGGCAGACATGGAGTGTGGGTGATGGTGGAGGATGCGACCGGACGCATGATGACCGAGCAGATCCGCAAGGACTTCGTCACCAACGCCGGTCATGAACTGCGCACGCCGCTGTCCCTCATTCACGGCTACATCGAAACACTGCGCAGCGGCATGCTCAAAAACCCCGCCTCCTTGCAGCGCTGCCTGGAGGTGATGGACAAGCACAGCCGGCGCATGATGCGCATCATCGACGACATGCTCACCATATCCCGCCTGGAAGGCGATACCACCCAGTTGAAGCTCGACCCCTTCCTGGTCCGCGGCTGCGTGGAAGATGTGCTGGAGCATCTCATGCCGCTGGTGGAGTCACGCCAGCCGGTCGTCACGCTGGATTTTCCCGAGGACGGCGGTCTGCTGCATGGTGACCGCTTTTACTGGGATCAAATTTTCACCAACCTCATCGAGAACGCGCTGAAGGAAAACCCACGCACCGGCCTGCGGCTGAAGATCAGCGGCCACTGGACGCGCAACGAATGCATCTTCAACGTGGAGGATGACGGTGTTGGCATCAGCGCGGAGGACGTGCCGTTTGTGTTCAAGCGCTTCTATCGCTGCGCCAAAGATCACTCGCAGGAGATCAAGGGCACCGGCCTTGGGCTTTGCATCGTCAGGCATGCCGTCGAAGCGCACGGCGGCAGCATTGAATTGGAGAGCCGTCCGGGCATCCGCACCGTGTTCACCATGCGCGTGCCGCTGCCCGGCTAAAAATCAGCGCGCGCGCTGCAAAAAGGCCCGTTCTTCGTTCAGAAGTAGCGTATCGGGAACTTTTTCGGCGATCTGGTAGGCGCGGTCCTGCCTTCCGGCGAGAGAGAGAAGTCCGGCAGCAACGGCACGCTGTCCTGCTGGAAGACCCGCAGCATCCTTGAGGTCGGCAAGATGTTTTGCCACGGCCTCCGCGTCGCCAAGACGGTAGGCAGCAAGTGCGAGCAACAACTGCGGTGGGATGCGCTCCAAGGTGATCGTGAATGCAGCTTGCTGGCCGCTGAAATCCCCCAGCTTCGACAAATCGATGGTTTCCATCTCCACGCCGAGAATGAGGCGCAGATAAATGAGTCGGTCGGAAAAAACAGCGCTGCTGGGGCGCATTTCATGCAGCTTGCGGGAAACTGCCAGCAGCATGGTGCTGTCTTTGGCCAGGAGCGCCATGGCAACGGCTTTTTGCAGATGCTGCACGGCATCTTCCAGTTTTCCTGCGGCAGCAGCCTTGTCGCCGGCATCCTTGTAGGCAATGATTGCGATGTCGGTGAGATTGAGTTTTTCAGCCAGTGAGGCCACCGTATGAAGCGTGGCGTCGCTGCTTTCGAGCCTGGCTGATTCAAGAGTGCCCTGAAGCAGCAGACGCGTTTCTCGCAGATCGGGTTGAAGCTGGCTCTGCACTTCCGCCAGGGCGAGGTTTACCAGGCTTTTTGACACTGGCGGTCGGGGAGTCATCAGCAGTTCCTTGAGCTCCTCCCAGCGTTTTGCCTGTGCGAGCGCCTGCATGAGAATGGGATACAGCTCACGCGAATTCATGGCGAGCTGTCTGGGGATGAGCTTGAAGATCTCTTCGTTCTGTTTCTCGGTCATCAACCAGTAGGCCAGCTCCTCAAGCCCCCCTTCGTTGCGGGTTTGAAAGCGTGCAATTTCCTCCGTGACGATCTGAGTCCGCCGATCCGGCTGCAAACGCATGAGGGCTGAAATAACGCCGAGACGTGCTGGCAAATTTTCCAGCGGATGGCGGCCGACCTGATCCAGCAGGCGTTTGGCTTCGGCGAGAGTTACCGCAGGGTCCGAAGCCAGTATGGCAATGGCTTCCAAGGCAACTTTGGTGTTAAGATCGGCGAGCTGCCAAAGCTGTTTGCGGGCGTGTTGGCGCACTTCGACGAAGGTGCTTTTGAGGTCTTCCAAAGCCGCCTCGAGATGGGTTTCGGGAGAGTCCGTGGTTTGAGACGAGGCGCGTCGTGTGATCTCTGCCGCTTCCTTGGTGTGTCCTTCCGCTGTCAAGATGCTGGAGAGCAATTCCAGCCCTGGTTTATGCGTGCTGTTGCCGAGGGGCATTTTTTCATACACCCCACGAGCTTCGGTCGTCTTTCCACTGGCAATGAGCGAACGTCCGAGCAGCAGATCCTCCTCCTCGGTCAGCGGCTGTTGTGCAGCCAGCAAGCGAAGCTGCTGCGCGAGCCCGGAGGGATCAGAGCCGGTGGCCTGGTAAAACGCCACCATCGCGCGGATGACTTCGATGTCTTCAGGGGCTCGCTGACGTGCGAGGGCGAGCGACTGATAGGCGCGGTTCCAGTCCTGGGTGGCAATCGCTTCGCGTGCTTCCTTGGCATTGCGCCGTGCGAGCGCCGTTCGAACGGCGGCTGAAATCGATCCCCAGGAGAGCAGGATGGTCACGAGCATGCCAAAGGCGAGCAGGACAAGGATGTGGAACCGGCTGATCCGCTCTTTCGGCGGTGCCATGTCAGGAATTTCCTGCTGCGATTCGGTGTTGAACTCAAAGGCCATGGCTGTCGTTGGTTGGGGTTATTCGCCGGGCTGGTCCCGTTTGCGTTCATCACTGCTGCCGTCGCCACCACCATAGCCGATGACTTGCACGTCGATGATCGAGGGCAGCTCCTGGGTGGTGGGCTGCTGCGTCGGGTTCTGGCCAGGCTGGCTGGCAGCGGAGGTGGAAGCCGCTCCGGCGCTGGAGGCGGCGCTTGCTAGACCACCAAGGCTTGGCGAGGCGACCGAGGGCGCGGCCGGCGTACCTGCGCTGGTACCGCCGACGGAGATGTTGGCCGAGTTCAACACAATCGACGCGGCGATGTTCAGGTTCCCGGTG
The DNA here is from genome assembly GCA_043770175.1 of Verrucomicrobiales bacterium. GTDB lineage: Bacteria > Verrucomicrobiota > Verrucomicrobiia > Verrucomicrobiales > Verrucomicrobiaceae > Prosthecobacter. The sequence continues at coordinate 38,282 of JAYVIO010000116.1, read as the reverse complement.
GCACGAATGCCAGCATCACCAGCATCCACGGCACCGATGGGCGCGATGAGGTCCACATTTCCTGGACGAACGCCTGCCACAGTCGCGAGAACGCCGATGCCACCACCGGTGGCAAGACCGGCAAGGTCGGTGGCGATGTCGGCGCTTTGCGGGTCGATCAACACACGGGTGGGCGGTGCGGACTGCACCGTTTTGGAGGAGGAACCGGCGGCGATGTCGCCTTCAGACGACCAGATCATGATGTCACCGCCACGCAGGGTGAAGATACGGGCAATGCCGATGTCCACGTCGTTCTTGGTGAAGATGGAAACATTGCCGCCTGCCTCGGTGATGATGCCGGGAGGTGCCAAAGTGTCGCCAATGAGCGTGGCGGCGAGTTGAAGGCCGCCAGCGGGAGCCAAAATGCTGATGTCACCGCCGCTCTTGGTGCGGATGTCGCGCGCCTGGGTTTCGATGCTGCCGGCGCTGGTGGTGGGGAACAAACTGGCGATGGCGGCGTAGCCTTCGGTGTAAGTGCCGGCGTTCGGACTGTCAGGATCATTGTGATCACGTCCGGCGTCACGCAGCACGAGATAGTACACGGCCAGGGCTAGCTGTTTCTGCTGTTCTTGGGTGAGCAGCGGGTCGTTCAGATTCACCGAGGGCACGCCGAGGATGTCAGCAAGCTCCGTCAGATAACGATCACCGGCGGGGCTGGTGGCGAACTGGGTGATGAAACTGGCAAAGTCGGCATTGCTGCCACTGAGACCGGTGGAGGCCTTGCCCATGCCTGCCGCCACCAAAACATCAGCTCCGGCGAAAGGCAGATAAGGATTGCGGCCGTTGCCAATGCTGGTGATGCCGACGCCAGTGCCGTCCGAGTTATTGGAGCCGGTGCCGAGGTTGAGGTTCCGTCCGGCGAGCACCTCCAGACTGCCTGGGCCATTGATTTGGATGTCACCGGATTTAGGGGCTTCGCCAATACCAGGAAGATTGCCTGTCGAGGCGGCCTGCGAGCGCAGGAGGGAGTTGGCATTATAAGCGACGATGTCGCGGCCACTGGAGACAATGCTCACATCGCTTTCGCGGACATTCTGAATGTAAAGACCCACATCGGTGATGTCACGTCCTGCCAGGATGGTGGCAGACTTGGCAGAGTAGAGTGTAATCCCAGACAGGTCTCCACTGCCTGCGTAGATCCGCACTGGCTTGATATCATTGGCGTGAAGCAGGCCTGCCGCGTGCAGATTTTGTTTGGCTTGAACGAGGCTGAACGTGCCGGTGGTTGAGCCAGTCTCGGCAAATGTCGTGTTCTTCTGATTGAGGAAGGTCGAGTTCGTGCTCCTGACCAAGTTGTTGTTTTGGCTGCGGTTTAAAAAGTCGTAATAGGCGTACGGTGAATAGACTCCAGGAACAGATTGCGGACTAGCATCAGAGACATTGATGGTGGAGGAGGCCCAGACGTTGTTTTTGGAGCCTGAGAGGATGAGGCTGGAGGCTCCGGTCTTTTGCAGTCCCAGAATGCTGCCGACCGCCAGAAGCTCCAGCGAACCTTGTGCAGAGGGGGCGAGGTTGGCGTTGCCGACGAAGTTCAGATCGCCTGAGAATGAGGTGAGTGCGACTGATGCTGGCAATAACGAAGCGTAAGTGCTGAAAGGGGTGATGTCAGATTCCGCCAGTCGCAACCATGGATGGATGTTGGCCGCTGAGGAGCCATTGAAAAGAAGCTCTTTGATCATCCATACGGAAAGGATTGGCTGAGAGGAACTGCCGTCCACTGCGGTGGCTGCCGTACGCAGAGTGACAGTGCCGCCAAGAGATGATGCGGAAACAGCACTGCTGGCGCTGAAAGTGCTGAAATAGGTTTTGTACCAGTGCCTGTTGTTGACCCCCTGCGGCAGCAAGAACGTGTTGGCCACCGGGCCTAGCAGCAGATCACCCCGTGCCTTGACATTGAAGCTGCTCTTGCCGGCAAAAAGCGTGGTGGGCAGCCAACTGCTTGGATCATCAAGCACGGCCACGGACGAGCCGCTCAGCAGACCAAGGCTAGGGGACCGCGTTGAATTGGTGGTGATCGTACCCGCAGTCAATGTCCCTGCGCCACGCTCCACATAGTAAATGCCGCCGCTGATGCTGCCGCCCGCCCGTACCGTGACATCGCCGCCGCCAAGCTCCAAGAAACGGGATGCATCCGGGACGCCTCTGGCAGCCCGTGCGTTGGTGGGTGCATGGGCGCTGACATTTTCGACGTTTTGTCCGGCTTGGAGAAGAACATTGCCACCACCTAACGCGCCGACTCCATCAAAGAAGTTGCTGAAATTGACCCACCAAGTTGTCGAAGCGGCAGGGTCATTGACCTGGCGCGTCACGCTTTGGAAAAGAATGACATCGCCATATTGACCGGTGGCAGGGTTGACATAGCCACGACGCATCAACCAGTTGTTGGGCAGTTCACGCGAAGAGTCAGCGATGTCTGTTCCGCTGCTTTTGGTCAGGTGGATGATGTTGGATTGAGCCGCGATGGAAACATTGCCACCTGCCATGCTGTATTGGGCTGGATAGAGCTGCTGAACAATGCCAAGCGGCGTCAGTTGGTCTGGAGTCGAATTGGCCACGCGATCGACATCTGGCATGACGAAATCACCAGATGACACCACTTTCGTTGATTCCGGCACCTTCACACCAGCGGTGTAGATCGTGGCGAACTGGTTGAGCAGTTGCACATCACGCGCAGAAAAAACCTCGATGTCGCCGGAGCCGGTGCGGATGACCTGAAACCGGTTGGACTGGGTGGTGGCGTTTGTAGCGGTGCTGGCACGGATGGCCGTGGCGGTTAGAGCGTTGGCTCCGGAGGTTGTGCCTGATGTGCGGGCCTGACCGGCGTCTTTGCCCAGCAGCAGCGAGCCTTTTCCACTGGTAACGATTGCACTGGTGGCTGGCAGCACCTCACGGAAGCTTGCCGCACCAATATCCGAGCCTGATGCCAGACGGTAGGACCATGACTGTGCGTTTACGGGCAGGGTGGACTGCATGGACATCAGCGGTGCCGTCCACTGTTTTTCGAGCGCATTGGTGGAGGTCGCAGCGGCGGCATTAAAACCATCGCTCAAGGTATTGTAGAATTCGAGATTGCCGGAGGCGCGCATCGTCAATACTCCGGCGGCATTTTTCGGCCCAAACCGAAAACCAGCCAGATCCCAGTCATAAGCCGCACCCGAGCCTTGCCCGGAACCGACGTTGGCGATGCCGAGGGTGATGTTGCCGCCGCGGTTGCTGATCTCGATGCCTGGTGCGATGACAACCACGCCCGGCCCCTGGCTTTCCAGTGCTTGGATGCCCGCATTGCCACCCACCAGACGACTCAACATCGCCGAGTAGTTTGCCATGAAGCTGGTGGCGTCACTTTTTAAATTCTGGCCGCTCGCAGCCTCAGTCTTGAGGGTCACTCCGGTAAGATTGGGCAGAGTCGAGGCACCGCCTTGAATGACCACATTGGACTGGTTGAAGTCATAAAGTTTGTAACCCTCGATCACGATGCTGGAAGGATTGATGATCGTGCCATTGATCGGGCTGACCTGGATGTAGTTATTAATTGCTGTCGTCTGTGGGGCGCGGATATGCAGCTTTCCGGTGAATTTGCCCTGATAGGCGCTCGATCCAGCAATCGTGGTGGTGACGCCGCCAACAGTCACTTTATCGTTGTTCGTGACGGGCAGATCCAGGACAGAGCCGGTTTGAATCATCACGATGCCCGCTCCAACACTGCCATTGCGTTGAGCGCCGGACTCGAGGTTGATTTCTCCGCCTTTGCCTGCGGAGTCAAAATCGGTTCCCTTAACCGTAAGCCAAGCCCCCGAGTTCAGTATGACATCGCCATTGGCGATCAGGTCGATGCGCCCGCCGGTTGAGCCGGAAGCGTCGATGGTTGGCAGCGCGGGATTGGCAGTGCCGTTGATCGTGATCGAACCCTGATCCACGCCGAGGAAGAAGCGATGCGCATAGATGGTGCTGTCAATGGTCACACTGCCGCTGCGGAGACGGAGGTTGCGTTCCTGGGTGAACGAGCCGGCGTTGAGTTTGGCATTCAACGTGTTGAATGAGGCGAGGCTGCCGATGTCGATCTTGGCGGAGGCGTTGGTGCCACCCATGCCGCCTTGTCCGAGCAAGGAGCCGTCAAGTGTCAGCAGACCCGCCCCGGCGTTAACAATGAAGTTGCCTGCATTGCCACCCGCTGCGGCGGCGGCAACGTTGATCGTGCCTGATGTATCAAGAGTCACGTTGCCGTTGTCAGACGTCAGGGTGACCTGTCCGGCGTCGGTGTAGCGGACCTGATCGAAGAAGCTTTTGGCCGTGCCGCCGACATCAAGTCTGCCGCCAATGCTAAGCGCACCAGTGCGCGCACGCATGGAAATCTGGCCGCTGGGCAGCAGGACGTCGGTGCTGGCGGTGATGCTGCCGCCCTCAAAGGCAATCTGGGCGCCGAGTCCGAGGCCTGCGGGAATTGGCTGAGTCCCAGACGGCTTCGTCAGATTCAGCGAGCCTCCCGCGATGAGGCTTTGAGTCGCGCTGCTGCCAGCGGTGACGAAGGGCGTGACGGCGTTGATATCTCCCTGCGCTGCAAACGAACCGGAGCCCTGCATCGAGATGCCACTGGCAGCATTCAGCGCCACCGTGGCGAACTGATGCACCAGCAGGTTGTTTTGGCCGAGGGTGATCGTGGCGGCGGTCACATTGAGCGTGCCGGACATCGTGCCCGCAACTCCCGCCGTGCCGCTGGCGCTGTTGTCGATGAGGATGGACTGTGCTGTGAGGTTGACGGTGCCACCGCCATTATTGAAGCCGCGAATTACGCCTGCATGCAGCGCCAGCGTTCCCGTGTTGGAGAAGGTGCCGGTGCCATAGAGGTCGATGGAGGTGTAGCTCAGCAGTGACAATGCCGCCGTGGTTTGCAGGCTCGCCAGCGCGGTGCCGCCGAGCACGAGACTGCCCGTAGTCTGCAAAGTGCCGGGATTGGTGAGCAGCAGCGAGATGCGACCGCTGTTTAGATTGATGGCCATGCCGGTGAGGCTGGTGCTGTTGTCCAGCGCCGTGCTATTGCTGGAGTCCAGGGTGATGCTGGCACCACTAATCTGCGCCCCGGCGGCCACATTCAGTTGCGGCAGGGCAGAGACGGTCACTCCTGTGCGCGAAGTTTGCGCGGCAACCACGCCACTGACGCGCACCAAGGAGCCGTTGCCATTGATGACGAGCGCATCAGCCGCAGTCTGTATGCCGGTCTGCGTGATCACGGCACCGGCGGCCAGTGTTACGGCCTGCTTTGCCGCCAGGATGATTTCTGTGCCGGTCAGGGGTGCGCCGACATTATCCACCGTCAGTTTGTCCGTACGCACGGTCACGGTGGTATTGCTTGTGCCAGTGATGCGTTCGCCTCCGATAAGCAGGCTTTCCGCATTCCAGCCGCTGAGCAGCGTGGAGTTCAAGACCAGTTTGTTGGGCTGTGCGGGCGCCCCTGGAGCGGCAATCACAATTTCCAAGGGGCTGCTGATGTCCACGCGGCCACCACGGCCTGCTTGCAGCCCTGCGGCAGTCACGTTGCCGGTCAGTTGCATGCTCTGCGTCGCACTGATGAGGGCATAGCCGGCATCCAGCGGGGTGCGGGAAACTGGCAGGCTTAGATTCCGCTGGGCGGCCGGGATGAAATCCGCCGCCGAGTAGTCAGTGTACTCGGCACGAACCTTGACGACGTTCTGTGGTGCGATTTCGAACTGCTGGTAAATGGAGATCGATGCCGCAGGATTCAGGCTGTTGAAACGGTAGCCACTGGTCAGCACTGCACCGCCGGGCTTCACGAGTGAATCGGTCGGAGTTCCCGAGCTTGGCGTGATCAGCAATGCTCCAGGCAGCAGCGCATAACGTGCGGGCAGCAGGGTATAAGTTTCGCCTGCTACCAGCGTGCTGTCCTTGAGGTAGATTCGATCACCGACCTTCAGGCTGTCATTGGCATAACCGTGATCTCCGCCGAGGTTGCTGGCATACAGGCCCGTCGTGGCGAATGGCGCATAAGGTGCGATGGCAGATGAGAATCCAGGGATGATCGCGAATTTTTCGCTCGAAGCGAGGATGTCCTGAGTACCGCCGTTGCCTTCCACCCAGCGGTAGCCATACAGCTCGCCGCCGCCGCGGATGTCGAGAGTGGAACCAGTCTGGGTGGCGACATTGAGCGCCGACAGGCGGATGGTTTTGTCCGGCACGCCGCTGCTGGTGATGTCGAAGCCGGTGGGGTCAATCCAGTTGGTGCCGTCTTTGACGATGCCATAAGGAATCAGCACTCCAGCACCTGTCTGCGGGTCGATCGCAGACACGGACGTGATGCCGCCACTTGCCAGCGTGATTTGCTGAGTCACCGGCACGTTCGCATTGGTCACGAGGCCGACGGGAGCCGTGCCGGTGCCGTCCCAGCCCAGCCGGATTGTTCCCATGGGCGCGCGCAGGGTTCCGCCCTGCGTGATGGTGGTGGCGAAGATGTTCAGTCTGCCGCCGCCAGACAACGGGAACTCCGGTGTCTCACCCGAAGAGATGATCGTCACAGCACCGCCATTGTAGGCCGTGATGGTGAAGTTGGAGGCGGTGACGGGATAGACCTGGCCTGCGGTGATGGTCAAATTACCGGCGATGTCCAGATAGCCGTTGCCACGCAGATCCTGACGGGCGGTCAGACTGGCCTGGCCGATGTTTTGCAGCGAAAGAAATCCCGTCTCGATCAGATCGGCCGTCACTTCAAGCCGGCCCGTGCCAGAGGTGGGACTGAACACGCTGGCGAAATCGCCAACCCCGGAGCGTACGAAAAACGGATTGAGCAGTTCTTCATCTCGCAGTGGTTTGGCGAGCGCCTTTCCCAACGTCACATAGGGAGCCGTGATGCGCACCAGGTCATTGGCCGCAATGACGCCGCCATCGGCGATCTTGGCGTAGCCGCTGGCCGTAAGGTTGACAAGACCGATGAACTCGACGTTGCCGCCGAGCTGCAAGGCATCAAAGCCGGCATTTTGAAATGAATTGACCCCGAAATAGCCGATGCCGATGAGACCTCCCGTGAGCGAACTGCCAATCACATCCTGTCCTGATGAGAATGTTTGCGGCGCAAAGGCGGTGATGTCCTGCGCCACCTTGAGTGTGATGTCCTTGTCATCGGTTCCCGTGCCATTCGGCACGAAACGTCCTGATGAGACGGCGAGCGTGCCGCCTTGAGCGGTTGAGCCCCCGGCCTGGCCATGCAGCGTCGCCTGACTGAACACAAAATCACCGCCTTTGAGAGACAGGAAACCACCATTGCTGTCGATGCGCGTGGGGACGGAGACAGCCGCCTGAACCAGTTGAGAAACCGAACTCAAAACAGCCACTTCTTGTCCCGCCTCCTGCGGCAGCAGGTCCAAAATACTGCTTGTGCCGGACACATCCAGCGTGGCGCCAATCTCGGCAATGATGTTGCCCTCCACATAGATGGACCCGCCGGCGTAAACGGAACCAACCCGCCGGCCAAAGGCATCCGCCAGCAGAACGGTTTTTCCCGCCGTGGAAATGCGGCTGGTGCCGCCCAGATGCACTGTCGCATGGCTTTCATTGGCAATGGTGTTTTGAGGATAGTGCCTGGAGCCGCTGATCGTCACAGTTCCTCCAGGAGCATTGATCTCTCCGAGCAGCGCGATTGTTTGACCGCTCAGCGTGACCTTGCCCAGGGCGTCCGTTTCAATGCGACTGCCCAAACCCACATCTATCCGACCTCTCAGTTCAAGCAGGGTGTCCACGAAGTTAAAGACTCCTGGGGCATTAAAACTGAGTTGAACAGCATTACGATAGCCCTCGGGGTTGATGATGGAACTGAGTAAAATGGCAGAGCCACCCTGAGAGCTGATGTTTGCCAAAAGACTGCTGACTACCGGCCTGATGACAGTGCCCGGGGCGATCACCACACCTGGTGCAAAGGTTTCTGCACCAGCAGGAGGAGTGATGTCCGCCCCCAGTCCTGTGAGCGTAAACTGGTTGAAGCCGCCCGTGCTAAAAAATTCCGGCTGGAGCAACAAGGTGTTTGCATAGGCTGCCGTTCCTCCCACTTGAATGAGCGATGCTTGTACCGCAAGCGATCCACCCTCAGCGCCTGAGAGACCTTTCAAAGTGGCTCCCAGGGTCAGTTGTCCGCCAAGAACAGAGCCGATCAATGGGTCATTGCCAGTGTGAATCAGAATGGCACCGGCATCCCCAGAGCTGATGCCTTTGCTCCATACCAGACCGCCTGAAACATCCACCAGGCTTCCTGGGGCCAGATTTGCCGAATAGCTTTGAAGGTTGATGATGCCACCTTGGGTGGTGCTGTGATAATCAATGGCACCGCTCGCCTTGGTGCTGGCAACGTAATGAGGGATTGTCTGGCCTGTGAGTGCCCCAGTTCGCTCATCAATCACGATTCCCGCTGTGCTGAGCACTGCCGTGGAACCAAGCGTCAACATGCCGCGTGCCGGATTGGCGGTTGGATGAACCGCCTGATCATTCTGCGCATCCAGAATGGCGGTGGTGTAGGGAGAGATGTTGTAGGCAGTCAAATCAAGGCTTCCGCCCGGAGTGGACAGCGTGCCCTGGATGTTCACATTGGCCCCATAAAGCTTGATCGAACCAGCGGCCGCAGCAGTTAGTTCAACACCGGCTGGCACCAGAATATCCCCGTCACTGTTGTCCACGAGCAGTGAACTGAAGCCCTGCGTGGTGAGCAGATCAGGCGAAAGAATGACGTTGTCACGACGATCCTGGGACAGGGTGGCAAGGGTGCCATTGCCTGGAAACGCACCCACCGCCGCCTGTGTGCCGCCGCCATTGAGAAATACAACGTCTGGCGGAACGGGTGAATAGAATGGCAGCACCAGGGGTGCGTGGATCAACTGCTGTGCCTGAAATTTGAGCGAAAGACTGCCACCATGCGGTGCTGCATCGAGTTGTTGCTGCCCGATGGCGACATTACCCTTGAGCGAGCCGTCGAGCGCCATGGATGCCGCACTGATGGCGAGGCTGCCGCCACTGGCACCGTAGCTGTGGGCTGCTTCAAAACGGCTGTTGGTGGCAAACAGGCCCGTGGTCGTGGTGGATGTTCCCCAGCGCGAGTCGGTGACGGTGGTGGCAGCGGTATAGATGCCGTCGTACACCACATTTGGATCAGCGTTGGCAATGTCGATCAAGTTGCCATCATCCACCAAACGGGTGGTGACCACATTGCCGCCGGCAAAGTCCTGATAGCCGCCCGACACGTTCACAGACGCTCCATTCTGTATCACCACCGAATCTCCGGCGGTGAGAGAGACGGTGCCACCTGCGGTGGTGAGCTGCCCCACGGTACGTTCGATGACCCCCAGATAGCCGGTGAGGTTTGCCAGCGGTGTTCCCACCCAGGCGGTGCCGTCGCTGCGGACTCCTTGTTTGCGCAGATCGACGGTGATGGTGGCGCCACGCAGGCTGCCATTGCGTTGGAGGGCTGAGTCCGCCAGCTCAGCACCGCGCAAAGACACGGTGAAAATGTATTCAGATATGGCGGCATCGATCCCGGTCGAACCAGCCACGTCAATCACCGCCCCATGATCCAGATACACCTGGCCCGAAGATTGCACAAAATTCTGCACGGCGGGATTCCCGGCCACCAAATCCCAGATGCCCGCGCTGATGGCCACATTTGCATTCGGGGCCAGTATCACAGAGTCTTCCCCAAAATAGATTCCCAGCCCCTGGATGTTGACCGCGGATTTCAAGGCGAGTTCCGTGCCATTGATCTTGCTGCTGCTGGACCACTCCGGCAGAATCTGCATCACGGATCCCTCCTTGGTGCGCACAGTGCCGGTGGAGGTGTTGGAAGGATACAGGAACGGCGCGCCAAACGCTGCATTGGCGGCGTTGTAGTTGGTATTGGGAATCGCGTTGTAATTTGCCAGCAGGTCAATACGTCCGTTCAATGCCACGGAGGTGGTGCTGTTGATGAAACCATCTTGATTCACGTTTTTGCCGGTGATCACCACACTGCCACGAGCTGATTGGATCAATCCTGCATTCGTTGCTGTGCCGCCATAGGCACCCACATCGCCGACATACACATCCAGACCGCGCAATGAAGGATCATCGGAGCTGTGGGCGTCAAACCCCACCTGCATGCCGGCAGCGAGAATGGTCTGGCCGTCGGGGGTGCTGATGGTGCCTTCATTGGTGACATTCGGACCGATCAGGGCCACACGTCCGCCCACGTTGGCCGAGGAGGTTGGCGCGGTGATCCTGGCACCGGCCTGGACGGTGACATTGCCAATGCGATTGCCGGTGGTGTTGGGCAGCGCGGGTGACGTGTAGGCAGGTGTCGGACCCTTGCTGCCGGAGGGCTGGGCGTTGGCGGAAAAGAGAAATTGAGAGTCCGGGTTGTTCAGCAGGCCGCGGGCGATCAGGTTCTCATTAATCGGCAGGGCGGAAGCCACCAGCGCATGGGTGTTCACCTGGCTGGTACCGCCAAAGATGATGCCGTTTTGATTGATCACATACACCTGGCCCTGCGCTTCGATGGAACCGAGAATCTGTGTGGGATTGCCCGTGGGATCGGTGATGCGGTTGAAGGCGATCCACGTTCCCACATCGGCACCGCCGGCGCTTTGATCAAACCTCAGCGTGGTTTCCTTGCCGATGTTGAAGGTCTTCCACTCCAACATGGCCTGCTGCTGCGTCTGTGTCACGGTGACGGTGGTGGGACCGATGTGGCTGGGATTATTATCTATTGGAGCGGTGGCTCCTACGGGCGCGCCGATGATCTCGAGTCCGCCGGTGGTGAGGCCGTTGGGCACGTTGGGCAAGGTTCCGGCAAAGTTCGGGTTCGCGCCCAGGTTGTTCACTGCGGCAGCGGCGGCGCGTGCTGCATCCTGCATCGCCGTCACGGCCTGCAGGGCCAGCGTGTTGCGGGTCAGCATGTCCTGCGCATGGTTGCGTGCATCGGCCGTGGCGGCGGCGGTGTTGACTGCGTTGGCGTTGGCTGCTGCCGTGTCTGCCGGCGTGCCGCCTCCGGCCGCCGCCTGACCGAGGTTTGAGCTTAACATGTCCGCGACGAGCGGCGTGGGCATCAGTCCGGTGAGCACCACCAGGACATGCACCAGCAGCACATGGGCGGGGGAGAGCCGACGGGATTTGGCAGGGCGTGCAAAAGACTTCATGGAGAGCAATCAGGGGTTCGTGGCCGCGTTCGGGGATGACGTGCCAAGGAGCAGTTTAGACAGCGCGACCTCGTTGATAGCCACAGGGTGCTTTTGCAACGTTTCCGACACGTAAGCCTGCATGTTCGCGCGGGTTTTCTCCGCACGCAGTCGCTGGGCCAGTTGCACGCGCACTTGATCGAAGATCGGTGTGAACGGTTCGCGGGCGTCCAGCACTTTGAGAATGTGCCAGCCATCCTTGAGCCGCACGGGCTCGGAGACGACGTTCATCTTGAGCTTGGGCAGTTGCGCCATGATTTCGGGCTGGATCTGCTGCTCGTTCAGCCAGCCGATCTCACCGTTGCGCGATGCGCTCTCCTTTTCCTCGCTGACTTCGCGTGCGATCTGGCCGAAGTCGGCGTCGGCGGCTTGCAGTCGCTTCCGCACGCTCTCCAGCCGCGTTTTTGCCTGTTTGTCCGCACCATCCGGGTCGGCGATGTAAATCTGTGCGAGCCGGTAGGAGCGCGGCACCGTCAAAGCAGCACGACCGGCCTCATAGGCGGCCCGTAGTTCAGTTTCGTCCGGGTAGCTCTCCGGCGGCTTGCAGATGGACTTCAAGTAACTGTCGGCGAGCGCGGCTTCACGCGTGCTTTTGAGTAGCGGCTGCACGGAAGGCTCCTCATCCCATTTTTTCTCCAACGCCTGCTGCAACACCACGCGTTGCACGAGCATGGAGCGCACGAGTTTGTTGAGCGTGGCCGGATCACGCATGAGCGCCTCCTTGTCCACGGCGCCCAGATTGCCCAGCGAAGCCAGCACCTCGTTTTCGCGAATTTCAAGATCACCGATGCTGCCAATCACCTTGTTGGCATCCTCCGCCTGCAGCATGAGTCCGGTGAGGCCGCAGGATAGCAGCAGGAGGGCAGGCAGGCTGGCAGAGAAGGAGTTCATTTCAGCGTGCTGGTGTGCTGGACTGCGTCACGGGCCGCTGAACTTTGGCCGGATCGTCTTTCGTCACGGTTTTAGTTTTGGGTGTGTCGTCAGGCTGGATTTTGCTGTCCACGAGCTTGTCACCGTAGTCCTGCACGAGCGTTTCCAACTTCACGCGCATGTTGCGGGTGAAGGGTTCGCGGGCAGCGATGGCGGTGCCGAGTCCGAAGCCTTCGTACTTGGAAAGCACTTCGCTGCCGACCTTGAACAGCTCGTCGTTCTTGCGCTGCTGATCGGCGACCTTGCGATCGAGCAGGATGACCCTGGCGGCGAGTTCGGCCCGCTGGGCTTCGATCTTTTTGGCGGTTTCAGTCATCTCCTGATGGCCCTGCTTCCATTTGGCCAGGGCTTCCGCCAGACGTGCCTGCTCGCGCTCCTGTTCGAGAACTTTTGCCTTCAGCTCAGCGATGGTCTTGGTATCGGCATCTTTTTGCTCGTTGCTGTCCTTGGCGAGTTTTTTGAAGCTGGCCTCCTGAGTTTTGACCTTGGCCTCCAGCTCGACGTTGGCGGCCTGCAGCGTGGCACGATCCGCCTCGGTTTTTTGCTGCTGGATCATGACGGTGCGCAACTGCTCACGCATGCGCTTGAGGACGGCCATGGCGGGATCAACTTCTTCTGCCGCAGGCAGTGTGGCGGCACCAACGAGGAGGAATAGAGCGGTGGTAAGTTTCATGGTTAAAATTTGGCGGTGAAGTCAACGAGGAAGACATCCGTCTGGAGCGAGGGGCCGGCGATCTGGTTGGCGGTCATGTAGGCCATGCGGAACCAGGTGCGTTTGGATAGCGCCATGGCGGCGTTGAGCGTGTAGCCTTCCATGTTCGTGCCGCCGCCGCCGAAGACGGAGTCGGTGAAACCGTCGATCACGGCATCAGACTCGACATGGCGGAAGCCGATGCCCAGCGCCCAGTCGCCGCGCTTGTCAAAAGCTGGGATCGCCTTGCCGAGGTTCACGCCCATGTACCAGGCGGTGTCACCGCCTTCCCAGGCACCCGTGCCGCCGGCGCGATTGTTCACCACCGCATTCGCCGCAGCCAGATTGCCCATGGCACGCTTGTCCAGACCGAGATTCTTGATGAACTCGCCCACCAGGGAGACTTGCAGCGGCTCCCAGTGATTGAAATCGACCCGGCCGGTCCAATAAATCTGTCGGAACTTGGTGGCGAGACCGAAGTATTGAAACTGATTGATGGTGCCGTTGAGGTTTCCGGCCGGAGCAGCGCCCGGAGTCGGGGTGATGTTGCGGATGGGCCGGTAGGTGTTGCCCTTCTGCGCAAAAGCGGGCCTGCTGTTGTCCGTGTCGCCAGCATCTTGTGCTGAGGCTGGCACGAAGGGACTGGAAAACTGCCCTTCTAGATTCTTCCAGTCGTAGTAGGCGAAGGTCATTTTCGCTTCGATGTCTTCGGCGAGCTTGAACTCGACACCGAACTGCGCGGCCAGCAGATACTTGTTATAGCTCTCGTACTTAGCGGTGTTGTTGGGGGCGTAGTTGAAATAGCTGGTGAACACCGGGAAGGCACCCGCAGTGAGGAATGTTTTCAATCCGGGCTGCCATGGGGTGTTTATTTTGAAGGCGATGCCGTCCAGTCCCACATCCTCATCCCACATGATCTGACTGTTCGTGACGAAGGGATTGTCAAAGCGCCCGAGCAAGACGGTCAGGTTTGCCATGGGGTTCAGCGCGGCTTCGTATTTGATGAATGCACGATCCAGCCAGAGTTCGTATTTGGAAAAACCGCCGCCCTGCGCGGAGTTGCTGCTGCCGGTGCTGCCCAGGGTCTGGTTGGTGGAAACCGGCGCGTTGTTGGCGCCCGTGGCCATGCGAATGCCGGCGGTGAAGCCGTCTTCCAGATCAATGTCAAAGCCCAGGCGCATGCGCAGCCGCGTGCGCTCGCGATCTTGATCAACATTGAGCTGCGGGGGGAGCGTGCCGTTGGTGTTGCGGAAATCGAAGGGCGCGCCGGTGTTGAGGGAATTGAAGTTGGGGAACGCGCCAGTGATGTTGTCATTGCCCGTTGGAAACATGAAATTGTCATGGCGCATGCGGATGTCGCCGAAGAGCTTGATGCGCGAGGGCCATTCCTGATACTGGTGCGGTGCGGCCCAGTTTTCTGCACGCGCCTGCCCGAGGACTTCGGCGCGCAACTGGTCGCGAATCTGCGCTTTGACGGCTTCAGGGATGTAGGTGACGCGGACTTCGTCGCTGTCGGGTTCGACCGCCGGCTGCGCATTCTGCGACATGACAGCGGCCTGGGTTTCAGCCAAGGCCTGGGCTTGTGCTTTGGCGAAGGCGGCGTCCTCCTCGGCACCCTTGATCAAATCGCCGGCTTCTGCCTGGGTGAGCACGCCTTTTTGTACGAGACGGTTGATCAGGTTCAGCGTCACATTTTGCGAGGGCCCGGCCAGGATGGGCTGAGGGGCCGGAGCGTTGGGATCTGGCAGCACCGCTGCTGCCGCCGCCGGGTCAGGGGAGATGGGGGTGGTTGCGGGGGCTGCCGGGGTGTTTTGGGCAGGTGCGGGAGCCGCAGGGGCCGCATTCTCGGCCAGCAGTTGGGTTGGCAGCGGTGGTTCCTGCGCCAGCACGAGCGCGGGCTGCACCGCAGCAACGAGAGAGGCGGTGAAACAGGCAAACTTGCGGCGCCAGACTTGAGAGTTGTTAAGCATGAGGAATTTTTCGCGGAGCGTTTGGCTTCTTCAGTTCGATTTGCGGGCGCTGAGACGGAGATTGATGGGCATGGGCATGTCATCCGGCGGCGGTTCGCTCAGCACGAGGCCGTTGAGCACTTCGTTTTCGATGGCGTTGTCCACGGCCTTGTCGCCCGTGCTGCTGGACAGGCGCACGCGCGTGATGCGGCCGGTGGCGTCGGCCCAGACTTTGACGACGTTGGAAAATCCGGCGCGGCGGGTGAGCGGATGATTGCGCAGCGCCTCGGCGATGCGGGTTTGGATCGTACCTGCGTACCAGCCCCATTTGCTGCCGCCTTTGCCGCCCCCGCCGCCAATCATGCCACCGCCACCGCCGCCACTGCCTAATCCAAGGCCACCACTGCCATCACCACCACCAATGGCGGTGCCGAGCGGTTCATCGGCGGGTTTGTCAGCCGGTTTGTCGTCAGGCTTTTCAGCGATTTCTTCCGGTGCTTGTTCGATCATTTCTTCCTCTTTTTCTTCTGGAGGCGGTTCTTCCTTTGGCGGGGGCGGCGGAGGAGGTGGCGGCGGCGGTGGGAGCACCGGCATGACCATCACCATGTCGAGTTTCTTTTTCGGCGTGGACTTGCCGGGCTTGTAGTTCGTGAACGCATAGCCACCGCCGGCCAGTGCTAGGCCGCCGATGATGAGCATGACGAGGTTGCGCTTGAAAAAGCCGGGCTCGTCTTCGTCTTCGATGTCGGTGGTTTTCATATGAATGCGTTATTTGCGGGCCTGGGTGGCCAGGCCGATCTGGGTGATGCCGAGGCGGCCGCAGACGTTGAGCACGTCCATGATGCCTTGGTACTGCGAGGCGCTGTCACCACGGATGACGACGGGGAATTCAGGTGTGCTGGATTTGATCGACTCCAGTTTGCTGGATAGCTCATCGAGCGTGACGGGCAGGGTGTTGAGGAAGATTTTGCCCTCGGTGTTGACGGTGATGGCCTGCATCTTCGGACCTTCGAGCGGCTTTGAAGACGCCGGGCCGCCGCGTGGCAAATTGACCTTCACGCCCTGCACGCCCGCCGTCGTCATGATGATGAAGATGAGCAGCAGCACGAGGTAGAGGTCCACCATCGGGGTGACGTTGATGTCGTCGTAGCTTTTGTTGTCGGCCTGCATGGTGGTGCGGTTATTCCTTGTAGTGCTCGGCCATCTTCGCGATGAACTCGTCGATGAAGGTCTCCATGTTGGTGATCACATCCTTGATGCGGGCGCTGAGGTAGCTGTAGATAAACAGCGCCGGAATGGCGACGGCGAGACCGGCCACGGTGGCGAGCAAGGCACCGGCAATACCGGGAGCGATGGAGTTCACCTCGACCTCGCCGGATTTGGCGATGACGGCGAAGGTGATCATGACGCCGATGACGGTGCCGAGCAGGCCGAGATAGGGACCGCCGGCGATGCCGATGGTGAGGAAGACGAGCTTGCCGTTTAGCTTCTGCACCTCGCGCACCATGCCGCCGTGCAAGGCGGCCTTGATGGCCTGGATCGAGCGGCCCGAAAGCCCCATGACCTTGGCTTCTTTTTTCTCGCCGGGGTTGAAGGTCACCTGCCGGAACGATTTCATGCGGCTGCTGATTTCATCCGACCCAAGGTGGTAGAGCTGATAGAGCGGCGACTGGCGCATGAGCTTCTGTGTCTTGGAACTCACCACGGCACCGCCAATGTTTTTGATGCTGTCGGCATCTTCGGTGTCGATGGCGGTGAGATCGGAGGAAATCTTCTCCCAGCGCTTCATGAACTCCTTCGACGCTTTCTCGATGGTGTTGAGATAGCCAATTTTTCCGATGGCGATGATCCAGCCGACGATGGCGAGGACGGCGCAGAGGAAAATAACGATCCAACCGTCAATCGTGAGGTCTTTGGAGATGTCGGTGATGAGCGAGACATGTTTCATGATCTCGCTCTCCTCCTGGTGATCCGAGGCCACATCCGCGCCGACGACGAGCAGCTTGGCGGCATCCGCGCTGGTGCCCTGGTTTACCGCAGCGAAACGGATGAATCCCGCCGACCGTGCGGTCTTGGCGATCTGCAGTTCGTCCATTTCACCCGTAAAGCCGGCCAGTCCTGCGGCGAGGGGCGAGGTGTCTTTGTCGATTTCCGCCGGACCTTTGAGCGCGGGCATGGCGACGGACAGCGCACCGTAAGACTTACCATCGAGATAGACGGTGATGTTACCAGCATCGGCCACGGCGGCCACATGATGCCATGCTCCGGGAGCAAGCGGCGCACCAGCGGTGCTGCGCTGTTTGTTGAGTTCCACCAACGGCACACCGTTGTCGAGCAGGAGCAGGAAAGCGTTCGCGCCTTCACGCCGGCTAAAGATCACCGCGTTTGGCTGCAAGGCGCTGGGTTTGATCCAGACGGACAGCGTCATCGGGCCGCCGGGCGCCCATTCGAGCGCGGGATTGGCTGGCACTTTGATGGCGGTTTGTCCAAACACGCGCAGACCACCGGCGACAAGCGAACCTGCGGCTGGCGGCGGCGTGCCTTCGGCATTCGCACCCGTGGTGGAGGAATCGGTGCCAGCCTTTGCCGCATCGGCGAAGTGATAGACCAGCGTGGTGTTCGCCTCATACGTTTCCTTGGCCGGATCAACGGACACGGCCTCGGTGGTGTTGCCATAGTAGAGCCAGATGGCGGTGCCGGCGGCAGGTTTCAAATCCGGCACCTGCACCCACACATAGGCCTCATTAAGTAGTGAATCCCATTTTTCGACGTGATGCTTGAGTATCGTCTTGTGGTCATCGGCGACGAAACGCAGATCGCTGCCGTCTTCTTTGGAAGACATGAAGCTGAACACGCCGTCATGCAGCCGCACCAGCACGGCGGTGGTGCCGATGGGTTCGGCGATGGCGAGACCCTTGCCGCTGGTGTCGATGTCGATCTTCTTGCGGATGGTCCACGCTGGATTCCACCAATTGGATTCAGCAGCGAAGGCGGTGCCAGCGAGCAGCAGGAGCGGGAGGAGCTTGAGCAGAGACTTGATCATGTGGCGGGGTAGGGCGTTGAGGCAAAATTTGAGGTTAGAAATCCATTCCCACCCGGAAGGTGAGATACAGATCATGGGCGATGGCATTGGGCTGCGTGACCAGCGGCACACCCATGTCGAGCGAACCGGTAAAGTGGTTCAGGTAGCGGAACCGGCTGCCGAAGCCGACGCTGGCGAGATCGTGGCTGCGCTCCTCACCCGGCAGGGTGTTGTTGACGTAGAGCTTGCCGCCTTCGACGAAGCCATAGACACGCCACTCGTTTTCCTTCTCCTTGGCGGAGCCGATGAAGGACGGACTGCGGAACTCCAGCGAGCCGATAATGCCGGAATCTCCCAACTGCGTGGCAATGAGATAGCCGCGCACCGTGTTCAGGCCGCCAGCGGAGATCTGCTCGGTGTTGATGAGCGACTGGGGCGCCGCCTGGCCTTGCGCATGAGTGTAGAGCTGAAAGCCGCCCGGCAGATCGTGCGTGTGGCTAAAGTCGCCGCGAAGATAGAAAAAGTTGTCCTTCGCGCTGAAGCGTCGTGCCGCGAACTCACTGCGTGAGCCGCCCATGCCGCCCAAATGGAAGACCAGCGAGGCGTTGAACTCGGTGTAGCTGTTGTCGGCGACATGACTGGCCGTGTAGGCCGCGGTGAATGGGTAATACTGGATCGGCGACGAGATCACCGTGCCGCCAGCGGTCACATCCTGGATGAAATTCTTGTAGTCCATGCCGAAACTCAGCGAATGGAAGTAGCCCTGCTCCGCTGGCAGTGTTTTCATGAAGCGCAGGCCGACGATCTGGCCTTTGCCGATCACCGCACCGCCGCCCAGCGTCGAAATGTTGCTGTCCTGCACCGTGCCGGTGAGCATCACGCTCAGGTTTTCCACGCTTTGCACCGGGGCCATGTAAAAGGCGGAATAGACCGTGCCGTCGGAGGGTTTTTCCGGCGCCACCTGGAAACTCAGGCCCAGCGTGTGGCCCATCTGCCACAGGTTGCTGTAGCTGATGGAACCGTTGAGCCGGTACGGCACGGTGTTGGCGTTGTGCTGGTTGTTCAGCTCCCAGCTCCCATGCAGCGGCAGCTTGTCCTCGACGTTCAAATCAATGTCCACCGTGCCGGGCACCACGCCCGCGCGCAGTTCCGGCGTGATCTTGCGTTCACGCCAGCGGTTCAGGGCGATGATGTTCTTGGTGATCTCGTTGAAGTTAGGCACCGTGCCTTCGGCCATCGACGGCGCCTGCTCCTTGATCTTGCTGGGCAGGAAATAGTTCGCGCCCTTCACCCGCAGCCGGCCCACCGGTGCTTCGGTCACTTCCATGAAGATGATGCCACGCTTGCCCGTCTGCTGCGGCACCTGCACGTACACACTTTGATAACCCTTCGACTTGTAGATTTTCTCCAGCGCCAGTCGCGCCTGCTCCACATCCTGCTCCGATCTGCCCGGCCCCATGAAGGGATACACGGCCGTCTCGATCTCGATCGGTTTGAGGAGCTTGTTGCCGCGCACGCGGTACTCGCGGATGTAGAGGTTGCCGAGTTGTGATGCGGCGGTCGCAGGCTGCGCCGCAGTTGCACTGGCAGCCGCCGCCGGGGCGGCACCACAGAAGGTGGCAGGATGGCAAAATCCCAGCCAGCACAGCACAGCACACAGCCATTGAGAACCGATGCATGGACTGCTCCATGAACCGCTCATTGGGCTGGTTTTGCTGATGTGCTGGCTGTTCCGAAGAAACATGGGTGCGCGTTCTGAATGCACCCGCACTTGCTTTCTTGTGCCCCATCTCTCAAGACAACCACGGTTACGAATGCGTCACATCATTGGCCCAAAATTCGACCCAGATGACGCGCCCGCTAAAATTAGGTGACGATTTCGACATGAAGTCATCGCGCCTGCGCATCATGCGCAGTGCGGCAAAGACAGCTTATTGGGCGGCAACACCCGCGCGTGCCGCCTGAATTTGAGCACGAACGAAAACATCGCCGCCAAACAGGGATGAAAAGCGTTCATTACTGCGGAGCAACTCTGCATTCCAGCGCTGCTGATAGACAGGACTCTCCGGGCTCTGCACGGAGTCGCCCAAGGCATTGACAAAATCACTTTGCAACTGCTGCAGCGCCGTCGCGGCGGAGGGCGGGAGCTGAGGATTGGCTGCCGGTGCGTTCAACAAGACCTGGTTTCCTTCCTGCGCCAGCGCGGCGCCGGCATTGGTGCCATAGGTGAAGGCCACCGGAATGCTGGCGGCCGGGGTGTTCGCTGTGCTGCCGGATGTTTGAGCTGCTGTGGGAGAAGCAGCATTGGCGTTGCCGCCCTGAGCTGATGTAGTGGTGTGGGCGGAAGAACTTGTCGCCGTCGCAGATGATAATTGAGAGGCTGTGGCGGGCGGAGTTGCCGGAGCGGTGAGACTCGCCAGCAGCCGGTCATGCTCGGAGGTTAATTTCAGTGTTTCAGCCTCCCGCAGAGAGCCGCTGGTGCTGGCGGCTACCTCCTGGCGTTTTTGATCATAGATTTCACGCAGCTCACCTTGGATGATGTCATGCAGGGTGGCTTCCGGGCAGCCAATGGCCCGCAGATTTTTGACGAAAGCAGGAAAGTCGGGCGCATCAAGCTGCTGCCAGCGGAACGGGGCGGCCTTTGCGGGTTGGAGGGGCGCAGGTGCCTTGGCGGTCGCGGCCTGCGTCACTGGCACACTGTTCTGTGCATGGGGCACACTGGTCGGATTACTGCGGCCGCTCCAGATCATGACCAAACCGCCGAGCAACAGCACATTCAGCGTGACGGATGAAAGCAGGATGGCGGGAGCGTGTTTCATGGCATTGTGAAGCACAAAAAACTGGTGCTGGCAGATTCTGCCAGCACCAGCGTGAGATCAAATCAGGAAAGATTCATCACCTGCGATCAGGGTCCAACGGTGCCGCCCTCTTCGCCACGGAAGACGTTCATGAGGGAATAAGGAATGCCAGCCGAGCCCATGTTGGTTTCAATCGATGCTTTGAGCAGATCCTTGACTTCAGTCTGGCTGGAACCAGCCGTCGTCGTCAAGGAACTGTAGAAAATGTGCTCATTGGACCAGGCGGTGTACTGTCCGTTTTTGATTTTGTCATCGTCGGCAGCACCCGTGTAACTGGCACCTTCATATTTCAGGTAGGCGCCGCCACCTGCAACCGCCGTGGCTGCGTCAGAAGTGCCGACCCAGGCGATCAGGTGACCGTTAGGAGCTGTGCCAAGGCTGCTGCCATTTGCAGCCAGGAGGGAGAAGGAAGCGTCTGACTTGTTGGCAAACAGGGTGGCGATAGTGCCGCCACTGGTATAACCGCCGTTGCCGGGGAGTGGATCATTGCCGGTCGAGTTAGGATAGGTGCCGGTCGGCCACACGCGCAGCGATGTGACGGCGTCAGCAGCACCGGCACCCTGGAACTGGGTAAGCGAGGTGAAGACGCCGTACTTCGTTTCAGCCAGCAGCACCACACGTGTGCCGGAGCCAACATCACGGCCCACGCCATAGATCGTGCGTGTGTCCGCAGCGTTGCCAGTCAGCAAGGACTTGGGCTGCGTGCCCTGTGCCATGAGGGCACGGGCGAACTGGGCGGTAACGTTGTCAAAGCCATAGCGTGCCAGAGTGTTGGCTCCGGTGGCGCTGGTGTCATTGACGACCCAGATGAACGGGATGATGCCGCAGACTTCATCGGTGAGCGTGGGGGAGGAATAAATCGTGGAGCCCTGATAGGCGTCCGAGAAGGCCATGTGGGCGGTCTGAGAAGCCACGGCGGACTTGCTGAAAGCTTCCCCGCCAGTGGGAACGGCAGCCGTCGTCAGGTTGGCATCCGTCAGGAAATCAACGTTGGGGATGGTGGTGTCGGCGGTGCTGCCGGTGGGGGCCACGGCCACGGCGTGAATGCCGGTGATGGAACCGCTCCAGGTGCAGCGCACGGTCACCGTGCCCTGGCCGGTGACCGGACCTTTCCAGACGGATTTACCGGCACCGCTAAAAGCGCCGGAGGCATTGCTGTGGGCGAATTGGAAGTCGCTGCTGAAGAAGCCGGTCTTGAGACCATTGTGTACCGCAGCGCGGAAAGCCGTGGCACCAGTGATGCGGAGTTCGACATCTGCCGAGGCCATGGGCGCTACGGCGAGTGCGAAGAAGGAAGCGAGAAGAAGTTTGGATTTCATTGAAAAGTAGGATGGAAGATTTGGATGGATGGTAAGATGGAATCAGGCTTGACGACGGCGACGGCGGAAGGCCAGTGCGGCCAGACCACCCGCAGCGAGAAGAGCGCGGCTAGGCTCGGGAACAGCGGCGGCAACGGGGTCGAAATTGATCGCGCCGTCGGTGCCCAGGGAGAGCGTTCCCTGCCAGACACCGTTGCGTACCGTTGGCTGGGTTGGGTTGGCACCCGTGTTGGTGCCCAGAATGCGGTAAAGATCCAGGATGCGACCGCCCGCAGTGTTGACGGCAACGTCGAGGTTCTGGCCAGAGCGGAAATCGGAGCCGGCACTGGTGTAGTCTTCGAAGGTGTTGTTGACGGTGTAGGGAATGGCTGCCGCCAGACCGCTTTGCGTGGTGGTGCCAGTGTAGTCTTTGAACGAGGTCGCAAAACCCAAAGCGTCAATGGAAGTATTGGTCATGCCAGTCCCGCCACCGGTGATGTTCAGAGTTCCTGAGCCATAAACGCCAGCCGTGCCAGAAGTGTTCGCACGGGACAGGTAAAGCGCCTGGGTAGGATCGTTGTTCACCACACTAAAGTCCAGGTTAGGGGCGGTGGCAGAGCGTATGCCGGCCGCAGCCCAGGTGAGGTCTGCATTGGTCGCCCAGTCACTGCCGAACACGGCGGTGAGTTCAGCACCAATGTTTCCCAGCGCGAGACTCGCGGAGTTGGCGTCACGAATGGTGGTGGCGCTGCCCAGGTTGAACACGAGGGTGGTCGTGGTCGCCGTGGAAGCACTGCCAGCGGTGGCACGGAAGCCAACGAGCAGGTCCCCCGCAGTGTATGTCGTGGCAGCCTTCGCTGGAAGGGCCGCCATGGAGATCCCGGCCACGACGAGCGTGGTGAGGATGTGTTTGGTTTGGATTAGCATGGTGTGATGTGATGTGTGTTGTCGGTTGAAGTGAGTGATTTCTCCGTGAAGCAGAGGCCTCATCGCCAGTGACCGGCGGCCGAGCAGTAGTCAGCATGACGGACTGAATCCACTGGTAGAGGGTTACGATTTGGACACGCCTTCAAAGGGGGCACCGCAGACGCGTCGCTGCGTGCGAAGCGACGTGTCCGGCTGGAGTTCGAGTGAAGATGGATGAGCAAAGCGTGGCTGCGTCCTGACGCTCGGAATGAGGCGGTGGAGCACCCTGCTTTTATCAAGCCCGCAGCGTCCGGGCATAACTTTGCTGTTAAGATATTGTAACTTTGAGTCACCGCTGGTCAGCGGCAGAGGACTCAGGGCGTCTTCACCGCCAGTTCACGAGTCAACACGGCCTGTAGTCTGATGATGCCGTCATATTCATGCTGCCCGCTCACAAGATAAGCGATGCTGCCGTCTTTGCGCACGACCACGGTACGTGGCGTGAACTTGGTGAAGTAGCGCGCATAGATTTCCTGCTTTGGATCGGGAACCAGCGGAAAGGTCAGCTTGTTTTCGCCACCTGTTTTGACCAGTTCTTCCCGCGTGTGATCACGACCGATGGCGATCAACTGAAAGTTCTCGCGCTCGCGCAATTTCTGAAAGACTTCTTTTTCCAGGTATTTCATCTCACTGACACAGGCCGGCATGCTCTTGGTGGAGAAGAAGTAGAGCACCACTACTTTGCCTTTGAGTGTGGAGAGGGTGATGTTCTTGCCGTCCGTTGTCATGCCGGTGAAATCCGGCGCCGGATGCTCTTTCTGCACCAGCGTGGTCGCAGCGATCTCCCGGTCGATGGCAGTCTCTGCCAGCAATGAAGACTGGCAGGCGCAGAGGGTCAGAAGCAGCAGAAGAGTGGCTTGGGGGATCATGGAGCGCTCATGTAACTGCCGGGTGCCGCACGCTGTCAAACACCACATGGCAACCAAGTTGTTGCACAGCGTCTTTTAGCCTGAAGGCGGGTTAGGTGGGCTCAACACGACGGCCTCACTGGGGGCGATCCAGAACACCAGGCGGCGGCTCTCACCGGCTTGCGTCATCGTCAGTTCCATCAACACCGGATGAGTGCCCGCACCGGCAGCTTGACTCCAGACTGTGGCCCACTGACGGGTGGAGCGGTCAAAGGCACGCCACTCGCATTGCATGAGGTCATCGAACAGCACCACGTCAACGCTCTGCGTGGTGTCAGCTAGTTTGCGGCACGAGAGTCGCAAACGCAGGCCGCCGCCGGGCATAGACTCGGTGAACAAGGCGACAAGGCAGTTGGGCGAGCCATCGAAGGGCGAAGGCACGTCTTCCAGTTCGAGCTGGGTGAGATACTGGCCGCCGTCCTGCGTCGTGCGCAGGTTGAGCTTGGTGGTGGTGGGAAGGCTGGCCAGCAAGTGCTCGCAGAACCCGGTGAAGGCCTGCTGGCGGCTGTCGCGGTGCTGCGCGCGCCGGATGTCGTTTGCCAGCGTGAGCGTACCCTGGGCGATGCTGTAAATCACCGAGAGCAGCAGCGCGACAATCGCCAGCACGATGACGACTTCGAGCAGCGTGAAGCCGCTGCGCTGCCTGCGATGCTGAAATGACACCTTCATCATGCTTCAGGTGCCCGGCGGGCGGAACAGCGGTGGATAGACCCAGGTTTCGGCGGTGGCCTGCTGCAACACGCGGCCTTCAAGCCATGTGGCGGTGACGCTGATCTCGAACAGGTCCGGCAGCGGCTGCCCGTCTTGGTTGCGCAGTTCCAGCGGCATACGCCGCACGGTGTAGGTCACATTATCTTCCTCGCCTTTTGCTTCAGAAGGCATGTCTGGAAGGCGGGTTTGCTCGATGAGCAGCGAGCTGCATGTGCTCTTGCACCGTCGCTTCGCGGCGGCGGTGCAGCGTCGTGTTGCCGAGCTGATTCAACGCCTCCACCAGCGCCACCACGGCGATGCTGAACACCATCAGCGCCAGCAGTGTTTTGAGCAGCGTGAACCCGCGTGGCTTCATAAGTTTTCCTCCACGTCGTTGAGTGCGCCGGTCCGTGGATCGAGCGTGGCACGAATCCACGCATCGCCCTGCTGCCAATGCAGTGTCAACGGTTCGCACAAGCCGCCGGGATGCAGCACCACACGTTGCCCGGCAGCGGCAACGAACTCCGTCATGCCTGCACGCCGCACGGTGAGCCGTGCGCCGTGGTTCAACGACTCCAGGCTCACGCTTTGTGATTGCGAGGTCGCCAGCGTCCGTGTCATGGCCTGCATGAACACCCGCTCCGCCTCCTGCGTTGTTTTCCACAGCTCGTGATCCTCCGTGAGCCGTTGCACGGCGGTTGCACCGATGCCGATGACCAGCGCCGCAATCGCGAGCACCACGATCATCTCCAGCAGCGTGAAGCCGGCGGCGGTTCGTTGCATGGCGTTACCAGTTGCCGATGTCATCCGTCGTGCCTTCAAGGCCGTCGGGACCAAAAGATAACACATCATAACCACCGGCATTGTGCTTGCCGGGGTTGCGGTAGGCGAACTTGTGGCCCCAGGGGTCGATCAAACCGTCCGCCTTGATGACCTAGCTCCAGCGCTTCGGCTTTGGCTCGGAACGCGGCGGGCTGACGAGCGCCTCCAGCCCTTGCTCCTGCGTGGGATAAACGAGGTTGCTGATCTTGTAGGAGACGAGCGGCCAAACTGACGCAGGTTGCCCTCCAGCAGCTTGAGGTAGTGAGCATTGATACGATCATGGCGTTTGAGTTGCAGCAACTCCTCCACCACCCGAGGGACGATCACACCAGGCTCAAAACTGCGCGAACGTACCGTAAAATCATCCACGGCCATCAGCAGTGGAACCTCGCCAAGTTTGCGGCGGCATTGCAGATACTCTTCCACCACAGCGACCAGCGGCAGGCCAAGAGGCGCAAGCATCGTCTGCGCCACCCGGAGGCTCTCACGATCCTGGGGGCGCAGGTCGTTGTCGCTGCTCATGCCACGTTGGATATTCAAGGCCACCATGCGGGCCGCTTCCTTGGCGGCATCCAGACTGCCGAATGTGCGCCGTTCGCATCGCCCGTTCATGTAATAGACGATGGTGAACCGGGAGCTTCCGCGTGAACTACCCCGGTAGATTGGAACCGCCGCCGAGCCTTGCTTGACCACTGCCACTGGTCTGCCCTTGGCCCGAGAGGACCGGGCTGGAGTTGTCATGCGTTTGTCATGCATATCCTCGGTTGAAGTGTCAACCGAGACTCCCGGAACAGCATGAGAACCTGATAGAATAAGGGCTCCAAGGCGATTTGATGCCTTGTCTCCGCTGTCGTTTTCGGAAGGCCGTTGGCCTTGCTTGGGTTACGAGCACCCACGATTTCCGGTTGAGCTAACTCATTGCTGTCTCTAGATGGCCTTGGCAAAATGAGTGGTCAGGGGGCGCTGCTGCCTCCTCTATCCGACAGATTTCACACTCCTGAGCAAGCATGACATGAAACCCTTCGCAGCAATCCTGTTCATCTCGGTGGGGCTTTTCCTTTTGTATCATGGAGGCCGGTCCGCCTTTAAAGGCGTCACAAGCTCGTATTGGCCGACCGTTGAGGGACGAGTTCTGTCTTCCAGGGTAAAGTCTGAAGCTGGAAAAAACGGAGGTGTCGTTTACAGCGCCGAAGTAAACTACTCCTATGCCGTCAACGGCGTGAGTTCCACCTCGGAGCGAGTACGCTTTGGAAGCATCAACACAGGAAATCGCATCTACCCAACTCAACTTGTGGAAAAGTATCCCGCAGGCAGTTCCGTCACGGTTTATTACTCCACCTCGGACCCTTCAGTGACCGTCCTTGAACCGGGAATTCAATCAGCAAGTGTGCTCGTTTTGGGGATCGGCCTCCTCTTCGGGGGCGTGGGTGTCGCCGCCATCTTTCTTCCGACGAGCCGCCATTTACGGCGGAGACGCGAGTTACCTTAAACTTGGACGGGGCTGCCACGATGGTGAAAACGGAACGGGCAGCCCTAAGGCTGCCCGCTTGCGGCGAGAATGTCACCTCAAACGTGAATCGGATGCCCCTTGGCGACTTCGGTGGCCTCTTTGACCATTTCGCTGAGCGTCGGATGGGCGTGGATGGTGGCTTCGATTTCGTCCCAGGTGGCTTCGAGATTCATGGCGAGGCCGATCTCGGCGATCATCTCGGTGCTTTCGCTGCCGATGATGTGAGCGCCGATGATTTCGCCGTGCGGTTCGCCGTACAGAATTTTGACGAAGCCTTCGGGCTCTCCTGCGGCGAGGGCCTTGCCGCTGGCGGCATAGGGGAACTTGCCGATCTTGAACTTGAGGCCTTTTTCCTTTGCCGCACGCTCGGTGAGCCCGATGCTGGCGACTTGCGGGTGGCAGTAGGTGCAGCCGGGGAAGACGCCGACTTTCTTGGGCTTGTGCTTGGTGAACATGCCTTCGACGGCCTGCACGGCTTCGTAGCTGGCAACGTGGGCGAGCCAGGGCGGCCCGATGATGTCGCCGGCGCCGTAGATGCCTTTGACGCTGGTCTGATAGCGGTCGTCGGTTTGCAGCCAACCGCGATCGCTGAGCTTAATTTCGATGCCGCCGGGCAACACGGGTTTCACACCGATGGCGACGAGGCAAACGTCGGCTTCGAGCGTTTCATTGGCCGCGCCTTCGACAGTGATTTTGACGCCTTTGCCGTCCTCGCTGGTCTTGGTGACCTTGGTGTTGGTCAGGATGCGGATGCCGGACTTGATGAGACTTTTTTCGAGGGTCTTGCTGACTTCGGTGTCTTCCACGGGCAAGACGTCAGGCAGCATCTCGACGACGGTGACCTTGGTGCCGTAAGCGTTGAAGAAATACGCGAACTCGATGCCGATGGCACCCGCACCGATGACGATGATGCTCTTGGGCTGCTTCTCCAGCATCATGGCTTCTTTGCTGCCGATGACGGTCTTGCCGTTGAAGGGGAAACCGGGCATGTCGCGCGTCTTCGCGCCAGTGGCGATGAGGATGTTCGCCGCGTCGTGGGTCTCCTTTTTGCCGTCGGCGGCGGTCACTTCGACCTTGCCTGCGGCGGGGATGCTGGCGGTGCCACGGAGGTAATCGATCTTGTTCTTCTTGAAGAGGAATTCGATGCCCTTGTTGAGTTTGTCGCTCACGCCACGGCTGCGGCCGATGACTTTGGACCAGTCATACTCGATGCTGCCGATTTTGAGGCCAAATTCCTCCGCGCGGTGCGTGAGGGTGTGGTAAAGCTCAGCGTTCTTGAGCAGCGCCTTCGTCGGAATGCAGCCCCAATTCAGGCAGGTGCCTCCGGCGCGGTCATTTTCGACGCAGGCCACTTTTTTGCCGAGTTGCGCTGCGCGGATGGCTCCGACGTAGCCCGCAGGCCCGCCACCGATGACAATAAGGTCGTAGTTCATGTAAAGAGTATGTTTTGGGGGTGAATGAGCCGAGAGAAGCGCAGCCCGGCACCGTATTCAACCGCAGATTCCCCCTTCGCATGCCTGTTTGACCTGCGAAGCGGAAGGACGTAGTTTCCACCACGCGCATGCTCTCACTCTGCACCTCTTTGCCTCGCAGAGCCGCCACGATCCTCGTGGTGCTGAAAATCATTGCCGTGACAGCTCTCGCGGCCAGCGGTTCGGACAAAAATGCCGAACCCAAGGCCGACATCGCTGCTCTTTTGAGGGTGCAAGGCGACGTGCAGAAACTCCTTCCGCAGGTGCGTCTGGCGCTCGTCGCCATTCAAACCGGCGGCGGCACGGCCAGTGGCGTGATCATTTCACCCGATGGCCTCTTGCTCACCGCTGCGCACGTCCCCGGCGGCCCCGGCAAGGACATGCGGATCATTTTGGAAGATGGCAGCATGACTACGGCAAAATCGCTCGGTTTGGATAAAACGACGGATGCCGCACTCGCTCAGCTCAAGAAGCGCGACAAGCCTTGGCCCTTCGTGAATCTCAGCCGTGAAGTCATCAAGGCGCAGCCCGGCGAGTGGTGCTTCGCGCTTGGTCATCCCGGTGGCTTCGACAAAGCACGCGGCCCCGTGTTGCGCGTGGGCAAGATCGTCAAACAAACCGCCAACAGCCTGCACACCGACTGCGTGCTGATGGGCGGTGACTCTGGCGGCCCGCTGTTTAATTTCCAAGGCGAGGTCATCGGCATCCACAGTCAAATTTGGGAGAACCGCGATCAAAACGTCCACGTCTCCATGGCACCCTTCCTCCGCTCGTGGGAGGCGATGCAAAATTCGCAGGTCATCAAGACTTGGGGCATCGGTGCCGGCGGTTATCTTGGCGTCGCCACCCGCATGAGCGACGATGCAGAGCTCGAAGTGGCGGATGTCATTGACGGCTCACCTGCGCAAAAAGCCGGCATTCATGCCGGTGATGTCATCATTGGTCTCAATGGCAGTGCCATGACCGACCAGCCGCAGTTCACCGCCACCGTCCGCGCCCGTGCCGCTGGCGACACCATTTTGCTGAAACTCCGCAACAGCGGCAAAGAGCGCATCGTGTCTGTCAAACTGGCCCAAAAGCCGCAGGAAGAAGGGCAGTGAGGGGAAAATGACGAATTCCGAATGACGAACGAAGCCCCAAATCCGAATAACGAACACCGCGCCACTCCATCTGTGGCTGCGATTTCGTCATTTGGGCTTCGTCATTCCGCCTTTCTTCTCCTTCTCAGCCCGCTTCTCGTTTTAGCGGACTCCCCACGTCCCACGCTGCCGCCCGATCAGCGCACCAACGGCAAACAAACTCTCGCTGCAGTCGAAAAGCTCAGACCGCTCACCACTGCTTGCGCCGCGCGCATCGAGAGCCTGCTCGGCCGTGCGATCTGTGCCGCCACCATCGTCGGTGAAGATGGCTATGTGTTGATCAAGGCCAGCGAAGTGCCCGATCTCGGCAAAGCCCGCATCAAGTTCGGCGACGGCCGCATCACCGATCTGCGCGAGATTCATCGCGAGACCAGCCTCGATCTCGTTCTCGCCCAGGCCATTGGCGTTACCGGTCTGCGTGCCGTTTCTTTCGGTGCGGCACGAGTTCTCACGATGGGGCAATGGCTGTGCAGCGTCGCCGACACGGGCAAGGAGCCGCGCATCGGCACGGTCAGCGCCCGCATCCGCCGCATTCCCGGCACCGGGGCCGCGTTGGGCATCCGCATGGCGGAAAAATCAGCCGAGGGAGACAAGGGCGTCCGCATCATCGGTGTCGCCAACGAAAGCCCCGCCGAAGTCGCTGGCCTGCAGGAAAACGATGTGATTCTCGCCATCGCCGCCCAAACCGTGGCGCAGTTCCGGCAGGTGCATGACATCGTCAACAAGCGCCAACCCGGCGAAGTCGTCGAAGTCCGCTACCTGCGCAAAGACAAGGAAGAAACCTGCCGTGTCCGCCTTGCCAGCCGCACCAAGGTGCTGCAAAACTGGGAGGGCGAAGACTTCGCCAACGGCGGCATCTCCCTGCGCACCGATAACTTCCCCGAAGTCCTCCAGCACGACATCCCGCTCCTCCCCACCGACATGGGCGGCCCCGTCGCCACGCTCGAAGGCAAGGTCGTCGGCATCAACATCGCCCGCGTCGATCGCGTCACCACCTTCGCCCTGCCCGTCGAAGCCTTCTGGACCGAGACGCAGCAGTGGATCAAGGCAGATCGCCATCCACCGAAGGCGGTGCTGGTGAAGTAGCCGCAAGAGAAGCATTGCCTTCATGGCCACCCTTGCTTCCTGTCCGGCATGTTGCGCTACCAACCTCTGCCCGCCGAGCTTTTCATCTCCAACCGTCAGCATCTCTACGCCAAGCTGCCACCGCAGTCTGTCGTCATCGTTCACGCCAATGACGTTTTACCAACGAATGCCGATGGCTCATTGCCCTTTATCCAGAACAGCGATCTGTTTTACCTGAGCGGCGTCGATCAGGAGGAGACGGTGCTCGTCCTTTATCCCGATGCAGCCGACCCCAAGCAGCGGGAGATGCTCTTTGTGCGTGAGACCAACGAAACCATCGCCGTGTGGGAAGGTGAAAAACTCAGCAAGTCGCAGGCCACGGAGCGCAGCGGTATTGAGCGCATACATTGGCTCACCGACTTCGAGACGCAGTTCCGCTCCGTCATGTGCCAGGCCGATCATGTGTTCCTCAATTCCAACGAGCACATCCGCGCCAACATCCCCACTGAGACGCGCGAGACACGCTTCACGCACCGCTGCAAACAGGAGTATCCGCTGCACGATTACCGCCGCCTCGCGCAGCTCATGCACGAGCTGCGTGTCATCAAGAGCCCGCACGAGATCACCGCGCTCAACGAAGCCATCCGCATCACTGGCGACGGCTTTGACCGCCTGCTGAAGTTCGTGAAGCCCGGTGTGCATGAATTCGAGATCGAGGCCGAGCTGGCGCATGAATTCATTCGCCAGCGTGGTCGCGGCTTTGCGTACACGCCGATCATTGCCACTGGGGCAAATGCCTGCGTACTCCACTACATCACCAACCACTGCCAGTGCCAGGATGGTGAGCTGCTGCTGCTCGATGTCGCCGCCAACTACGGCAACTACAACGCCGACCTCACCCGCACGATTCCCGTGAACGGCAAATTCACGCCGCGGCAGCGCCAGGTCTATGACGCTGTGCTGCGCGTCTTCAAAAAATGCTGCCAGATGCTCCGCCCCGGCGTCTTCATTCGCGAGTATCAGGAACAGGTCGGCCTGCTCATGCAGGAGGAACTGCTCGGGCTCGGCCTCATCACCCAGACCGACATCGGCAAGCAAGACCCCGACAAGCCTGCATATAAAAAATACTTCCCGCACGGCACCTCACATCCGCTCGGCATCGACGTGCATGATGTCGGCCACATGTGGAAGCCTGTGCAGCCCGGCATGGTCTTCACCGTCGAGCCTGGGATCTACATCCGTGAGGAAAAACTCGGCGTCCGCCTCGAAAACAACATCTTCATCGGTGAACACGAAAACATCGACCTCATGGCCCATATTCCGATTGAGGCGGAGGAGATTGAGGCGCTGATGGCGAAAAAATGACGAAACCAGAATGAGGAATGACGAATGAAGCCCCAATGCCTGAATTCGTCATTCGAGCTTCAACATTGATTCGTCATTCGCCATTCTGGTTTCGTCATTCCCATGTCCCTCCCTCGCTTCCATCTCCCCTCCGCTCACTGGACTGGGCCGCATCTCACGCTCACCGGCGATGAAGCGCAGCATTGCAGCCGCGTGATGCGCAAACAGCCCGGCGACACGATCGAAATCTTCGACGGCGCAGGCCGCGTGGCCGTCTGCGAGATCACGCACATCTCCAAAGCGGAAGTGCAGGCCAAAATCGTCTCCGAAACGCGCATAGAACCGTTTCAGACCGCGATTCATCTCCTCCCCGCCCTCATCAAAGCCGAGCCGTTCGAGTGGTTGCTCGAAAAAGCCGTCGAACTCGGCGCTGCAAGCATTCAACCGATCATTACCGAACGCACCGTCATCCATCTCGATGCCGCGCAGACCGAGAAAAAACTCGCCAAATGGCGCAGGCACATGATCGAGAGCGCCAAGCAGTGCCACACGCCGTTTCTGCCCGAATTGAAGGCTCCCATTGGTTTCGCAGCCAGCTTGAGGCTCCTCGCCGAATTCAAGCTCATCCCCGCGCTCAGTGAGCACAGCCGCACGCTCAAACAAGCGCTACCGAAATCAAAACCAAGCAGCGTCGCCGTCCTGATCG
The DNA here is from genome assembly GCA_043770175.1 of Verrucomicrobiales bacterium. Lineage (GTDB taxonomy): Bacteria > Verrucomicrobiota > Verrucomicrobiia > Verrucomicrobiales > Verrucomicrobiaceae > Prosthecobacter. Next base: position 5,675 of record JAYVIO010000116.1, on the reverse strand, counting down.
GCCCCGAAGGTGATTTCACCGCCGAAGAAGAAGCACTGGCCTTCGCCGCAGGCTTTGTGCCAGTCACGCTCGGCCCGTTGGTCTTGCGTGCCGAAACAGCAGGCATCGCCACACTGGCGATCTTGGGGCACGAGCTGCGGTTTATGGAGTGCGGTTGCGGCACCCTGAAAGGGTAGAGCTACCGCTTTCGCAAGCCTGCATCCCGTCGAAAAGCGGTAGCTGCGCCCTTTCAGGGCTACGCAACCGCACTCCAGATATCCGGTGCTCACTTCAAGTCGTGCGGCGTGTTCACGTTGTGAAAGAAGGACAGTTGAGCGTCATCGATCATCTGCGTGGTCGCCAGGCCTGAATGCACGCAGGCTTCGATGATCGGTTGTAGCGCGAGATGCTTTTCACGCAGCGCGACCTGCATCAAGGGCAGCATGGCGGGGACGTAGAGACCGGCGAGGACTTCATCGCCATGCGGACCGCGATAGAACTGGCCGCGCACGGGTTCAGCGGCTGGAACGAGATGCTCGCGCAGAAACGCGGCGGTCATCCATGGCATATCGACAGCGAGGACAAGCAACGGCATTTGCACCCGTTCCAAACAACGCGTGATGGCACCCAGCGGGCCGTCATCGACGCCAGCGGGATCATGCACAACCTCCACGCCATCGCTGGGGCTCACAAACAAGGGCTGCTCGCGGCGGCAGGAGAGCAGCACGCGTGAAGCGCCGATGGATTGCAGCTTGTGCAACTGCGCCTGCCACAGGTCCTGCCCATGCCAGTGGAGCAGGGCCTTGTCCTGTTTCATTCGGGTGGAACGACCACCGGCAAGCAGGGCGGCAGCAAAGGGCGTGTTCATGACTTGCGCAGGACGCCGTTGCTCAAAATTTTCGCGCGCAGGCCGCCGTGGCCGTTCAATGCGTCCTCGGCACCTTCGGCGAAGGCCTGGTTCATCCAGTGGCAAGGGGTGCTTTCCTGCGTGCCGAGAAAACGAATGCCCTGCACCTCGAACTCGACACCGATGAGCGTGTTGAGGTCGATGCCCTTGGTGATGATGTTGCGGCGGAACGCGGAGGGCGGAACGCCCATGACGCCGAATTGTTCGCAGAGGCGCTCATACTGCTCGTGCTCAAAGAAGGTGACCTGGCCTTTGTAGTCTTCCTTCCAGTCGAAGAAGCGATCGCCACGCAATCCTTTTCCAGTCACGCACTCGGCTTCCTGCACTTCGATCACCGGTGTCTCACCTGCAGGCTGACCGTGGTGACCGAAGAAATTGTGCTCAGGCGAAAGGTAGATGTGCAGGATTTGCATGCAAACAGAGCAATGGAGTGGTGGAGCAATGGATGGATGGAGTATGGGAGTGATGACGGCAAGTCCGCCGTGCTTGCGAAGTTGTGCTGGCATTTCATCATTCCAGTACTCCATCACTCCAATTCTCCATTCCACCATTAACACCCATGTCCGAATCCTCCCCCCCCATCCGCATCGGCATTATCGGTGCCGGCGGCATCGTTAAATCACGTCACATGCCCGGCCTGCGGGCGGTTCCGAATGTGCAGATCGTTCAGGTGACGAATCGCTCCCTGGGCAGCGCAGAGGCCTTCTGCCGCGAGTTTGCGCCGGAAGCGCAGGCAGTGGAGCGCTGGGAGGAAGTGGCGTCGTCTCCCGACGTGGACGTCGTGTGGATCGGCACGCATCCCTACATGCATGCCGAGATGACGTGCTATGCGCTGCAGCATGGGAAGCATGTCTTCACGCAGGCACGCATGGCGGCATCGTTGCCGGAGGCGAATCAGATGTGGGAGGCTTCGATTCGTTATCCCGAACTCGTGACGGCGATCTGCCCGGCTCCGCAGGGCATGAAAGGCGGCGAACTCGTGAAGCAACTGCTTGCGGAAGGTGCCATCGGCACACCGCATCAGGCGCTGCTGCACAGCTTCAATGATGCGTGGCTGGACGCCACGAAACCGGCGCACTGGCGACAACAATCCGAGCTGAGCGGCATTCAAATCCTCACGTTGGGCATCTACACCGAGGTGTTGCAGCGCTGGCTCGGCCACATTGTCGAGGTGGCGGCACGCGGCAACGTGGTGATTCCCGAACGCGCCGGTGTGGAGGTCGATATTCCTGATTTCGTCAACGTGATGGCGAAATTCCGCAGCGGCATCGAAGCGACGATGCTGTTCAGCGGCGTGGCGGCGCATGGGCCGACGGACAAGCTGTGGCTCTTCGGCTCCGAAGGCACGCTGAGCTATGATTTCAACACCGACGACCTCCAACTCGGCAAACGCGGCGGCAAACTGGAGTCGGTGCCGATTCCGACCGAGATGCAGCGAAGCTGGACGGTGGAGCGCGATTTCATCGCCGCCGTGCGTGATCCTGCCGCGCCGAGGCCGAAGCCTGATTTCAACGAAGGCATGAACTACATGCGCGTGGTGCACGCCGTCTGGCAGGCGATGGATGCGCAGTCGGCGGTGCGAGTGATGTAAAAACGGACATGCTCTCGGATAGCGGGAGGTCACCTTTTGTAGGTTGGGTGTGTTTGGCGCGCGGTGTGCACGCAATCACCTGCATACCCCTGCGCCAAACCGCCCGACTTCGAGGGCGTTCGTGCGCCACAGTGTCTGCCCCACGCTCGCAGACGGGCGGGCTGTCGCCACACCCAGCCCATGGACTGACATCACGCCGCGCGTCTGCGGCCCACGGCGAGAGCGCCGTTCACGATCTGCAGCAGGCCTTCAACTTGATACGGCTTCGGCAGCGCCGCAGCGAAACCGTAGGCGGCACAATCTTTCATCACAGGGTCATCGCGATAGCCGGAGGAGACGATGGCAAGGATCTGCGGGTCGATGCGGCGCAGGTTCAGCATGGTTTCACGGCCGCACATGCCGTCGGGAATGGTGAGGTCGAGGATGACGAGATCGTACGGGCGGCCCTGCTGCATCGCTTCCTGATAAAGTCGCAGCGTGTCCTTGCCATCGGCAGTTTCGATGACTTCGAAGCGGGCTTTTTCCAGTGCACGCCGCAGGAGATCGCGCACCATGGAGTCGTCCTCGAGCAGCAGGATGCGCACGGTCCGCAGTGGCGCGGCGGCGGCGTGAAACGGTTTGCTGGGCGTTTGCACCGGAGCCACGGGCGGCAGCAGGGCGGCCTCGATGGCGCGACGCATGTCGCCGATGGATTGATAGCGCTGCTGCCGGTCCGGCATCAGGGCGCGGACGATGACGCCGTCGAGGCGTGGATCAAGTCCTGGCCGCAAGGCGGATGGCGGTTGCCAGGAGCCGCGCGGCAGCATGCCGGTGAGCATTTGGTACATCAACACGCCCAGCGCATAGATGTCGGCACGGTGATCCACCTCGCGGTGCGCGTTGAATTGCTCGGGCGCGGCGTATTCCGGCGTGCCCATGACCATATGCGTCTCCGTGACCTTGGACGCGGCACGCATGACATCCTTGGCGAGACCAAAGTCCGTGATCTTCACCTCGCCCTCCCGGGTGAGCATGATGTTCGCGGGCTTGATGTCGCGATGGACGATGCCCTTTGAGTGCGCGTATTCGAGCCCGGTGCAGATCTGCGGTAGCAGTTGCAGTGCGAGTTCGGGCGTCATGCGCCCCTGAGTCATGATTTCGCCGAGGTCGGTGCCATCCACGAACTCCATGACAAAGAACAGGAATTCGGTGCCAAGATGCCCATAATCGTAGATGGCGACGATGTTGGGATGGTTGAGCGTCGCCATGGCGCGTGCTTCGCGGCGAAAGCGGTCTTCAAAGGCAAAGTCAAAGCCGTCACCGACACGCAGGATCTTGATGGCGACCGGTCGGCCCAGGCTAAGCTGGGTGCCACGATAGACCGTGCCCATGCCGCCGATGCCGACCTGCACCTGCACCGAATAGCGGCCAAACGGCATCATCGCGCACAATTCCACTGCCGAGGGCGGCGCGGCGCGGATCAAAGCTGGCGGTGAGGTGCTGGTGGAGCTCATGCGTTGGTCGTCAACTGCGTACTGTGGCACAGACACGCAGCGGAGCAACCACCGTGAGCTTTAAGAATCAAGCAGCTGCGGCAGCCGGCTTGCTGGCCGCCGCGAGCTTGCGCATGTAGATGAAGCCGCCCACGACAAGCGCCAGGATCGCGATGCCCAGCAGGGGCCGCACAAAAATCCAGGCGATCGCGATCACCAGCAGCGAGATCGTTCCAGCGAGCACGAATGAGATCAGTCCGGTCCCCATGCCGATGATGCTGCCGATGAAGGGAATCACGCTGCCCAGCACACTGAGCGGACGCATGATGGCCATGAAGCCAAAGGCCATGAACAGGAAGCCCAGGAAGCGCAGCAGCCAGGTGATGATCGTGTTCGCGCTGGCGGCGTTCTTGAACATCGTTTCGGCGCTCACAGTGCCCTCTTCGATGAAGTCGATCGCGTCACCGGCCTTGGTTTGATAAGGCTCAAAGGTTCCGCCAAGCTGTGCCGCCAGGATGCTGAAAGTGCCAGGCTTCACGATCTCAAAGGACACTCGCACATCGCCCACCTGCGGTTCGTCGGGTTTTCCGCCAAAATAGAGGGCTCCTGAGTGGATTTGCGTGCCCTCTTTGAGGTCGGCAGGCAGTTTGGCGAGATCGGCATCGGTGACGGCATGCTTGGTCGGGCTGCCCATGCGGCCCACAAAGTTTTCCGGCACCTTGAAGGCCCCCAGGGTGACGTTCTCGGCGCTGATGTTGGCATCGCCGTCGGCGATCAGCTCTCCCTGATTGGTGTGGCCGTCGGGTTTTTTGAACTCGGCGGACTTCACCGGTTCATCCACCCACTTCTTCTCATAGGTGTAGGTCGTTGTCGTTTCCTCACCGCCGCCCACCTTCTCCTTCTTTTCGGTCTTGGTATTTTCCACCCACTGATAAATCTCCTCGGTGCGCACCAGGCGCAATGCGGGAGCACTGATGCCGAAATCAGGATCAACCACCGGCTCGGCGGCCTTCGCCTCTCCGGTCATATGAACGAGCTTTTTATCGTTGGCAGGATCGATTTTGTCCGCTGCGACGTTCACCACGGCGGCGGAGCCTTCCTTGAGGCTGTTCGCGGTGGTGACGGCACGGCCTTCATTCCACCAGAGCAGCACGATCGTCACGGGAATGATGATAATGCCGAACAGGATGCCTTTGATCGATTCGCCGATGCGGCTGAACCAGTTCTGTGAAGTCACTTCAGTGTAGGAGTCAGCCATAGTATGTGTGGGTTGCTAGCGGGTGATGAAACTGAAACCGACATGAGTGTCAAACTTTACGTCCACACGAAAATACCGGAACCGGTGAGAAGGAAGCAAGAAACGGCCTCGTTGCGCAGGTTTGTTTCTCCAACCATGAAATTGCGTCTCCTTATCCTTGCGCTCGGCAGTTCCGCCCTCGCCGCCGAACCCAATCCCAAAGCGGACGACATCGCCGGCAATGAAGCCGTCAAAAAGATCATGGAAACACGCCCTGGTCGCGGTGTCATGCGCGACGACACACCGCCCACCGCGCCGCAGGACGCCGTGAAGCGCTTTAAGACCCGCAGCGACGTCGCCATCGACCTCATGGCGCACGAACCCGTCGTTGAGCAGCCGCTTTACGCGAGCTGGGACTCGAAGGGTCGCATGTGGGTCACGCAGTATCGCCAGTATCAGTTTCCGGCCGGTTTGAAGATCGTCAGTTAC
>JAYVIO010000115.1:0-2026 GCA_043770175.1 Verrucomicrobiales bacterium | reverse complement strand
GTTCGGCCACGAAAAAGGCTCATTCACCGGCGCTCAGGAGCGCCGTATCGGCCGCTTCGAGCAGGCGAATGGTGGCACGCTGTTCCTCGATGGTCTGCTCACCGAGTGCGCGAAGCAGTTTGACCTGCGTGCTGGCGTCGATCTCGCCGATTTCATCGAGGAACAGCGTGCCACCATTCGCCTGCTCGAAGCGGCCGATACGGCGCTCCTGAGCGCCGGTGAATGAGCCTTTTTCGTGGCCGAACAACTCACTTTCGAGGATCTGCGGCGAGAGCGCCGCGCAATGGACGGAAACGATGTTTGCTTTGGGCCGACCGCTGAGATTGTGAATGGCGCGGGCGACGAGTTCTTTGCCGGTGCCGCTTTCGCCTTCGATCAAGACGGTGGCGCGGGAAGGAGCGACCTGCTGGATGGTTTCGATGATGGGCTTCATCACCTCGGACTGGCCGAGGATGCCTTCGATGGAGAATTTGCGCTCCACCTGCTGCTTTAGGGCCACGTTTTCATGCTCCAGCGTACGGCTGCGGAGTGCTCTTTTGATGAGGAGTTCGACTTCATCGAGATTCAGCGGCTTGGTGACGAAATGGTAGGCCCCACGGCGCATCGCTTCGACCGCAGTGTCCACGCTGCCGTAGGCGGTCATCATGATGCACACCGGTGGCTTCGGCAGGGCCAAGGCAGCATCGAGGAGCTTCATGCCGTCGTCCTCGCCGAGGCGGAGGTCGGTGAGCATGACATCAATGCGGTCGTTGTTGAGGTATTCCATCGCCTCGGCGGCGTTGGAAGCGACGTAGCAGTCGAATTCATCCTCCAGCGAGAGGCGCAGGCCGTCGCGGGTGTGCTTTTCGTCATCGACGATGAGGACGGTGGCTTGGTCGTTCATGAGTGAAGGAATGGCACAGTAATGAGAAATGACGAATGTCGAAATCAGAATGACGCAGGAAAGACAAAGAACGGATTTGCCGCAGAAAAAAGAAGGAGCAAAGAGGCAGGTGTCAGATTCTGACTATTAATCGTTCCCATGCCCCGCTCCCTCCATGACCTGACCTTCGACCAGCTCCGTGAGCTGATTGTGGCTGAAGGTCTGCGTCCGGCGCATGCAGGCACGCTTTGGAACACACTGCACTTCAAGGCGATGGCCGATCCTCTCGCCCGCGAGGATCTCCTGCCACCGTTGCGCAAATGGCTCACGCAGGCGCTCGGCGACGGCTCCTGGTCGCTCGACGTGCCACCCGTCTCATCCGACACGCCCAGCAGCGATGGTTTGACGCACAAATTCCTCCTGCGCATGGCCGATGCGCAGGAGATCGAGACCGTCATCATGGGCTACCCCGGCCGCCACACGGCCTGCGTCAGCACCCAGGCGGGTTGCGCGATGGGCTGTGTGTTTTGCGCCACGGGGCAAATGGGGTTTGTACGTCATTTGCGACCGGGTGAAATCGTCGCGCAGGTGCTGCATGCGCAGCGCATCCTGCGGGCGAAGGGCGAAAAAGGCCTGCGCAATCTCGTCTTCATGGGCATGGGCGAACCGCTGCACAATTACGACGCCGTGATGACCGCCCTCGACATCATTTGCGATACCCGCGGCCTGAACATCGGCCCCAGCAAGATCAGTGTCTCCACCGTCGGCGTCGTGCCCGGCATCCTGCGCATGGCGGCGGAAAACCGACCCTACAATCTCGCCGTCAGCCTCCATGCCGCTACGGAGCAGGAACGCGCGAAATTGATCCCCGCCAACCAGCGCTGGCCGCTGGCCGATCTCATCGACGCCTGCCGCAGCTACAACGCCCAGACCGGCCGCCGCATTTTCTTCGCCTGGACCTTGATCGCCGGAGTCAACGACACGCCCGAGCACGCACGCCTCATCGCCGAGCTGCTCCACGGCCTCGACGCGCATGTGAATCTCATCCCGCTCAACCGCACCGAGGGCTACACCGGCACCGAAAGCAGCGACACCGCCGCCGACACCTTCCACCGCATCCTCCAGGACGCCGGTTTCCCCTGTACCATCCGTCAAAGACGCGGC
>JAYVIO010000114.1:0-5294 GCA_043770175.1 Verrucomicrobiales bacterium | reverse complement strand
TCAGCATCGTCGGCGTCCCGCCGCCAAAGAAGATCGTCTTCGGCCTCAGCGGCTGTTTCGCAGCTTCCTTCAGCACTGCATCCACAAACGCCACCATGTCCGTCCCGCCCGGCGTGTGCTTATGAAAGCTGCAATACGGGCAGATGCGGTGGCAGAACGGGATGTGGACGTAGAGATGATGCACGGAGACGCTGGAGTAATGGAGTGGTGGAGTGCTGGCTTCATGCTATATCGCTGAGTCCAATACTCCACCACTCCCGCACTCCATTACTCCTCGACCGGCTTGAACGACGAAACCCACCACGAACGCGAACTCGGCGGCCAGTTGCTGGCGGCGGTGTCACGTTCGTTCTACCTTACGCTCAAAGCGCTGCCCAAAGAGCTGCGTGAGCCCATTTCCCTCGCCTACCTGCTCGCCCGCACCGCTGATACCATCGCCGACACCGCCAGCGTGAGCGCCGAAGTGCGTCTGGATTGCTTGGAACGCTACCGAGTACTCGTCCGTGGCGATTCTGCGGTCGATTTGCTCGCCAACACGCTGCGCGAGCAGTTTTGCCCGCAGCAGTCCGACGACGCCGAGCGCCGCCTCATGGAAAAATTCGCCGATGGCATCGCCTGGCTACGCACGATGCAGCCCACGCCGCTCGCCGCGATTCAAAGCGTGCTGGAGCACATCATCGACGGCCAGATGCTCGACATCCGCCGTTTTCCGTCCGACGGCCAGCTTCGCAATCTCGCCTCAGCGGAGGAACTCGATCAATATGCCTGGCTCGTCGCCGGTTGTGTCGGCGAGTTCTGGACCCAACTCTGCGCCAGCGAACTCCCCTCATCACTCGATCCCGCCGTCACCACCGCGCAGATGAAGGAATGGGGCGCACGCATGGGCAAGGGCCTGCAACTACTCAACATCCTCCGCGACATCGGCGAGGACACCCGCGACGGCCGCTGCTACCTGCCGTGCAAGCCCGATGAAATCCCGACCGAGTGGCGCAAGTGGCTGCAAACCTGCACGGAACATCTCGAATGCGGCCTGCGCTACGTCCAGCACGTCACTCACGGCAAACTCCGCTACGCCACTGCCCTGCCCCTGCTGCTTGGCATTCAAACCGTCGCCAAGTTGCGTTCTGCGCCGTGGGACAAAGTCCAGCAAGGCATCAAAATCTCGCGCCTCGATGTCGCGAGCATTCTCGCCCAGGCCGCCATCGCCTGCCGCAGCGCCGAAGCGATGGAGAGGCTGTATCGAAAACTGGCGGCCTAAATTCCCAATACAAAGGCCAGCATCTTGCCCGTCGCCTTCACCGGCAGCACGTCGAAGGCAAAAATCTGCCCTTCGTCATTGCGCAGGAAGTTTCCCGGATGCCCATCACCAATGAGAAGATCACGGCGTTCGTCGAAGAACAAAAGTGTGTCTCGAACAGGCTGGAAGCCGAGCTGTCGCATGAAAGCGACAATCTCTTCACGCTCCGGGCGCGTGCCGACAATGAGGGGCTGAGAGACGACGATGCGAGGGTCGGGAGGGTCATTCACCAAGCCAAGCACGCGCACGTCATCTTCAAACAGAGTGTTCGACCAAGCCCAGCGGTCGAGATATTCGAGAGGCGTGGCGGGCGCGAGACCAACGGCACCTGAACGCAGTCTGAGCGTGTTGCCGTAGAAACCTGGGAGGGTGATCTTGATGACTCGCTGAGCTTCGTGATCGAAGATTACTTCGTGTTCCATTCCGGGCCGGAGGCCTGGTAACGGGATGGTGTCTCTTGCAAAGAGGATTCCGCGCTGTTGTCCCCACTCTTGGAGAGCGCGGGTCTGGTCAACGATATTCCAAGGTGCGCTTCCACCTGCTGATAGAACTGCTCGGTAGTCAGACGCGGCTGCTTCAGGCGTGCGGCCTTGATGGTGCCAGGAATGTAACTCATACACGGTGGATGATGGCACGATTCGCCTGCTGCGCAAGACGGTGCTCAGTCACGCTTGAACCAGCCCTTCACTTTCGAGAAGAAGCCAGGCTTGTCCTGATCCGTGTTCTTCGCGGCAGGATCAGGCGTCATCGCAGGGACCGCCGTCGGCATCTTCTGATCCCAGCCACCGCCGAGAGCCTTGATCAAACTCACCGACGCAATCAAACGTTGTCCGGCGATTTGTGCGGTGGCACGCTGTGTTGCCAGCGTGGTGCGGTTGGCCTCGATCACATCGAGATAGGGACTTGTTCCGGCCTCGTAACGGGTTTTGGCGAGTTGCGCGGCCTTTTCAGCACTGGTGCGGGCGCGTTGCTGGGAACCGGCCTGCGTGCTGAGATTGCGAATCGAGGACAAGCTGGTCTCCACATCGGCCAAAGCAGCGAGAAAGGCCTGACGGTAGCCGGCGAGAGCTTCATCATGCGCCGCTTTCGATTTGGTGAGGTTCCAGCGGTTCTTGTTTCCTGAGAACAGCGGCACGCTGATACTCGGCCCCATGGTCCACAGGAGCGAGGTCGGCTCGAACAGGATGTCGATGTCGCCGCTCTGGAATCCGCCACGCCCCATGAGCTTCACGCTCGGGAAAAAGTACGATTTGGCGACACCGATGCGCGCGGTGGCAGCCTGAAGCACACGTTCGGCCTGTGAGATGTCGGGACGACGCTCCAGCAAATCGCTCGGCATGCCCGCTGGCACGCTGGGAGGCGCGGAAAGCGTTCCGGTCGATGCGGGAACGCGGAAGCTCGACGCGCTGGTGCCAATCAGGATGGCGAGCACGTTTTCAAGCTGATCGCGCTGCGCTTGGAGTGATGAAATCTCCGCTTCTGCAGTCGCCACTTCCGTTTCCGCCTGCGCCTGTTCCAATTCGCTGCCTGCACCGGCCTGCACACGTGCACCAGCAATTTTGAGCGCCTCATTGCGCCAGCCAACGGCCTCGCGCACGATGCGCATCTCGTTGTCGAGCGTGCGGATTTTGAAGAAATTTACGGCGACTTCGGCCTGAATGCCAAGCAGCACGTTGTGCATCGCATCTGCCGCCGCAGCGGCATCGGCGCGGGTGCTTTCGCTCTGACGACGGAGCTTGCCCCACAGGTCGATCTCCCAACTGAATTCGAGCGGTGCGTTGTAAGCCGGGCCGTTGTAGCTCAAACCGTTCAATGGAAACGCCGACGGCATGTTTTCCGAAGTGCGTTGGCGTTCTGCCGTCAGCGGCAGGCTGAGCGTCGGGAAAAAGTCCGAGCGCGACATGCGGGCCGCGGCACGCGCCTGATCAAAGCGGGCAATCGCGCCCTTGAGCTGCTGATTGTTCGCGGTGGCGGCGGCCATGAGGCTGTTGAGCCGCGAATCGTTGAAAACCTTCCACCATTCGCCCTTCGACAGATGCGAGGAGGGCGTTGCGGCACGCCACGTCACGCCTTTGAACTTTGGCGGTGTCGCCGTAGCCGGACGTTCGTAGTTGGGGCCGACTTGAGCAACGGCAGCCGATGTGAGGAACAGGAAAAGCAAGGCGCGCATGGTGTGAAAATCAGTTGTTGGCAAAAAAGGCGGTTTTGGGCATCTTAGTCGCATGAAGATCGAAATCGACGTCCCTGCGGGGGCCTCCCGTAAAAGCCTCCTGGAAGAACTGGCCTGCGCCATGTTCCAGAAGGACGCTTTGAGCTTTGGACAGGCCAGAGAACTTGCAGGCATGGGTTTCTTCGAGTTTCAGAAAGCTCTGGCTGACCGGCAGATCTCCCGCTACACGCCCGAAATGCTCGAACAGGACATGACCTATGTTCGTGGTGAGTGACACGTCCGTGATCAGCAATCTGGCGATTGTCGGGCTGCTACGCGTGCTGAAACACCAGTGCATCTCAGTGACCATCCCCCAGGCTGTGGAACGGGAACTCCTGGCTTTGGATCGCGCAGATGCTCTGACTGCCATCCAATCCGCGCTGCGAGAAGGCTGGCTGCAGGTGTCCCTGCTAAGTGTGGATGAAGCTGAATTTGCATCCACACTCAAGCTCGATCCTGGCGAATCAGAGGCCATTGCGCTCGCCAAGGCGCGTGGTGCCACTTTGCTTTGCATGGATGAACGACGTGGCCGGGCCAAGGCACTCGAGCTTGGCCTGCCATTGGTGGGAATCATGGGTCTGCTCCTGCGCGAAAAGAAAGTTGGCAGGCTTGAGGCGGTGAAGCCGCATCTGATCGCCTTGATCGAGCAGTCGAACTTTTTCATGTCCGCATCTCTGATGAGCGAGGTTTTAGAACTGGCCGACGAATGACTCATGCCACGACGGGTTCAGCGGTGGTTTCAATGACAGGTGCCTCTTTCTTCTGCCGCCCGAGTTTCATAACGAGCACATAGAATACCGGCGTGAAGAACAAGCCGAGAAATGTCACGCCGATCATCCCGGCAAAGACGGCGGTGCCCATGGCGCGGCGCATTTCGGCACCGGCGCCGGTGGAGACGACGAGCGGATACACACCGGCGATGAAGGCGATGGAGGTCATCAAAATGGGGCGCAAACGCAGGCGGCAGGCTTCGAGGGCGGCTTCGAAGGGGCTGAGGCCGTGGTCAAACTTTTCCTTGGCGAACTCGACGATGAGGATGGCGTTTTTGCACGCGAGGCCGATCAAGACGATGAAGCCGATCTGCGTGAAGATGTTGTTGTCGCCATGCGTGAGATACACGCCCGCCAAAGCGAACAGCAGGCACAGCGGCACGATCAGGATGATGGCGAGCGGCAGGCGCAGGCTTTCGTATTGCGCGGCGAGCACCATGAAGACGAGCAGGATGCAGAGCGGGTAGATGTAGATGGCGGTATTGCCCGCGATGATCTTTTGGTAGGTGAGATCGGTCCACTCGAACTCGAATCCTCCGGGCAGCGCATCCTTGGCGAGTCCAGCGATGAGTTCCTCGGCTTGACCGGAGCTGAGTGGTGGCAGCGGCGCGCCGTTGAGGTCGGCGGCGAGGTAGCCGTTGTAATGGGTGACGCGATCTGGGCCGAAGCCTTCGTTGACTTTCACGAGCGAGCCGATGGACACCATGTCGCCGGCGGCGTTGCGGGTTTTGAGGCGCGTGATATCGTTCGCGTCGTCACGAAACTGCGGCTCGGCCTGCGCGACGACCTGATAGGTGCGGCCAAAGCGGTTGAAGTCGTTCACATAAAGACTGCCGAGGTTGATTTGCAGCGTCTCAAACAGATTCGCGAGCGGCACGCCCTGCATCTTGGCTTTTTCACGATCCACATCCGCTTCGAGCTGCGGGACGTTCACGGTGTAGCCGGAATAGACCTGCGTGAGTTTGCCACTGCCATACGCCGCGCCGACGAGCTTCTGCGTGGCCTGATACAGCGCCGC
>JAYVIO010000113.1:0-2027 GCA_043770175.1 Verrucomicrobiales bacterium | reverse complement strand
CGAACTCCCGCAGGATCGCCGGCACCGCCTGCGGCTCCGGCGTCGGCGAATTCACCAGTCGCAGCCCGTCGCCCTCGACGATGAAGCGCGGCTTCATGAAGGGGATGCCGCTGTCGGGATCGCGCAGGAGTCGCAGCAGGTTCACGTTGCGATAGCAGTCCTCGGCGAAGAACCCGAAGATCACCACATGCGGCTGCCACGGCGCACCGTCGCGCTGCCAGCGCAGATACGCCTGATCCATCCCGTAGCCGCCGACGCCGAAGTTGAGCACCTCGCACTTCACGCTCGCGGCGTTGAGTTGCTCCTCCAGCACGCGCCACCAGCCTGTGCGGTAGTTCCCCTGCGTGAAGGAATCGCCGAAGAGCGCGATGCGCAGCCGATCCGCAGGCCGCGCGCGCTCCGGTGCCGGACCCGTGGTGATGAAGCCCTCGGCATTGTGATCCGCCACCACAGGCCGCTGCGACCAGCCCAGCTCGCGGTCGTAGATGAGCGCTGTTTTATCCGTCGCGCGATACGCCGCGAGGTCCTGCTCCACCCGCTTCACAGGGAGGCGATACGGCTTGAGTCGCGTCGAGCGGAAGCGCCGCTGCCCGTCGATGTCGCTCGTGCTGAGCGCACGCACGACCACCTCCAGCGCGAGGATGCAAAACAGCACTGAAACGGACGCGAGGAGGAGTTGGAGGATCGTGCGGCGGCGGGGGAGCATGCAGCCCGGCAACCTACCTGCGGCGAGCGGAGCGAGTCGAGGTCCGCGCATGCCCCAGCTCCGACTTCTTCTCTTAAGGGCACTCCCGGAAACTCAGATTAGCGTCTTTTGAGTGTAAAAAGGTGGTGCTGGGGGCGGCGGGAATGCAAACAAGCCCGATGGCATCCTTCATTCCATTTGGCGACCGGGGCTTGTTCGATGAGTTCATGCAAAACCTCGACGTGGCGGCCCACGATACCCCGCTGATGCGCGTGGGCAGGATCATCGACTGGAGTCTCTTCGAGGCGGAGATGGTCAATGCCGTGGTGCGGGAGGCGAAGGGTCCCGGAGGCCGCCCGCGCTTCCATCCGCTGCTCATGTTCAAGGTGCTCGTGCTCCAGCGCCTCCACGGGCTGGCCGATGACGCCACCAGCTTCCAGATCACCGACCGCAACAGCTTCCGCGCCTTCCTGGGCCTGAGCGCCGCGGACGCCGTGCCCGACGGGCAGACCATCGCCGATTTCCGCGAGGCGCTGGTCGGCGACCGGGCCTTTGAGAGGCTTTTTGAGATCTTCCTCGGCCATCTGCAGAAGCAGCACGGCCTGGGGCTGGCCAAGGAAGGCGTGATGATCGACGCGACCTTTGTGGAAGTGCCACGGCAGCGCAACAGCCGCGAGGTGAACGCCCAAATCAAGGCCGGGGAAGTGCCGCAGGAATTCGCCGACAACCCGAAGCTGGGCGCGCACAAGGACTGCGACGCGCGCTGGACCAAGAAGAACCACGCGACCTTCTACGGCTACAAAGACCATGTGAAAGTGGACGTGGCCGACAAGCTCATTCTCGCGGGAGTCACCACCGCGGCCAACGTGCATGACAGTCAGCCCATGCAAGGACTGGTCAAAGAGGGCGATGCGGTGGCGTATGCCGACAGCGCCTACTGTAGCGCCACGATCGCGGCCGACCTGGCGGGTAAGAATGTGGAGGGGCAAATCTGCGAGAAAGCCACGCGGGCCGCCGCCCTCACCGAAGCACAGAAGAGCAGCAACCGCGGAAAGTCCCGGGTGCGCTCGCGGGTGGAGCATGTGTTTGCGCAGATGACCGGAAGCATGCGTGCGCTGCGGCAGCGCTGCATCGGCCTGGAGCGCAACGACGCCTGCATCCAGCTCACGAACCTTGTGTATAACATGCTGCGCTTTGAGCAGATCAAGCGCCTGGGCATCCGCTACACCCGGCCCGCCGTGGCGTGAGCTTGCGCCCACCCACACGTAAAACCGCGCAAACCGCCATCAAACCAACAAGCAACCGCCCTTAAAACACAGCCTCGGAGCCTGAACTTTTCATT
>JAYVIO010000112.1:0-15843 GCA_043770175.1 Verrucomicrobiales bacterium | reverse complement strand
GCGAAGTATGAAGGCCCGCTGCGCCCCGATGTGATCGTTCACAGCGCCGATGGCAACTTCGCCATCCGCAAAGGCCCGTGGAAATGGATCGAAGGTGTGCCCGCTGACGATGTGAAGCCTGCAGCGAAGAAGGCGCGTGCGATTCAGTTCAAACCGCAGCTCTATGACCTCAAATACGACATCGCTGAGGTCACCGATGTGTCCGCGCAGAATCCTGAGGTGGTGAAGGATCTCGAGAAGCTGCTGAACCGCTATCGCGATGGTGGTTACAGCCGCGAGTTGCCGCCCGCTGACGTGAAACCGAAACCCGCCTTTGCTGAGCTGCCGCCGCTGAAAAATGCCGAGCCGGTCGATTTGAAAACCTATCGCGGGAAAGGCTGGGCTGCGCGCGACGATGCGATGTTTGGCAAGGCGGACGACAAAGGTGCGCCGCTCACGGGTCCGGTGAAGATGCAGGACGGCGTGCTCGAATTCCAAATCCGTCTCGGCGAGGCAGATCGCCACTCGCTGCGCATCCACACCGCCGGGAATGCCAAGAGCTACCGCATCGTGCTCTCCCACGCGAATCTCGACATCGCAGTCAATCCGCCCACGAAGGACCAGGAAACCCTCCAACTCGCCAAGCAGCGGGTGAAATTCAAAGCCAGCGACTGGCAGACGCTGCGCCTCACGTTCCAGGGCGACGAACTCACCGTCGAATTTGCCGGAACGACGGCCAAGGCGAAGCATGCCATTTTAGCCGAGCCGAAAGAGCAGCTTAACTTCATCGCCTTTGAAGGCGAAGTGGGGATCAAGCAGGTCGTGCTGGCCAAGTAGCCGAGTGGCTCAGTAAAGCAGGAAACTGATCTCGCTATCCGTGAGCTGGGAAGTGTCGTCCACGGCAAGCAGAGCCTGCGTGTCGTAAGTCGCTTCCCAAGGAGTCTCAGCCGCAGGCAGCAAAGGCAATTCCGGAACGCTCTGCTGCACGAGCTGCGGCTCGGCAGCGGGCTGAGTTTGGGTAATCACCAGCGCCAGAGCGATGGCGGCCACGGTCACTGTGGCGAAGGCCCACTTGGCAGCGGGGGCTGCAAACGACACATCTTCCCACCAGTTGCGCAGCGCAGCCAGCCAACCGCGATCCTGCGGCGTCTGGCGGGCGGTACGAACCACGTTCTGGGTGAAATTGGAACGCGCCTCAATCTTGCGGGCCTGGGCCAGCAGCTTGGTGAGGGGATCTTGGGGCGAAAACGGTTCCATGATGGCAAAAAAACAGCCGAGGCGGCCTGAAGTTGCAAAAAATATCAGCCTGGCGGCCATTCTAGGCTGCGACCGGCCAAAAGATGCACATGCAGGTGCGGCACGGACTCGCCCGCGTCCTTGCCATGATTGATCACGAGCCGGAAGCCTTTGCTGCGGTCCTTGATGCCAAGTTTGTCGGCGATTTTGCCCGCCGCGAGCAGCAAAGCCCCCAGCGTGGCCTGATCTTCGGCACCTGCTTCACCCACTCGTGGAATCAGCTTTTTCGGCACGATCAGGATATGCGTCGGGGCCTGCGGATTGACGTCATTGAACGCGGCCACCAGTTCGTCCTCATAAACGAGGGGAGCGGGGATTTCGCGGTCGATGATCTTTTGGAAAATGGTCTTCTCACTCATGGCAGATTAACGGAAAAGCTCAGGCTGCCTCACATCGCGCGGACGGCGTTCGCCGAGGCTCTTGATCTCGTCAATGAACTCGCCCACGTCCTCAAACTGACGGTACACCGAGGCGTAGCGCACGTAGGCCACGTGGTCGATGGCCTCCAGGCGGCGCATCACCTTCGCGCCGATCACTGTACTGGGGATTTCGCGGTAGCCTTCTTCTTCGAGTTCGTTGGCAATGTCGTCCACGAGCTGTTCGAGCTGCTCCATTTTGACAGGGCGCTTTTCGCAGGACTTGCGCACGCCGCCCAGCAGCTTGTCGCGGTTGAAGTTTTCGCGGGCACCGTTGCGCTTCACCACGCGCAATTCCTCGCGCTCGACGAGTTCGTAGGTCGTGAAGCGGAAATCACACTTCATGCACTCGCGGCGGCGGCGGATGGCATGCCCTTCCCGCGCCTCGCGTGAGTCGATCACTTTATCCTGGGAACTTCCGCATTTCGGGCAGCGCATGCTGTGGGGGTTGGGATGTGGAATGTGCTTTCTCGCGGTCGTTAAGGCAAGCACGTTCGTAGTTCGGTTCGGCCTTCGTAGCCTTTCATCCTGCGCAGTCTTGCTACGGAGAATGGATGGCGAAGAAGGAGCTTTAGCCCGGCATTTTCCGCGTTATCGTCACCAAATGTCCCGCATCATCCTCGGCGTCACCGGTTCCATCGCAGCCTACAAGGCGGCAGACCTCGCCAGCCAGCTCACCAAAGCCGGCCATCGGGTGACGTGTGTTTTGACCCGGTCCGCTCTCGAATTCATCACACCGCTCACTTTGGGCACGCTGTCCAAGAATCCAGTCATCACCGACCTCTTTGCTGAAAAAGAAGGCTGGCAGCCCGGCCACATCCAACTCGCCGATGAGGCGGAACTGCTCCTCATCGCCCCTGCGAGTGCAAACATCCTCGCTGCGATGGCCAACGGCTTCGCCAACGATGCGCTCACGGCCATCGCTCTCGCCACACGGGCGCCCCTTTTGATTGCTCCCGCGATGAACGGCAAGATGTGGCAGCATCCCGCCACGGTGAAGAATGTCGAAACGCTCAGGGGCTATGGTGCCCAGTTCGTCGAACCCGCCGAAGGCATGCTCGCCTGCGGTTACGAAGGCGTCGGACGGTTGGCGGAGGTCGAAACGATTCTTCAAACCGTCGAAGCCGTGCTCAGCGCGAAGCCGTGAGCGTCTTTGGACTGCGGTCGCGAAGTGAGGCACGAACGCAGCTACCGCTTTCCGCAGACCGGTTTGTTGGCGAAGGCCACGAGACGCTCGAAAGCGACAGCTTCACCCTTTCAGGAGAGCGCAGCCGCACTCCAAAGGCTCAGCGCTTCGACTTCACCAACTTCAGCAGCCACTTGCGCGCCAGCTCGCGTGCTGCGCACGGCCGCAGAGTCCACGCGTCGTTGTGATTGCGGAATCCCGTGCTCAGAAAGGTCAGATCGGCATTCGGCAGCAGTGGACGCAGGTAGGCTTCGGTTTCTTGAGCGTTCGTTCCCTCGCCGCTGATGAACTGGGGGCGACTGCCGAGGCGTTCGAGACGAACGAGGGCTGATGCGCGATCTGAACCGGGATAGGGCCACTTATGGACGCCGTCGTAATGGCTGTAGGCAAGGAAGCCGCACCAGAGCTTCGCGGTCTCATCATCGTGGAGGCCGAGGAAGTTGCAGGCGATGGCTCCGCGTGAGAAGCCGCAGAGCACAAGCTTCGATTCATCGCCGCCAAAGTCGCGGCAGATGGACTTCACAGTTTCACGCAGGTATTTCAGCGTCGGCTGCGGATCGTAGGCAGGCGCATCGCCCCACCACTTGATGGCGATTTGATCGCCTTTCGCATTCAGATACGGCACGCAGAGCCAGATGAAGCCGTGACCGGCGGAGAGGCCGTAGCCGAGATTGCTGCCTTCGGGCAGGCCGGTGCTGACATCGCCGAACTTGTTGGTGTAACCGCCGTTGCCGGCGAGTTCGACGATCACAGGCCATTTCGCGTCCGCTTTCCAATCGGTTGGCAGACAGAGCACGCTGAGTCCGTGGCGGACGCGCTTTCCAGCGGCAGGCGGACCTTCGCTCAATACGGGAACTTCGAGATCTGGCGGTATGCTGCGGATGTCTGGCAGCTCGGCGGCGACGACGAGCAGCGTGGGCAGAAACAGAACGAAGATAACTGATTTCATTTCAGCGACACGCTCCAGAGATGACCGCCAGAGGTGATGAAGAGGGTTTTGCCGCCCTTGCCTCCGAAGGCGCAGTTGCAGGCCTCGTCGGGTGAGGTGGGGATGAAGTCGATGAGTTTGCCGGAGGGCGAAAGGATGTAGCAGCCAGCCTTGAATTGGTTCGTTTCGTATTCAGTGGTCTTGTTCATGCCTGCGGCGACGTAGATGCGGCCTGCGGCGTCCATCTTCATGCCATCGGGTCCGCGACCGCCCTTCCAGTCGAAGATGACCTTCCGCGTGCCGGGCTTCACATCGCCGTTCCTGTCGAGCGTGTAGCGCAGCAGCTTCCGTGAGCCGCCGGGGGTGTTGTTATTGTTGTCGGCGATGTAGAGGTAGCGGTCGTCCGGTGTGATGAGGATGCCGTTGGGGCGATCAAGACCGGAAAGTCCGGAGCCGGTTAGCATGAGTATCACTCTATTCGGTCCATCAATGCGATAGACATTTTCAATGGGCATCTTTCCATGAACACTTCCTGTTGGACTACATGCACTGAAGGAAGCCGTGATCTCCATGCCCTCCCGCGAGCCATAGCGTGGATCGGTGAAGTAAATCCGACCCTTGGAGTCCATGCAGAGATCGTTGGGCGTGTTGAAGCGTTTTCCTTGAAAGCGATCCGCCAGCACGGTGATGGAGCCGTCTTTCTCGGTTCGCGTGACACGGCGCAAACCGGACTCGCAGGCGACGAGGCGGCCTTCGCGGTCGAACAGCAAGCCGTTGGAGGCGTTGTGGCGAAACACGCCTGTTTTGCCATCCGGTCCCATGCGGTTGATGTGCTTACCGTCGGTGAAGTAGAGCGAGCCATCTTTCCAGGCCGGTCCTTCACCCGCGCCAATGTGTCCGTGATCTTTTGGCACCGCTCCCGGCACAATGGGCGAGCGCATGGACGAGCAGGAGGCCAGAACGAGGATGGCGGCGAAGCTGGAGAGTGAGCGGAAGGTCATGGAAGCGCATGAATACGACTCGAGAAGGAAAATTTCAGCGACACATCGTCCTCGTGGCGTTTCTTGCGGCACATGCGTCTGAAACCCCTGCTTTCGATCTTCCTGCTGTCAGTCGTCACGTTGCACGCGCAAACCGCTGTACCGCCGCCAGCGCGTGAGCTGCGTGGATCGTGGATCGCGACGGTGCACAACATCAACTGGCCCATGGAGCCTGGCCTGCCGGTGGCGAAGCAGAAACAACAACTGGTGACGCTCATCGAATCGGCGGCCAACGTGGGGCTCAATGCGCTCATCTTTCAGGTGCGCCCTGCCGGGGATGCGATGTATGCCTCGAAGCTGGAACCATGGTCGCCGTTTTTGACGGGGCAGATGGGTGTGGCACCGTCGCCGTTGTGGGATCCGCTGGAGTTTGCGATTCAGGAAGCGCACAAACGCGGGATGGAGCTGCATGCGTGGTTCAATCCGTTTCGTGCGCTCGCTGGTGAAAAGAGGGAGCCCAGTGCGGACCACATCGCCCGCAAGCATCCCGAGTGGACGATGAAGTATGGCCCTGACCTGTGGATGGACCCCGGCGTGCCGGAAGTGCGGGCGCAGGCGATCGCGGTGATCATGGACGTCACGCGGCGCTATGACGTGGATGGCATTCACATCGACGATTACTTCTATCCGTATCCGCTCACCGATGCGGCGAAGAAGAAGATCGAATTTCCCGATGATGCGAGTTTTGGCCGCTACAAGGCCGCTGGCGGTCCGCTGGAACTGACGGCGTGGCGCAGGCAGAACGTCGATGAGACGGTACGCATCATCTATGAAGGCATCAAGGCGGAGAAACGCCATGTGAAGTTCGGCATCAGTCCGTTTGGCCTGTGGCGGCCGAATTTTCCTGAAGGAACCGGCGGCGGGCTCGATCCGTACGAGGATCTGGGCGCGGACTCGAAAAAGTGGCTGCAGCAGGGCTGGGTGGATTACTTCACGCCGCAGCTCTACTGGACGATTGACCGGCCGAAGCTCGGATTCATCACCTACTACGACTGGTGGCTGGAGCAGAACACGCAGGGCCGTCACATCTGGCCGGGCATGAACACCTCCAAGGTGGGTGACGATCGCAACGCGGGAGAAATTTTGCATCAGATGAGCGCGCTGCGTGAGCGTGGCCTGAAAATGACGCCAGGGCACTTCCACTGGAACTTCGGCGCATTGCACAAGGACACCGGCAAGATCGGCACTTACACGAAGGAACGGGCTTACATGACGCATGCGATCCCACCGGCGTCGCCGTGGTTGAGTCAGTCGAGCCTGCCGGCTCCCATCGTCGGCAAAACGGTGCCGGGAGGCAAACTTACCGTCGCGTGGCAGCACAGTGACGTGCGCTGGATGTCGCAAACACGCTGGTGGGTGATGCAGGCGCAGATCAACGGCAAGTGGATCACTTGGGAGACTTATTTCAATGACCAGCTCAGTGACGAATGGCCCGACAACGCGACTGCAGTTGCGATTCGCGCCGCAGGACTTGGCTGGGAAGTCGGTGAGGCGGGTGTGGTGGTGAAGTGACTTTGCTCCAGGGCAGATCGAACTGCCAGATTGCCATTTCCGTGCCGGGTTGCTAGAACTGGCAGCGCATGAACTTGAAACTATTAGTGACCTTCACTGTCTTCGTGTCGGGCTGTTGCATGTTCGATTCGAACCTTCCACGGCCCAAAGCAGTGTATGGGCGGGCTGCCGAGAACACGATTGCCGTGACTGTGGGCAGGGGGTTTAGAAATCCCGGAATTCATCATGTGCCACGTGGGACGACGTTGCGGCAGTTGTTAAAGATGGCACCAATGCTTCCCAATCCCGAACGAGGGGCAGAATTGGGTTGGTGGAGCCTGAAAGTTGGTCAGCCAAAAAATGGCAAGTTTATAGAATTTATCTCTGACAACAATCCGACCGAGAAAGAGCTCGACACCATTCTTGAAGATGCCACTCAGATAAGCGTGATAAAATGGAACCTCTGATGATGAGAGATTATTCCACGTCCTTCTTCGCCAGCGTGTGCGCGAAGGGGCTGGTGGAGGCGAGGTTGTACTGGCGGATGGCGGTGGCCCAGAAGGGGGCGAGTTCGTGATTGGCGGCGCTCCAGAGACGGTAGTGCAGGTTGGTGACGGTGTCGGTGTCGTGCATGAGGGCCTTGAGTTCCTGCGCACTGATGACATTAGGACCCTGGGCGATGAGGCGGTGGCCGATTTCTTCGAGGTAAGTACGTGACACGTCGATGGTGCGGCTGCGGCGCAGCAGGCTGACGTGGAGACCGTTCACAAACGGATCGAGACAGACCTGCATGAGACCGTAGTGGCGCTCGAGTTCGGGCGGGAGCTGGATGCGGTCCTTAATTTCCTCCAGGTTCTGCTGCATCATCTTGAGCACAGTCGGAGGATCGTACTCTTCGGGAGTCAGGAAGAACCCCAAACGCCTGCCGCTGCGCCCGCCGGAGACCAGTACCGCGACGAGAATGGAGACGACGAGCGAAAAGAGAATCGGGCTGATCCAGACGAGGAAGGCAAACGATCCTAATTTAACGCCGATGCCGGCTCCCACAGCAGCCCAGGCAAGGCCTATCAATGTAACGCTGGCAAAGGTGAAGAGGATTTCGCTCCAATTGATGCCGCCGTCGATCTTGCGACGCTGTGTGACCCAGCTCACGCTCTTGCCGATGAGCGTGTAGATGACGAAACGCGAGTGAAACACCATGAGCACGGGCGCCATGAGGGTGAAGACCACGGTGTCGAGCAGGCTGCTGATAAAGGTCAGCAGGCGCAGTTTCAACGGCTTGAACATACGACCCGTGATGACCTCATCGAGCAGGATGACGGTCTTTGGCAAAAAGATGAGCATGGCGGTGACGCCGAGCAGGATCTTCTCCGCGAGCAGCGACTGCGGCTGCGTGTGCTGCGTGGGTGTGGCGGCGAGATACGTCGCCAGCACGAGGAAAATGAACCATAGCAGCGAACTGACGTAGCTAAGGATGCCGTGCAAAAAATTGACGCGGCTCATGGGATGCCAGCCTTTGGCAAAGAGCAGCCAGAAATGCTGGATGTTGCCCTGGCACCAACGGCGGTCGCGTTTGAGCATGTCCACCAGTGTGGGCGGGCCTTCCTCGTAGCTGCCGCGTGTCGTTGGCAGCAGGCGCACGGCGTAACCAGCTTTGCGCATGAGCGCGGCTTCAACGAAGTCGTGACTGAGAATGTGACCGCCGAAGGGTGCGTTCGCAGGCAGCGGCGGGAGCGCACAGTGCTCAATGAAGGGCGCGAGACGCAGGATGGCGTTGTGGCCCCAAAAGTTCGCCTCGCCACACTGCCAGTAGTCGAGTCCGGCCATGAAGGGCGGACCGTAGAGCGCCTGCGCAAACTGCATCACGCGCCCGAGCAGCGTGTCGGCGGCGATCTGCTTCGGAAAAGTCTGCACGATGCCGATGCCGGGATTTTTTTCCATGATGCGCACCATGCTGGTGAGCAGTGCGCCGGACATGAGGCTGTCGGCATCGAGCACGACCATGTAGCGGTAGCGCTTGCCCCAGCGACGGCAGAAGTCGCTGACGTTGCCGCTCTTGCGGTTGATCTGCTTGCGGCGCTTGCGGTAGAAGATGCGGCCGAAGGCCTTGAGCTGGCGGCACAGTTCGAGCCAGGCGGTTTCTTCTTCGATCCACTGGCTGGTTTTGTCCGAATCGCTGAGGATGAAAAAGTCGAAATTTTTCGACTGGCCGGTGGCTTCGAGCGAGAGGTAAATCGAGCGCAGGCCTTCAAACACGCGGGTCACGTCCTCATTGAACACCGGCATGACGATGGCGGTGCTGGCGGTGATGGGCTGCTCGAAATCATCGGCGTTGAGCGTGTGCCAGAGACTGAGGGAGTCCGGCTTGTGGCGGTTCATGAGCCAGACACCGAACATGGCGGTCCAGAAGCCGACATTGAGCTGATAGTAGAGCGGGATGAAGACCAGCAGGAGGCCCCATTCCGCCATGCGCATGCCGTTTTCGGAGAGAAAGACGAAGGACAGCCACGCACCGACGATGGTGCCAAGGCCGACGAGCGAGAAGAACGTGGCGCGGCGCATGCGCGAGATGCGCTTCGGCGGCATGCCGGCGGTCATCGCGATGTTTGCGGTCTGGCTGCCGATGGGTGCGCTCATCCGAAGAGGGAATAAAGATAGCCCAGCACGCTGGCGACGATGACGAAGAGCACGGAGTAGCGCAGGATGGGATGACGGCCGAGGCGGTCGAAGGTGTCATCGGCCACGTCGGTGAACATGCCGAGGTCGATGTCACGCGGCGTCATCTTGCTGACCTGCATGCCAGGGCCGGAGTTACGCACGGCGGAGCGCATGGCCTCGGCCATGTCCTCGGGCATGTTTTCTTCATCAAGGAAGAACTGCGGCCAGCGCGACGGGCCGCCGGCGAGATGGAAGCCGAGACGCCCCGTGGCTTCGAGCTGGGCTTCGTTGAGATTGAGGTCGCTGTAAATGGAGCCGAGCCACTCGCGCAGCATGAGCCGCGCCTGCTCGATGGAATGGGCCGTGGGCGTGCGGGAAGGATCACTCGCATGCGCCTTGGCCGCGTTGCGCAACGTTTCGAGGATCAACTGCGTGCGGCGGATGCGGTTGTGGAGCTGGTACGAGCGAAAGTAATCAGCGAGGCGTGCATACGCCTCGTTCCACTCTTCCTCAGTGCCCGTTGCGGGTGCGAACTGGATGTTGACTGCTTCCATGATGGCTCGAAACAGAGCCGCCGTGAGAATGCGCAGAATTGGTGCCGGGAAAAGAGGATTCCTGAAGTTTGCGCGAATCTGTATTTTAATCTTGTCAGCGCCCGCCTGCGCCCGGCATGATTTTGTACCATGATCATCCGCCGTTTCACCTTTGCCGTGCTGAGCCTGCTGGTTTGTTCCCTCGCGCCGGGCGAACCACGTTCGTGGACCAATGCGCAGGGGAAGCAGCTTCAAGCCGAGTTTGGCGGCATCAAGGACGGCAATGTCACCTTGATCCTGGCGAACGGACAATCCGCCACGGTGCCGCTCACCGGCTTTTCGGCCGAAGATCAGACCTGGGTGCGCCTGAACGCCTCCAAAGCCATGGCCAGTGTGATTGACCCTGCTGATGCCGCCCGAGTGCCATTGGAAAAGCGCCGCATGCCCACGGAGGTGAAGGAACCGATGCTCTACATGAACATCAAGGTGGTGAAGGAGGAGTTGGGCGAGTGCATTTACGAATCGGGGCACTTCCAGTTCAAAACCAGCGCCAAACTGGGCGCTATCTTGATGAAGGACGTGTGCCGTGCCTTTGAGAGCACCTACGAGCTCGTGCGCTTGATGCCCTGGGGCATCGTGCCCAAGCCGGAAGAAGGGCGGAAGAAGTTCCAGGCCGAGCTGTTCGCCACGCGTGAGCAATATCTCGCCTCAGGAGCGCCATCGTGGTCGGCAGGCGTCTATGTGCGCAAGGACAAGGTCTTCCGCATGCCGTTCAACGAGCTGGGCATCTCGAATACCGTCGGTGCCAACGGTGCCTACTACCGCAAGGGCGAGATCAACAACGACACCATCACGCACGAGATCACGCATCAGATGATGCACGAATACCTGCCCTACATGCCCGTGTGGCTGATCGAAGGCTTGGCAGAGTACACCTCCAATCTGGCCTACAAAGGCGGTGTTTTCTCCGTCAGTGGCGATGGGGGTGCTTTTCTAGCCAAACAGCCCGGCTCACGCAATCGCGGCCTGTTCGGCGCGGTGCGCTACCAGCCGCAGTGGCTCGGCGTGAAGGAAATGTGGGGTTACACCACGGACATCTCCACGCGCAATGAGATCAAGAGCCACCTGCTCTCCGACCGGAAGGAAAAACCGGAGGACGGCCCTGGAACGGTGCGCTTCAACTTCACCACCCCGCCGCCCACAATGGAAATGCTTTCGAGCCGCTACCGCTCCTCGCATATCCTCGCCTATTTCTTCGTACATGAAAACGGCGGCAAACGCCTGATGCAGTACTTCGACGCCCTGCATGAGGAAAAGAAAAAGTGGCCCGCCTTCTGGGAGCAAGTGGACGCCCACAACGCTGAGATCGACAAGCTCAAGCCCGCCTACGACGCCTATCGCGCGGCGATGAAGGCTTTCATGCAACAACCCGGCGTCCAAGACCTCGGCAATGGCCGCTTCTCCTATCCCAAAACCCTCACACCGCCAGCAGCACCGCCCGACGCTCCCAAGGCCCCGGAACCGCCCGAAAACACCGATCCCGACGCTGTCTGCGTGAAGCATCTGCGCATTCTGCTTGGAGAACGAACCCTCGAAACCGTCGAAGCAGAGCTGCGGACGATGTTTCAAAAGAGTGGCTACAGCCTGTGAGGCTGCGGGCCTGTCCATAGGCCGTCTTGACCACGAGCTTTGTCACCGTTACCATCGCCTATGACTGCTGCCCAGATCATGCATGAAATTGATTGCCTGCCGCCTGCTGAGCAAGAAAAGGTGGTGCGTTTCGCTAGGCAGCTCCCAAGCAAGCAGCCTTTGTCTGGCGTTGAACTGACCGCGCTGGCGCAGCGCATGGTGGACGCAACGGACCCAGCGGCGGCCCAGAGCCTCAAAGCCGACCTGATCAAAGGCTTCTATGGGGGCGACTGATGCCGCAAATACGTCGCCACAAGCTGCCACGCGCACTGATCGCACACCTGGCTGAGCGCACGCTGCAGCGAGAAATCTCAGTCGATCAAATTGGGTTGT
This sequence comes from Verrucomicrobiales bacterium, assembly GCA_043770175.1. Lineage (GTDB taxonomy): Bacteria > Verrucomicrobiota > Verrucomicrobiia > Verrucomicrobiales > Verrucomicrobiaceae > Prosthecobacter. The sequence goes on along the minus strand of JAYVIO010000112.1, from coordinate 4,294 downwards.
TCGGCGATTGGTGTGACACCATGCCCGAAGTCCCCGCAGGCCCCTGGTTCAAACGCTTCCCCGGGATGATCGCCTGTGGCGATGGTGAGTTGGTGAAGACGTTCTTGCTCCCAGGACAAGCGCCACACGGTGAGGAAGTGTTTTGACCCTGGCTTCAACTATTTGTCCCACCCGCGAATCTTCACATGCACCTGCACCACGCGGCTCAACAGAAAGTCTGGCACTTTCCCCACTGTCTCGCCAAAAGGACAGCTCATCAGCCTTCCATCCTTTTGTCTGGATTTGTTTCTCGACCCGTTCTATTCGGCATTTCAATGCACACGAACCTGGGAGTTTAGTACAACTAACAAGAAACAACTTTTCTCATTCTACGAGTATACCCATGAACCTCACACAGCAGCACATTGACCAGGCATTCAGCGACCTAAAAAAGAGCTGCGGTGGCGTTCGTGAAGATTATTTTGGGTTGCTCTATCTCGAACACACTTTCGACCTTTCGCGCGAGGATACGATGCTTCAACTCGCGTTTGGAGGTAATGACTATGGGCTGGACGGCTACCATTTGGATTCCAGGACGAAAAATCTCTATCTATTTCAGTTTAAGTGGTCTGCGAACGCAAATCTGTTCGCTTCTTCTTTCGAGCGACTCATCGCCGCTGGGATGGCTCGTGTATTCGGCAACGCCACTCAGGATGCGCATCAGAATCAAATGCTCATGCAACTCAAGCGTGACCTGTTTGAGAAACGAGATCTCGTGTCCCGTGTGCTCATTCATTTTGTCTTCAACGGCGACCCCGCAGAGGCTGAGCGGAGTAAGTTACTTGAGCGTTTACGCGAAGACCTTGAGGGCAAGAAATACCTCGTGGACGAATTCTTTGGTCGTGCCATGGACTTGGCGATTGAATTTCGTTCGTCCCAAACGCGCCGCGCCGGAGCAGTCGTCCATCACCGTATTACGCATACATATCCCCTGACATTGACAAAGCCCATCGAGCGTGACGGCCCGGGCGGTGAGATTATGCATGTTGGGTTCGTTCGTCTCTGGGACCTGGCGGCGGTTTATCGCGGCATGGGACAGCGTTTTTTTGAACGCAACATTCGCGCAGGCCTCTCGGAAGATGAGGCGCCAAATCGCGCCATCTCTCGCTCCCTGCGTCAGATTCTTGAGGGGAAACTCGATCCAAGGATGTTTGCCTTCAATCACAACGGAGTCACGATTTCGGCTGAGCGTATGGAATCGGTGGCGGACGATTTTCGCATCACCGAACCGCGACTGCTCAACGGCGCGCAGACGATCACGACCTTCGTGAGGTTTTTAGAAAAACACGCAGACGACGCACGGGTCACCGGACGCGAGGAAGTGCTCAAAGACATTTGGCTTCTGTGCCGCGTAATCACCGGAGGCAGGGATGAGTTTGTATCGGAAGTAACGATCAACAATAACCGGCAGAACCCGGTGAAACCGTGGGCACTCCGCGCAAACGACATAATTCAACTGAGAATCGGAGAAAAGCTGCGCGAAGATCTGAACGTGTTTTATGGTCGGCAGGAGGGTGCGTTTGAGAATCTGACCAATGACGACCTTGAGACGATGGAGATCGAGCACGGCAGGCCGATTGATATGCGTCGTCTTGCGCTCACACTACTCGCGAGCGATGGAGAGATTGACAAGATGAACCGACTTGGCGAGGTCTTCGAGAGCGATAAGACCTACACGCAAGTGTTTAACGAGGAACGCCTCAACACTGACTCTCGTTACCTCCTTCTTTGCTACAAGGTTCATTTTCGACTCAATAAATTAGTGCAGGAAATCGAATCACGCGGAGCAAACCGTTACTATTTTGCTCGCCGAGCGCGAAATCTTGTCTGGGCACTGGTCTGCCAAGGAATGCTCAATGACAGCGCACTTGCCAGCCACGCCGAGCGCTTCGGGCGAAGCATGACGATCGAGGCTGATTTCACTACTTGGGTTACGGGGCTGGCAGCAAATCCTGTGCGTTACATCTTGAAAGACCTGTCCGAGCGCGAGCCTTACCGACAAAAAATTGCCGAAGAACGATATGACTTTCTGCGAACCCGAGCCGCCTATGACCAGTGCATGGAGTTCGCACACAAGCGGTGGAAATGGGTTCAAAAACGCCTGAAATAGCTGCGAGAAAATGCCACATGTTCAATGTTCGGACGTCGTTTGCTTGAAACATCTCCGTATTCTTTTTGGTTAGCGAACTCTCGAACAAAAGCCACGAAACCTGTGCAACAGCACACCTTTGAGCCGGCACTTCATTTCTCCTTGTCCCACCCGCGAATCTTCACATGCACCTGCGCCACGCGGCCCATGTAGTGGTCCATGCTGAAATCTTTGGCGGCTTTGAGCATGTGGTCTTTCGCCTTCACGTCATCGCCTGAGGCTTCAAAATAAAGACCGAGATAGAGATGGGCGTAGCAGCGGTGATTGCGCAGGTTTTCGCCATCGCCTTCCTCGGCGGCTTTGAGCACGGCTTCTTCGCTGCCTTTGCCGGCGAACAACTCGTGTACCTGCTTCATCGGCACGCGGCTGTCGCCTTCGATGGGGATGAAGACCTTGCGCGCGGCTGCCACGCTCTCGCCTTTGGCGATGCAGAGGAAATGCCACGCGGCGTTTTCCACGTCGTTGCCGTTCACGGTTTGATGCACCTCAAACTGCTCGCGCCCGCCTTTGAAATCGCCTGCGTAGTAGAGCGAAAGGCCGCGCTGCCAGAGCTGCGGCTTGGAATCGGGCACCAGAGCGATCAGTTTGTCGAACGCGGCCACGGATTCCTTCGGCTTCGCGGCAAAGAAGGCGTCCACGCCTTGCTGGAAGAGTGCGTTGGGTGTGTCCTGAGCCTGAACTGAAGAGAGAAGGGCGAACAGGAGGAGGGAGAGCAATTGTTTCATGGTGTTCGTCAAACGTGGCCGCAACCGCGTTTCGCGCAATTCACAGCCACGCGAGCGGCAGCGGCAAAATCAACGCCAGATCCGCCAGCACGCGATAGGCATCCACGGACCAGCGTTTGCGTGCTCCATGCACCAGCGCATGCAGCACCACCGCGCCCAGCACCGCGTGTGCCGGGCCGCGCAGCGCGTGCTCCAGCACGCCGAACTCAATCAGCCACAGCATGATCAGCGTGAAAACCAGTGTGCCGAGCACCAGCGGCGGATGTCGGCGGTCATGGTCAGTGCCTTGCTCGCGACAGGAGATGCCGTGCAGATTGCAGGCAAAGAGCAGCGCCAGCAGCAGAGATTCCAGCACCGGTTCCAGCCAGTGTTCCGGCATCGAGAGGAAGCGTGTGCTCGTGGTGCAGCCCATGGCGAAGAGCAGCGCCGCCGTCAGTTCCTTCGGCATCACGTTGCCCATCCGAATGTCCAACTGCCGCAGAAACGACAGCACCATCACCGCCAGCACGAGCAGGCTCAGCGAGAAACGATACCCCGCAGGCAGCGGCATGCGTGAGATGAGCATGATGCCGCCCAGCCCGGCGATGGCGATGAACACATCCCGTGAGATGCGGCTGCCCTGCGCGGACCATGAGGCAAGATACAAAGCCACCAACAGCGACAAACCGACCGCCTGCCACAGCACGCCTTCGGGAATCACATAAAACGCCATCCACGCCAACAGCGTCAGTGCCGGCGGGATCACGCCCAGCATCACCACGCGCCGGTAGCGATGATAAAAGGCATGCCGCGCATCGAGTTCCCCGACGCTTTTTACTGCAAACGTGTCCAGCGTGCGGTCGATCACATAAATCACCCAGCAGGCGAGCGCGAGGCCGACATCGAGCAGTGGCGTGAGTTGGATGCCGTGCGCATGCGCCAGCGCACGCTGCCACAGCACGGCCACCAGCGGCGCCTCCAAGCTCAGCACATGCGGCCACAGCCACCACGGCGTGGGTTTCGCGGGGGCGGAGGCTGGAGCGGTTGTCGGGATCAATCGCTGCTCTTTTAGCGTCACACACAGCGAATGCGAAGTGGTTTGCGGGTTTTTTTGGCAGCTACGGTTTGCCGCAGAGCCCCTGAACTCAAGGCGGCTTGATTGTACGACGGAGAGTAACTTCCAGCAGAATTCAGGGAGGCCAGTAGATTTTTCAGCAGACAATCTGTTGGCTTGCCTGAGCCGAGTGCGCGAGACAGACGAAGTCAATCTGCTGGAGCTTTTCTGAGTTTCTGGTCGTTCGCAGAAGTTATTCGGGAGAAGCAAAAAGGCAGCGGAGCTAAGTTTGATCAGAAAAAAACTCTGCCTCTCTGCGCCTCCGCCCTTTGTATAAGAGAGGCAAAA
>JAYVIO010000111.1:0-15877 GCA_043770175.1 Verrucomicrobiales bacterium | reverse complement strand
GACGCATCCAATCCATGCTGCCAAACCACCATGTGGCAAAGATGGCTGAACCTCCGGCGGGCAGAGCACCAAAGGCCATGATCTCGCGTGACAGCCATGATTTGCGCCAGCCGAGAAACGCACGCCAGGCCTTCAATGGCTGACCCAGGTGCAATACACTCAAGGCGATGCCTGCCAGCCCCATAACAAGCGCTGCAGCACTTGTGATTGCAGCTTGCTGCAAGCTCAACGCATTCAGCCACATCGCCAGGGCGCAGCCGATGAAACTTCCGGCGCTCATCTGCGTGAGCACCAGCATCCAGGCGAGCGGTTCGTGGCCGTGATCGAGTTCCAATCTTCCTGCGTCTGCCGCTTTGGCGGCGGTGGGAACCGGTTTCGATGAAACGTAAGTTGTTGTGGGCCGCGTGTAACTCGAATCGAAGGCATCGGCGATGATTTGGCCACGACCCGGCACATCGGTGAGTTTGACGACTTTGATCTTGATGGCTTCGTTCGGACAGGCCTGCACACATGCAGGCGCTTCGCCCTCGGCTAGACGGCCCTGGCACATGTCGCACTTGCGCACAATGCCGCGCTTGAGATTAAACTTCGGCACGTCATACGGGCATTTCAAAATGCAGTAGCTGCAGCCGATGCATTGATCATCGAGATGCCGCACGATGCCTGTGACGGCGTCTTTGTCATACGCGAGCACCGGGCAGCCGTCGGCACAGGCCGGTTCTGCGCAGTGATGGCAGGCGGTGGTGACGGTTTGCAGATACGGCTCCTTCCGTGTGCCGACGAGCAGGCCCATGTCACGCCAGGATTCATCCTCATCGAGGCCATTGAGCGAATGGCAGGCCGCCACACAGGCTTTGCAGCCGGTGCAGGCGTCGAGATTGACCTCAAAGGCATACTGCTCGCCGAGATTCGGCTTCGAAAGTGGGATCAGATGGGTGAAGCGCTCACGAACCGATTTGGAGTCGTATTCATCGGCAAACAGAGCCACTGGAGTGCGCAGTGTCTGCTGCTCACGCAAGGCCTCTGTCACGCAGTAGCTCATGCGCTGAATGTCTCTTGAAGCTGTCCCACGGTGTGACGGTTGCAAAAGTCGTGGAACGACTCGGCTTCACTGCGTTTGCCGAGATAGCCTTTCAACATGGCCTCTAACGTCGTGCCGAGTGATTCGAAAGCTACACCACTGAAGATCTGGCGGCCAATCTTGCGATTCTCGCCAAAACCACCACCGACGGTGATGTGATAGCCTTCGCCGCTCTCGGATTTCACCTTGGTGCCGAGCAGACCGATGTCGCCCATGAAGTGCTGCGCACAACTATGAGCGCAGCCGGTGAAGTGAACATTGACCGGCTGGTCGAGCTTCACGCGCTTGTCGAGGTAGTCCATCATGGCGATGGCGTGCCCCTTGGTGTCGCTGGCGGCAAACTTGCAATATTTGTTGCCGGTGCAGGCGATGAAGCCGTTGCGCAGATGCGAGGTTTCGCAGGGGAAGCCGAGTTTCTTCAAAGATTTCGCCACGGTGGCGGCATAAGCTGTTTTAACATTCGGAATGATGAAGTTCTGCCAGACGGTGAGCCGGATTTCGCCGCTGCCGTAGCTGTCGGCGAGATCGGCGATGCGCTCGAGCTGCTTGGAAGTCATTTGGCCCACCGGAACCGTGGCACCGACATAAACGAGACCATCCTGCTTCTGCGGATAGGTGCCGACGTGTGAATGACCTTGCTGCGAGAACGTGCGCTTCTCCTGGATGGCCGAATCGGGTGCGAGACGTGTCAGTTTGAATGACAGCAGCTTTTCCGTCTCGGCGAGGACGCCGTCGAGGCCTTTGTCTTCGATGACATACTTGAAGCGGGCCTTCTTGCGGTTGGTGCGGTCACCGAATTTGATGAAGACGCGCAGCAGGGCAACCATGACATCGTTGAGCTGCTCCGGCTTCACAATCACACCCCAGTCACTGGCGAAGGTTTGATGACCGGTGACACCGCCAAGGGCGATGCGGAAATACACGCCAGGTTCGATGCCGTCGCTGTTCTCCCCAATTTTGACGGCGCTGGCGCCGATGTCGTTGGTGTCTTCAACTGCCGAGATGAGACCGCCGCCATCGTAGGCGATGTTGAACTTGCGTGGCAGGTCGTAGAACTCCTTGGAGCCAATGATGAGCGTGGCGAGTTCGTTCACCAGCGGTCGCACGTCGATGATCTCATGCGGGTCATAACCGGCGCAGGGATTCATCGTGATGTTACGAATGTTGTCCGCTCCCGCCCCTTTTGAGTGCAAACCGCAGCCTTGAATGCGACGGAGAACCTCGGGGCAGTTCTTCGGCTCGATGAGCCGGATTTGGAAATTGTTCCGCGTGGTGATCTGGATGTAGCCGGTCGTGAGTTCACGCGCGATGGCGGCGATCTCGCGAAGCTGATAACTTTTCACCACGCCACCGGGAATGCGCAGGCGGCACATGTAGCCATCTTTGACCGGATTCAGCCAGAACAAGCCGTTCCACTTGTAGCGGAAGACGGATTCAGGTTCGGGCTTGGAATTCCATCGCGCGTCCATGACGAGCTGCTCGATGGCATCAAAGGGATGCAGCTCGCGTTTGATGCGCTCCTCTTTGGTGAGATCATCAAGGGACGGACCGACTGGTGCTGCGGCAGGAGCGGGCGCGAGATCGCCAAAAGACACGCCACCAGCGGCGATGCCGGCAAAAAAGCCTTCGAGGTAGCGTTGTTGCTCTGGGGAGAAGCCAGCTGAAGCAGATTTTAAGGGTTGTGCGGTAAAGGGAGCGTTCATAAAATGACCAAGGAGCAGGAACCAATGACCAAGGAATGACCAAGAAACCCAATGACCAACAAGGCGGCACTGGAGATGGTGGGCATAAGCCGCCGTTCGACCTGGAGGAACGGACGGCGCTGTTTGGAGAGATGGTGATCGAATTCTGTCGCTCGATTAAGGAGGACAGTGTGAGCCGCCCATTGATCAGCCAGCTGGTGCGCAGTGGGACGAGCGTGGGAGCCAATTATGGCGAGGCGGATGAGGCAGTTTCGAAGAAGGACTTCATGAACAAGATCGGTACCTGCAAGAAGGAATCCAAGGAGTCCAGACATTGGGTGCGGATGATTGTGAAGGCGTGCCCGGACAAGCGGAACGCGGCAGTCAAGGTGTGGAAGGAAGCGAATGAACTGCTGCTGATCTTTGCGGCGATATGGCGCAAAAAATGACCAATGACCAAAAGCCAATGACCAACGAGATGCCGAAAGAACCTTCGCTGGCGGCTTGGCGCATTGAGCCTTGGTGATTGGGAATTCCTTGGTCATTGGATTGCTTGAAACTTGGTCATTTCAATACACGTCACGCGCATACCGTTTGGCTTTCTTCATCTCTGCGACGTACTGAGCGGCTTCTTCGGCGGATTTGCCTCCGGCGCTCTGGATGATGGTATGAAGCGCTTCATCAACATCCTTGGCCATGCGTTTGGCATCGCCGCAGACATAGAAATGCGCGCCTTCCTCCAGCCATTGCCAAAGTTCGTTGGCTGCCTGGAGCATGCGCGTTTGCACATAGATTTTTTCTTCCTGATCACGGCTGAAGGCGGTGTCGAGTCGCGTGAGGAAGCCTTTTTGCATCCACTCGATGATCTGATCGTGGTAGAGAAAGTCACAGGCGCGTTTTTGGTCGCCAAAGAAGAGCCAGTTTTTGCCGGGGGCGGCGGTGGCTTCGCGTTCTTCGAGGAAAGCGCGGAACGGAGCGATGCCGGTGCCTGGGCCGACCATGATGACGGGCTTCGTGAGATCCGTGGGAAGGCGGAAGTGATTCGCGGCATGGAAGTAGATGCCAGTGGTGTCACCGAGTGCGAGGCGATCTGAGAGGAAGGTGGAGGCGACGCCTTTGTGCGGCACGCCTTCAGCGCTGTAGCGCACGGCGGCGATGCAGAGATGCACCTCTTCGGGATGTGCCTTGAGGCTGGAGGCGATGGAATAGAGACGCGGTTGAAGTTTGCGCAGATTTTCGATGAAGGCGGCGAGGGTGATGCCGGGTTCAGGTGTCTTGCCCAGGAGATTGCGGATTTCGTAATCGGAGGTCAGCGCAGCGCGGAGTGATTTAACGCCGACGGCGGCATTGGGGTCGAAGCCATGGGCTGTAATGACGGCATCGACGACGTCGGGACAGTTCTGAACATAAACGCCGAGTGCGTCTCCCACTTCATAGGACAGGCCGGAACCCGCGAGTGAAAGGGCGATGTGATGCGTGTCTTTGGCGCTGCCACGGGCGTTGAGGTTGTTGTTGGCGAGAAGTTTGGCCGGGAAAGGGGTTTTCTTGGTGTAGCCGGTCTCTTCCGGCTCTGCAGTGACGGCCGTTGTCTCGCTGGAGCCGGTCAATGCGGTGAAAGCCGCACTGGACCACTTCTTCGCGAGATCGTCGAAGTCCACATCGCAATCAACACGCTCTGTGATGCGCGTGGCACCGAGTTCGGCGAGGCGTTCGTCGATTTTCTTACCGGCGAGACAGAAGGTGTCGCCGTAATTTTTGTCGCCGAGGGCAAGCACGGAGTACTTCACGCCATCGAGCTTGGGACTGCTGCCGTTTTGATTGATGCCGTCCCAGAAAGAGACGGCATTGTCCGGCATGTCGCCCTCACCCCAGGTGCTGGTGATGAGAAGAACGTTTTGATCTTTGATGAAATCGGCGGGTTGCAGCGAGTCGAGGCCCGCAGCTCGCGCCGCGAAACCCCGACTCGTTGCTTCCCTGGCCAGCCGCTTGGCCAAACTTTCCGCATTGCCGCTCTGACTGCCGAACGCGATGAGCAAGGAACGCTTTGATTCCACTGGCGCTGCTCCAGAAGCTGGAGCGCCGCGATTCAAAACTCCGGCGAGGAAGCCATTGAGCCAGGCGCGCTGTTCGATGCTGAAGGGTGCGTTTTCAGGAATGAGTGGGACGATTGTCATGCGGCGTGAGATGAGAAATGTGGATCACCGCTGGCTCAGCAGTTTGAATACCAGCCAGAGCGTGGTGAGCAAAAAAACGAAGAAACCGGTCTTGTAGAAGGCGAGCGGGTTGCGCTCCAGCAGCGGTGTGTCTTCTTCAAAGAAAGCCTGCACGCGCTCGGGATGCATGATGTCGTGTGTGATCTCGGAGCAGTGCTGGTAGCGGCGCTCGGGCTTGATGGCGATGGCGCGATGGATGATGGCCTCCAGCCAGGAAGGAATGTTGGGATTGATTTTCGAAAGACGTTTTGCGGGAAGAAAGACCGGTGTCTGAAAGCGCTCGATCTCGCCATAGGGCAGTTTGCCGGTGAGCGCCTGATACAGCGTGACACCGATGGCGAAAATCTCGGTGCGCTCACTGATGGGTGCGCCATGAAAGCGTTCTGGTGCGAGGTAGCTAGCGGTGCCAGCGCGTGATGAGACGGAGAAGATGGCAGCAGCGCTGCCGAGATCGACGAGTTTAAAGGACAGACGAGTGTAATCGCCAACGCAGAGAATGTTTTCCGGTTTGATGTCGCCGTGGGCGAGATCGAGGCGCAGCAACGTCTGTGCGGCATCGACCAGAAATTTTCCAAGTGAAATGGCCGAGTCCACGGAGAGCATGCGCTCGCGCAGCACCGCCTGGAGGCTGGGCGCATCGACAAACTCCATGATGTAATAGCGCATCGTCTGCCCGGCAGGCTCATGCGCGCGGACAAAGTGGGCCGACTGCGCACGCGTGGCATTCCAGGTCTCGTGCGTGAAGGCTTCGAGATGCTGCGGACTGTCAATGGCCTCGACTGGGGCAAATTTGATAACAACGCGCTGACCGTCTTTTTCAGCGAGCCAGACGCGGCTGGTGCCATGAAACGAGCGCAGGAGCTCGTAGCCGTCGTTCTGATCACCTTTGTTCAAAGCGGCGGGAATGATAAGGGGTCGGGCATTCATGGCGTGGAGTTTGCCGGTCTGATGAATGTCGAGCACAAGGGCGCTCATGTCGTCGAGCGTTTCAGCCTTCGCCTTCTGCCGGGCGGCCAGCACGATGCTGCGCGCGGAACTGCGGCGTGCGAGGGCGCTGGTGAGATCGTCGCCAAAGATGTGATTGGAGACGCCGTCGGAGCAGAGCATGGCGACATCTCCGTCTTGCAGTGTCATGGTGAAGCAGGCCGGTTCGACCTCCTCGCTCATGCCGAGAGCACGGGTGAGGATGTGAGACCGCTCGGCTTCGACATGCGTGGTGGAAAGCGTGCGCAATGTGCCATCACGCCACAGGCAGACGCTGGAGTCACCGAGATTGATGCCGTGAAGCGTGTCACCCTCGATGACAACGGCGGCAAGCGTGGCGACCATTTCGGTGCGTTCATAACGAATCTGCGATTCTTGATACAACGTGCGATTGAGAATACGGGCAAAGGTGCTGAGCGCCTGCTGCGGCGTCCAGGAACGCGGGCGCGCACTGTAGTGCTCGATCAGAGAGCCGACGGCACGCTGCGCAGCCTCACGCGCTGGTTCACCGCTGCCAGCACCGTCACTGAGCACAGCGATGACGGTTTGATCCCGCACCCGCACGTCAAAGGCGTCCGAAGAGGGTGTGCCTTCTTCGCTGGCCATGCCGAAACTGGTGGTGAGGATTTTCATCGTGTGAAATCGAGGTGCGAATCAGATGCGGGCCTCGGCAAGTGCGCCCCAGGTCGTGCGCCAGCGGAGTTTGACAAGATTGAGGCCGACAAGCGCCAGAAGGCAGAGTGCGGAGAAAGCGAGCAGGCCTGTGAGGTAGCTGCCGGTAAGTCCTTTGGAATAACCGAGCGAACTGGCGAGCATGAAACCACCGAGACCACCGCCGCAGCCAACGAGACCAGTCATGACACCGATGTCTTTGGCAAAGCGCTGCGGCAGCAACTGGAAGACAGAGCCATTGGCCATACCGAAAGCACCCGAGGCGAGGAAGAAACCCGTCGCACACAAAGGCAGTGATCCGGTGGAAGCTGCGAGAACGAGCGCGAGCGCCGCAACGATGAAGAAGACATGCAGCGCACGGATGCCGCCCAGACGATCCGCCAGCGCACCGCCCACCGGCCGGCCAAGCGCTCCAACCAGCGTGCAGATGGCGGCCCATGAGCCCGCATCGACCGGTGACAGATGAAACTCTGAGGTGAAGTAAATGATGAGTGAAGCGGCGAGGCCGGAGAAGCCGCCGAAGCTGATGGTGTAGAAGAAGCAGAACCAGTGCGCGTCTTTTTCCTTCAGCAGGTTCACGTAATCTTTCAGCGTCTTCTTTTTCACCTTCACCTGCGCTTCTTTGGAATAATACACATAGAGCGCCAGCACGAGCAGCAGCGGAATGAGCGCGAGCCCGAAAACGGCGTTCCAGCCATAGATCGCCGCGAGACGAGGAGCGAGGATGGCATCAATGACAACACCGACATTGCCTGCCCCGGCGAGACCGAGCACGAGGCCCTGCATATGCGGCGGATACCAGCGGCCAGCCTGCGGCAGCGCCACCGCGAAGCTGGCGCCCGCGACTCCGAGTACGACGCCGAGCATGAGCGTGTGGGAGAACTGATGCAGCCCTGTGAGCCAGGCAACGGTCATGCCCACGATGACAATGAGCTGTGCCATGATGCCGGTATTCTTCGCACCCATGCGGTCCACCAACATGCCCAGCAGGATGCGGATGAAAGCACCGGAGAGATAGGGAATGGCAACCATAAGACCTTTTTCCTGCGGAGTGAGATGCAAGGTGGTGCCGATCTGAGCACCGAGAGCGCCGAGGATGGTCCAGACCATGAAACTAACATCGAAATACAAGAAAGCGGTGAGGAGCGTGGGCCAGTGACCTGACGTTTTGAGATCGGAGAGTTTCATTGGTGGGCTTGTTGGATGTTGCCCCTAACATTAGCCGTCAGCGTGCCAAGTTTGGCCCATCCATCCAAAAGCTTCTTGAATCTTTTTGATGATATTGATGAATATTCCTCATTCATCTTTGATTCGCCTGCCACCCGGCAAAGGAGTGGCAGGCGTGGATAAAACAGCCAGCCAGAATCAGAAGTCGATCTGCATCTGCATGTAGGCAAAGTGAGCGTTGCTGCTGGCCCCGGTAGCTTTCAGGTAGTCGCCGGCGATGAAGTAGCTGTAGCCGGCCATCAGGCCGACGTGCGGATTGAGCTTGTAGATGGCGGTCAAGTCGATCTCCTGGCCGCGGAAGCTGCTGGCGGAGGTGGCGGCGGCATTCACCGGACGCACACGGGTGGCGCCATTGGCGCGGTACCAGGCGTCGTTGTTCGTGGCGTTCCAATAGAGGTGATAATCCAGCATCATTTTGAGCTTGGATGATGGCGTGACGGTGAGGTTAAGCTGTGGGTTGTGCATGTTCATCCAAGCCGTCGTGTCCATGAAACCGTAGAACAGATGGTTGGTGGGATATAAATTCTGGAAGGTGCCGACATCTCCATCAGTCGAATTGCTGTCGCCAGAGGCGTAATTGTATTGGACGCCCAAACGGGGTTTCCATGATGATTTCAACCAGTTGTAGCCAGTGCCCCAGTGACCCGCAAAGGCGTTGAGTGTGCGACCGCCAACCTTGCCGGTTTGGAACGCCATCTCGGTTTCATAATCAAAGCCGCCAAGCTTTTTTGGATCGCCTTTCCACAGCGTTCCCAAGGTGTAGAAATTCGTTGTGCCGATGGGGGCACCGAAGGTGCCCATGCCATCGTCACGGCTGTGGAAGACATAAAAATCAGTGGTGGTGTTGAAGGGCACGAAGGCGGTGCTGAGGTAGGCGCCGCTGAAGATTGCGTTGCGACTATCATTCTGGTCGAGAAAATCAGACTGATTCCAGACATTGTTGATGTAACTCACCGGACTGGAAGTGAAGACGTCCAGCGCCCAGGTGCTCGTGGTAAAGCGAAACTTGGCGGCATCAAAAGTGCGCGCCTGATTCAGCCACTCCAGCGGTCCCACGAGACGTTGATCACCATACGAGAGAAACTGGCGGCCAAGTGTGGCGCTCAGGCCTTTTTTGATGTTGCCGATCTGCACGTAGGCCTTGAGCACATCGAAAATATCATCCCCTTCAGCGCCATTGAGGCCGGCGGTATTCGGGCGACTGCCGCCGATCTCGCGCACGTCCTGTCCTTGCACATAAAGCTTCAACCACGGATTGAGATCATAGCCGAGGCCAAGACGAAAGCGTTGAAGCAGCCAGGAGGCATCCTGCAGACCGTTGACGGAGCTGTCGAAGTCGAAATTGTTGTCACGCACCTCGAAGCGCATTTTTTCCTGCACATCGACGGTGAGGTTGCCAAACTTGATGGGAGCGTAGGCTGGAACTACGGGCGCCGGACCATAGGCAGGCCCCGGCGGCGGGGAAGCCTTGACAGCGGGTGTTTGAGAGAATGCGAGCGATGTTGACGCTAGCAGGAGCGGGAGCAGCCTTTTCATGATGTTATGTGGGATGGGGTGTGGGTTTATCGACTCAAGCGGCGGCTGAGGGGAAAGGGATGGCATGGGCGGCCAGTTCGGCGGCCATGTCGGGAGATGGGACAAACTTCGGCTCACGACTCGGACGGATGTGTGAGCGGTCGTTGAGGAAGGTGATGAGGTGCTCGCGCAATTCGTAGTAGCGCGGGTCTTCCATGATCTGCTTCCGGTTGCGCGGACGCTCGAAGGGGATCTTCAAGATGTCTCCGACCTCGGCTTCAGGGCCGTCCGTCATCATCACCACGCGATCGGAGAGAAAGATGGCCTCATCGACATCATGCGTGACCATGAGTGTGGTGATGCGATTGCGGCGCCACAGTTCGAGCAACACTTCCTGGAGTTCGTAACGCGTGAGCGAGTCGAGCATGCCGAAGGGTTCGTCGAGCAGCAGCATTTTCGGCTGGAGCACGAAGGCACGGGCGATGCCAACTCGCTGGCGCATGCCCTGCGAGAGTTCACCAGGGTATTTGTGCATCGCTTCACCGAGACCGACGATGGTGAGATAGTACTCGGCCATCTGACGGCGCTCGGCCTTGCTGGCGGTGAAATAGACCTGGTTGACGCCAAGCATGACGTTTTCAAACGCAGTCATCCATGGCAGGAGGCAAGGCGATTGAAACACAATACCTCGGTCCGGGCCTGGGCCGCTGGCTTCACGTCCTGCGAGGATCATGTTGCCTTTGCTCAGATCACTGAGGCCGGCGACCATCATGAGCACGGTGCTCTTGCCGCAGCCGCTGTGACCGATGAGCGTGGTAAACTCACCCTCTTTGAGCTTGAGGTTGAAATTTTTGACGATCGTCGCCGGACCTTTCGGCGTGTCGTACGTCTTCCACAGACGATCCAGTTCGAGCATGGGCAGCAGGGAACTCATACGGCCACCTCCACTTCTTCACGTTTGCTGTCAGAGCGGCGTTTCGGCCCGCTGCGGTTGAGGAACTGCAACGAGTTCACATAAGTGAGGTCTTCTGGCAGGATGTCGGGCATTGTGAGCTTCACGCTGGTTTTCGACTTCGTGCGACCTTTGGCGTCCAGCAGCGTGGTAATAAGCTGAGTACGCAGTTTCTTGAACTTGGGGTCGTGATTGAGCGTCTTGCGGTCCCGTGGACGCTCCAGGTCCACCACCATGGGTTCACCGAGCGTGGCGGGCGACGTGGGCAGCAGCGGAATGACACGATCCGCGAGCAACAGCGCCTCATCAGGGTCATTCGTGATCCACAGCACGGTGGTGAGGTTCTCACGCCAGATGTCGCTGATCTCGTCCTGCAATGTGGCGCGGGTGAGGGCGTCGAGAGCGCTGAGAGGTTCGTCGAGCAGCAACACCTTCGGTTGCATGGCCAATGTGCGGGCGACAGAAACGCGTTGCCGCATGCCACCTGAAAGTTCTTTGGGCAGTTTGTGCGCCGCAGCGGTGAGTTTGACCATCTCGATGTACTTCTTCACATGCGCGACACGCTGCTCCTTGGTCCAGTCTCTGAAAACCTCATCAACGGCGAGCGCGATGTTCTCCTCCACGGTGAGCCAGGGCAGCAAAGAATAGTTTTGAAATACCAAACCGCGATCCGGGCCGGGTTCCGTGATCCTTTTTCCTTCAATCAATGCCTCACCGGAATCAGGCTTCACGAGGCCCGAGATAAGATTGATGAGTGTGCTCTTTCCTGAACCGGAATAACCGACGATGACGACGAACTCGCCCTGGTTCAGGCTGAGATTGATGTTCTTGAGCACTTCCGTTCGATGGCCCGGAAGCCCAAAGCCTTTGGAGGCACCTTTGATTTCGATCAGCGGCATATCTTGATCAGGGTGTGAGGTTAAGCGGTCTTGAACCGCGATTCGACGACACTCATCAAGCGGTCGAGCACGTAGCCGACGACGCCGATGGTGAGGATGCAGAGAATGATGTGGGCGTAGCTGTTGGCGTTGTATTGCTGCCAAAGGAAACCACCCACGCCGGGCCGTCCGGTGAGCATTTCGACAGCAACGATAACCAGCCAGGCGATGCCGAGGCTCAAACGGAAACCGGTGAACATGTAAGGCAGTGTGGCGGGCACGAGCACTTTCCAGAGCGTCTTGTTTCTCGAAAGCTTGAGCACCTTGGCGACATTGAGGTAGTCCTGTGGCACCGCACGGACACCAACGGCGGTGTTCATCACGGTGGGCCACATGGCACAGATGGCGATGGTGAAGAGTGCGGCAGCATCCGACGCGCCAAAGGTGGTGCGACCATCACCGTTGACGATCTTGACGCCGCTGAAGAGAATCATGCCGAGCGGGAGCCAGGCGAGCGGCGAAACCGGCCGCAACACCTGAATGATGGGATCAAAAGCCTTCGTGAACGGCTTCGATAGGCCAAGGAAGAAGCCAATCGGTGTGCCAACAACGAGGGCGATGAAATAACCCTGAGCCACGAGCACGAGTGACATCCACGTGAACCGCAATATGCCCTGATCGAGTTCGCCACGCTTCGCGAAAGGGTCGGTGACGTAGAGCTTGCTCGCCGTCCAAGTCTCCGCAGGAGTCGGGAGATCGGCGGAGATGCCCTGGCGTCTCGTGACCTTCACAGTGTCACCCCAGTCGTCCTTTTTCGTCGTGATCACCGATTTCCCGGCAATGAGATACCAGAGGAAGCAGCAGACCAGGATCGCGCCCAGCGGCAGGAAGATGGCGTCGAGTTTGTAGCGTTGGATCAGGTGCATATTGCGGCTATGCGGTTTTGGGGTTTAAGCTTTGAGTGTCTTCACCGCGAAGGACGCGGCGTAGGCTTCGAGATCGGCCTTCGGATCGAAGGTGACGCCGTCGAACAGGGTCTCGGCCTTCGTATCCGCACCACCATGGGCGTAGCCGATTTCCTTCATGGCTTCTTCATAGAGATCGGAGCGCATGACCTGCTTGGCGACGCCTTCATAATCGGGAGCACCTTCGACGAAGCCCCAGCGGCGAAGCTGCGTGAGCCACCACTTGGCATACTTGGCCTGCGGGTAGTTGCAGTTGCGGTCGCTGAAGATCATGTAATCGGGATCTTTGATCTTGCGACCATCGCCCATGTCATACTTGCCCATGAGACGGCCGAGGATCGTTTCGGGCGGGCAGTTGATGTAGGTCGCGGCGCTGACGATCTGGGCCTGCTCTTCGCGGTTCTCCATCTTGTCGAGCCACACGCCAGCTTCATGCAGCGCCTTCATCACGGCCTTGACGGTCTTCGGATTTTTCGCGGCGAATTCTTCGGTGAAGGCGCAGACTTTTTCAGGGTGATCCTTCCAGATGCCCTGCGTAGCGATGGACGTGTAGCCGATGTCTTCAGCAATGGTCTTGGCGTTCCAAGGTTCACCGACGCAGAAGCCGTCCATCTTGCCGACCTTCATGTTCGCCACCATCTGCGGCGGCGGCACGGTGATGAGAGAAACATCCGCACCCGCACCTGCGGCGTCGCCTGGATTGATGCCACCAGCGGCGAGATAGTAGCGCATCCACATCGCGTGCGTTCCCGGCGGGAAGGTCATGGCGAAGGTCAGCGGATTGCCCTTGGCCTTCGCTTCATCGACGAAGGGCTTCAGCGCCTTCGGATCAGCGGCAACCTTCCCCTTAAAGGTGTTGGCAAGCGTGATGGCTTGACCGTTGCGGTTCAGGATGAAGGGCGCGATCATCGGCTTTTTCGGCGCACCACCGAGGCCCATCGTGGAGGCAATCGGCATGCCGAGCAGCATGTGTGTGGCCTGGATGTCGCCGTTGGTGAGTGAATCGCGAATGGCGGCCCAGCTCGCGCCTTTACTGACGGTCGAATTGATGCCGTACTTTTTAAACAAGCCTTTTTCATGCGCCAAGATGATGCTGGAGCAATCTGTGAGGGCAATGATACCGAGTTTGATGTCGGGCATTTCTGGAGAGTCGTCCGCATAAGCGGAGCCGACCCAGCCTTGCGGCAGGCCGCTGAAGAGAGCACCGAGACCGGCGGTGGCGCCGGTGCGGAGGATGGAACGACGGGTAAGCGGGGATGTGAGGTTCATGCGATGGCGAGTTTGGTTCGTTTGTTGGTTTTGGGGGCGGCGGCGGATGCTTGGGGAAAGTTGAGAGCGCTGGAAGTCCAGCAGGCGCGAAGCGCTTCAGAGGCCTCGGTGCGCTGTGAGGGCAGCAGCAGACCATGGGTGATGAATTCATCGAGCAGCCAGCGTCCACGCCCAATGGTGGGCACATTGGCGTCACGACGGTGGAAGATGTGGAAATGGGTGACATCGGCGCTCGTGTCCGTGCCGAGATCGAGCGGGCCAACGAGTGAACGCTTCAAGATTTCCTCGCCGTCATTGAAGTAGCCGCTGCCGGCGAGGATGTGCGCCACTTCCGCACGGTTTTCATGTGCGTCGCAGTACAGGCAGGCTTCTTTTAATGCCACGATGATGGCGGCGGCTTCCTCGGCGTGGTGTTCAATAAAGCTCTCGGTGGTGAGCAACACTTTTTCAGGATGGCCGGGAGCAAGCTGCTCACTGGTGGCGGCGATCCAGCCGATGCCGCGCTCAACGGCGATGGAGTTCCACGGTTCTCCAACACAATAGCCATCCACCAGGCCGGCGGCGAGGTTGGCGGCCATCTGCGTGGGCGGCAGAACGACCATGCGCACATCTTTTTCGACATCAATGCCACCGGCAGCCAGCCACTGGCGCAGCAAGAAGTAATGCGAGGAGTAGCGCGACACCGTGCCAAAGGTGAAGCGGCGGCTGGTGGTGCTGCGAATGAGTTTTTTCAGACTCGCGGCATCGCGCACGCCACGATTCCAAAGATCACGGCTCAGAGTGATCGCATTCCCGTGCAGATTGAAGACGAACGGGGCCACCACCCGGCAGGGCGGTGTGCTCAGACCCATGCGCATCGCCAGTGCGAGACCGGCGATGGCGTGGGCGGCATCCACCTGACCATAAAGGAGTTTCTCCCGAATGGTGGCCCAGCCGACCTCACAACTTAACTCAACTCGAACGCCATGTTTGCGGAACAGCTCGCGCTCCCTGGCCACCAGCAGCGGCGCGCAGTCGGCGAGCGGGATGAACCCGATGCGCACCGGTTGGATGACGCCGCTGAGCGCAGGTTTGGGAGAGTGGGCGGCTTTGGACATGACATCCATCCTCTAAGCATCAGCAGTGCCAGCATGCCAAACTCATGCAGAAACAGCGCGCAAAGTTATTCACCCCGAGTATGAATTGCATTCATGGACGACCCCATCGACACCCGCCAGCTCCGCGCCTTCGTCTGCCTCGCCCGCAGCGGCAGCTTCACGCAGGCAGGACGCGAATTGCATCTCACGCAGAGCGCGATCAGTCATGCGATCAAGTCGCTCGAAACCGATCTGAGCAGCCAGCTTTTCCATCGTCAGGGCAAGAGCGTGCATCTCACGCATGCCGGTCGCGAGCTGCTGCCGCATGCGGAGGCGATCCTGCAATCCATGAGCCATGCACGCGCGGTGCTCGGCACGCTGGATCAAACACCGCGCGGCAAGCTGCGCATCGGCTGCACCACGGCGGCAGCGCAGTTCATTCTGCCGACGGTGTTCCGTGAATTCAAAGAGAGCTTCCCTCTTTATGAGATCAAAGTCATCACAGGCGAGACGCCGGACACGATCGAGCGACTGCTGAAAAACCAAGTCGATATCACAGTGAGCTTGAGGCCGCAGGACGTCGCAAAACTCAACTGCCACGCGATCTTTGACGACGAACTGGAGTTTCTCGTCTCACCATTGCATCCGTGGGCGCACAAAACACCGAAGATCAAAGACGCAGCCAATGAGACCTTCATCGTTGCCAGTCGTAACAGTCTGAATTTTGCGCTGGTGCAGGATTTCTTCATGAAGCAGGGCGTGCGCTTGAATTCATTCATCGAACTCGGCAGTTCCGAGGCGACGAAGGAACTGGCGAAACTCGGCATCGGCGTGGCCATCGCCGCGCGCTGGATTGCGCGCACGGAAATCGAGGCCGGACAATTGATCGCGCTCCCATTGCCAAAGGCGAAGCTCAAACGGCGCTGGGTGGTTTCCACCCTGAAAGGACGCCCGCTCAACCTGCCGGAGCGCACGTTCATCGGCCTGTGTGAGGAAGTGGGACGACGGATGATTGATGTGAAGCAGTGATGGCGGCGAGTGAATTGCAGCTTTCGAGCAATTTCTGGCGCAACGCCGTCGCCTTGGCGGCCAGCGTGCGTTGTTCATGCTCATAATGCGCACGGCCCTCGGGCGTTTCGATTTTCACCGGCTCATAGCCAAGAGCGCTCAAATCATAGGGACTGGCGCGCATGTCGAGATCTCTGCCAGCCAGCGCGAGCAGAAAGCATGCACCGATGAGGTCGGAACCGGTCCATGGCCAGAGTTTGGAGGACCATTTATAAAGATCCATGTTCGCATGCAGGCAGGCGGACTGTTCGAGATCAGGACGGGAGTCGAGCGTGGGCTGCAAGGAATTCAGCGG
>JAYVIO010000110.1:0-15892 GCA_043770175.1 Verrucomicrobiales bacterium | reverse complement strand
TGTTGAAATCGTCGCGCGGAGCGTGGGTGTCGGTGCTGACGTGGCCAAGATGGCCAGCTCGGCCGATCTTGCCGGTGAGGAGTCGTCCGCCAGTATAGATTGCACCACCAACACCGGTGCCGAGGGTGAGCATGAAGACATCACGACAATTCTTTGCAGCTCCCGCCCAGACTTCGCCGAGCAAGGCAGCGTGGGCGTCATTGAGCACGCAGCAATCGCGTTCGAGGAAGGTGGACCAGTCGAATTTTTCGAGACCATGCATGCGTCCGGGCATCCAGTCGATGCATTGGCCGTTTGGATTGGCCAAACCGGGCGCGGAGAGACCGACGGCGAGTTTGCAGCATGCTTGCGCTTCAAACTCGTTCACGATCTCGCGCACGGTGAGAGCGAAGCGCGGTGTGTTGTTTTCGAATTCGCCATCGCGTGTCGGTTTCGAGAGCGTGGCGAGGGTTTGCGCGGACTGCGTGTCCACGAGAGCGGCTTTGATGTTTGTGCCGCCGAGATCGATGCCGATGGAGAGGTTTAAAATTTCAGATTTCAAGTTGGGGCAGTTTTTAAACCGCTGATGAGACGCTGACATGACGCTAATAATGAATTTTATTAGCGTCAGATTAGCGTCTTATCAGCGGTTAGAATTCATGAGATTGGCCTTCGGAAACCGTCCAGCCGCCATCGACGGCAAGAACCTGACCGGTGATGAACTTGGAGGCGCTGGAAAGGAGAAAGAGAGCGGCTCCGTCGCAATCCTCGGGAATGCCGATGCGACCGCCATCAAGTGGCTGCTTGGTTTTGATGAACTGCATGACCTCGTCGTTGCCGACGGCACGTTGCGACATCGGTGTCTCGACCAACGCCGGGGCGATGACGTTCACGCGGATGTTTTGCGGCGCGTAATAGGCGGCGATGGACTTGCTGAAGCCGATGATGCCCGCTTTGGCGGCAGCGTAGGCATGGGAGGCGAAGAATTTGGGCGAGGGCGACCAGCCGAGCACGCTAGCCATGTTGAGGATCACGCCGCCGCTGTTTTGTTTGATGAACTGACGCACGGCGGCGCGATTCGAGAGGATGATGGAGTTCAAATTGAGATCGAGCGTGTAACGCAGGCCGTCATCGGTGATGTCATGTAGCGGACCATCGCCTTGGCTGCGTCCGCTGCCACCGGCGACGTGGTAGAGGGCATCGAGTCGATCAAACATGGCCACGGCACGCTCGGCGGCCTCGGCTGTGGAGGCATCGGCGGCGAAGCCACGGGCCTGCGGACCGAGTTCGGCGAGCGCGGCATGCACATTCGCCTGCGTGCGGCTCGTAACGACGACGTTGGCCCCGGTGGCAACGAGCTTTTTCGCAGCGGACAGGCCGAGGCCCGTGGTACCGCCCATGATGACGATGTTTTGACCAGAGAGAGAGGTCATGATGCGGGTGGGGAGTTGGGGTTGGCAGTTCCGCGCACTGCGGCGGCCTGCATCTGGATTTTTTCACGATCAGCAGGGGACAGTCGAGTGAGATTGCGCAGTTGCATGCTCATGCGCTGATTTTGCCGCAGCGTCGGCTCATGCTGGAGCAGGTAGTCCCAGTAGAGCGTGGTAAAGGGGCAGGCCTTCGGCCCGGTGCTCAGCGCCGGGTCGTAGCGGCAGCCCGCACAGTAGTTGCTCATGCGCTGGATGTATTTTCCGGAGGCTACATAGGGCTTGCTGGCCATGACGCCGCCGTCGCCGTATTGCGACATGCCGAGGGTGTTCGGCAGCTCCACCCACTCCACCGCATCGACATAGACGGCCAGATACCACTCGTGCACGCGGCGCGGATGCACGCCATAAAGCAGCGCAAAGAGTCCCGTGACCATCAGACGCTGGATGTGGTGCGCGTAACCGTGGCGCAACGTCTGGCCCAGGGCGTCACGCAGGCACTGCATGTCCGTCTCTGCGGTCCAATAAAAGTCCGGTAGCTCAAGCTCCGCGTGCATGGCATTTCGCTCCACATAGCCAGGCATGTGGTGCCAGTAAATGCCGCGCACATACTCACGCCAACCAAGGATCTGGCGGATGAAGCCCTCCACGGCAGCTAGTGGTGCCACTCCATCCCGGTAGGCTTTTTCAGCTGCGGCGATGACCTCACGCGGGTCGAGCAGCTTCAGATTCATCGCGGCGCTGAGGCGTGAGTGGTAGAGCCACGGCTCATTCGTCCACATGGCATCCTGATAGCGGCCAAACTCCACCAGCCGGTGTGTGATGAAATCATCCAGTGCCTCCTGCGCCTGCGCCGCCGTCACCGGCCAGTCAAAGTCAGTAAGTGAGCCAGGATGCGCCGCAAAATGCGTCCCCACATCGTCGATGACACCCTGCGTCACCGCGTCCGGCAGGAAGCGGCGCGGTGGCAGCCGCAGACCGGGACCGGTTTTGCCAAAGGAGTCGCGGTTGTCGTGGTCAAAGTTCCACTGACCACCAACGGGCGTCCCCTTTTCCATCAGCACGCCGGTGTGCTGCCGCATCTCCCGGTAGAAGAACTCCAGGCGGAACTGTTTGCGGCCTTCGGCATGTTTTTGAAACATCTCACGCGTGCAGAGGAAATGCCGGTCAGGGCGCACCTCTAGCTCCAGCGCCGCCTGGGCCGCCGCCGCCTCCATTTCACGCGCCACGCTCCATTCGCCTGCTTCCACCATGATCAGCTTTTTCGGCTTCAGCATGCCAACAGCGTCCCCGAGCTGCTCCGCAAAGGTTTCCCCACCTGGACCGCCGAGCTGACGGTAATACACCGTGACACCACGCCCGCGCAGTTCGTCCCGAAAGTGGCGCATGCAGGCCAGAAAGACGGCGGTGCGTGGCTTCGTGCTCCAGACCTTGGTGGACTCGTGTTTGACCTCCGCCATCCACACCGCGTCTTGTTTCGCGTCAAAACCATCAAACGCGGCTGAGTGCGCATCAAGCTGGTCGCCGAGGATGAGAATGAGATGACGCATGAGGTGGTAAAAGCGGAGTTCGAGAAGCCGAGGAGAGAATCAGGAATCACGCATCTCTTGAACGAGTAGCACAGCGCTGCACGTTCAGGCAACCTCATGAACACACGTCGCGCTTTTCTTGGCAATCTCTCTGCTTTGGCTTTTACAGCTCCGTTGATGGCGGAAACGCCGAAATCGAAGAACAAGATCTGCTTTTTCACGAAGCACCTGCAAGGGCTGAGCTTTGATGAGATCGCCAGTTTGGGAGCGGAAGCGGGGTTTGACGGTGTGGAGTCGCCGATCCGGCCGAAGGGGCACATTGAGCCGGAAAAGGTCGTGGATGAGCTGCCGAAGTATGTGGAGGCGCTCAAGAAGCAGAACCTCGAACTCATGATCATGACCTCCGGCATCAACGAGGTGAGCGCGGAGCAGCGCACGGAGGAAATCCTGCGCACGGCGGCCAAGTTGGGCGTGAAGCGCTTCCGCATGAACTACTACAAGTATGACCTCAAGCAGCCCATCTGGGACCAGCTCCAGGCCGTGCGGCCAAAGATCAAGGACCTCGTGGCCCTGTGCAAAGAGATCGGCATCCAGCCGATGTTCCAGAACCACAGCGGGCAGGATTACTTCGGCGCAGCGGTGTGGGACATCTTCTCCATCATGCGGGAGTATCCAGCGGCAGACTTCAGCTTTGCCTTCGACATCCTGCACGCAACCTGCGAGGGCGGGAAGTCCTGGCCGCTGGAGTTCAACCTCGTCAAAGACCACATCGGCGCGGCTTACTTTAAGGATTTCAAATGGGACGGCCGCAAGCTCGTCACCGTGCCGCTCGGCGAAGGCCAGGTGGACCCGAAATACGGCGAAATGCTCATGAAAACCGGCTACACCGGCCCGATCTCGCTCCACCTCGAATACCTCGAAGGCAAGGCCAGCGATCCCGCCGTGCTGAAGGAGTTCCGTGCAGCGCATGTGCGCGATTTGAAGACGCTGCACAACTGGCTGGGGTGGGCGTGAGTCGCTGCCAAGTCTTCGCTCAGGTCAGGGCAGTTCCTCGAGATCCTGCAAATCCTTCAATCGGCCGCTCGCCTGCTTGTTGGCTTTCAAGTCCTCCAAGCCAATGAAGGGCACCTGCATGCGTCCGATCTTCACGAAGACGCGGCGCTCGTAGCATTCGGCGAACTGAACGCCAGGGATGCGGGTGAAGATTTCCAGTCGCATCGGCTCAAAACCCATGCGGATGATCTGCTTCTGCTCGGTGATCATAACCGTGCTGATGTCATCCCCCTTGAAACCGAAGGCCCGCAGCACCGTCACCACCCGCTCTGCATTTTCAGCCGACGAATCCACCCACAGATCAAGGTCGCCCGTGTAGCGGGGGCGGGCGTGATACACCACGGCGTAGCCGCCGATCACCATGAACCGCAGTTCATGGCTGAGGCACAAGCTCAAGAAATCTCTGAAGTCTTCGGCCAGCTTGATCTTCGCCATAGAGTTGTTCGCGCAGGGTTTCGAGACCGTTCAGACGTTCTGCGGGCGTGGCTGCATGCCAGTAGGCGCGGGTCTGCGCCTCCGCCTCGGCGAAGCTGTTTACCTTCTCCAGCGTCCAGGTGGCGCGGCGGCGCTCGGCACGGGCTTTTTCAGCGACAGTCATGGGGAAAGTGTACTCGGATCAGGTCAGATGTCGAGTCGGCAGGGACTTCAAAGCGGCGCGGCTTACTTCAATGACTTCAAATGGGAAGGGCGCAAGCTCGTCACTGTACCACTCGGTGAAGGCCAGGTGGACCCGGCGTATGGCAAAATGCTCATGAAAACCGGCTACAGCGGCCCGATCTCGCTCCACCTCGAATACCTCGAAGGCAATCCGAAGGACGCGGCGGTGCTGAAGGGCTTCCGCGAAGCGCATGTGCGGGACTTGAAGACGCTGCACAACTGGCTGGGCTGGGCGTGAGACCCCTGTTGAAATTTGACGTCAATGGTTGCGGCATGGAACTGGCTTTTACCGGAAACCCCTTCGGTTAGGCCGTGATTTCTTCGCCTTAGAACCCCGACGAAGCTAAAAATGACGACAGCGCCGAGGACGTGCTCTTGGCCCACCTTGGCAGGCACGAAATCTTCACCCCGGCCAAGACTTGCCCGCCGTTGACGGTGAGTGATTTCGGCAGCAACGATGAGTAAGACCGCCGCAGACATCCCCGCCCCGAAACCCTAGACAGGGAAAACGCCCATGCCGAAAAAGAAATCACCGAACAGCGTGCGTCTCCGTAACTGCACGGCGGAGTTTCTCACCTTCGCCTATCAGACGGGCGGCGACGGCGTGGAGGTGCGGGTGCAGGATGGCACGATCTGGCTGTCACAGAAAAACATGGGGCTGCTCTTTGAGACGACGCCGGAAAACGTGCTGATGCACCTCAAGAACATCTTCGCTGAGAAGGAATTGGCGGAAGATTCAGTTGCTAAGGTTTTCTTAGCAACTGCAAAGGATTTCTTAGCCGTTCAAACGGAAGGAAAACGCCAGGTGCATGCGGGACTGCTGAAGGTGGGGCAGCCGAGGCGCGTGGTGAAGCAACTCAGCACTGGAGACCAACCATGAGCAAACCGAAACGGAAAGTGACCGCAAAGGAACCTGAGCCGCTCTTTGGGCGCGTGGTTTCCATCCTCGAACAAGCCCGCAGCAATGTGGTCCGGGCGGTGAACAGCAACATGGTGCTGGCCTACTGGCTGATCGGGCGGGAGATCGTCCAGGAACTGCAAGGCGGCGCGAAGCGGGCGGCGTATGGCAAGAAGATCGTCGAAGACCTGTCTGCACGGCTGACGGAGCGATATGGGAAGGGGTTTTCCGTCACAAACCTTTGGTATTTCAGGCAGTTCCACCTTGCGTTTCAAGACCGTCTTCAAATTCTCCACCCACTGGGTGGAGAATCTTTAGATCCCTCAATTCTCCGCCCAGCGGGTGGAGAATCTGCAAGCCCTGCTGTTGAAAGGGAGATTCTGTACCCCCTGGGTACGAAATCTGAGGCGACGCAAATTCTGCACCTATTGGGCGCAGAATCTTCGGGGGCGGCAATTCTCTCCCCAGCGGGGATAGAATTGGCAGTGCCCCAGAAAAGTCGCCCAACGGATGACGAATCGCCGCAGGGCTTCTCGCCCCAGCTCACTTGGTCGCACTACCGCGCTCTGATGCGCGTGGAGAACCTCGAAGCGCGGGACTTTTACGAGCGTGAGACCATCGCCGGCGGCTGGGACAAGCGCACGCTGGAGCGGCAGATTCAGTCGTTCTACCACGAGCGACTGCTCAAGAGCACGAAGCCCGAGAAGATGCTGGCGGAGGGGCGCAAGCTGCAAATTCCTGGTAGCTCGCCCATCGAAGCGCTGAAGCATCCCTATGTCCTGGAGTTCCTTGGTCTGCCGGACATCGCCGACTTTCACGAGTCGGACCTAGAGCGGGCGATCATCACGCATTTGCAGCGCTTCCTGCTGGAGCTGGGCAGCGGTTTTGCCTTCGTCGCCCGGCAGAAGCACATCAGGATCGAGGAGCAGGACCGCTACATCGACCTGGTTTTCTACCACTGCCGCCTGAAGTTCTACCTGCTCATTGATCTCAAGGTGGGTGAACTGACGCACGCGGATGTAGGCCAGATGGACGGCTATGTGCGGATGTATGACGACCTCTTTGTGGCCCCGGACGACAACCCAACGATTGGCCTCATCCTCTGCACAGAAAAGAATGAGACGGTGGCCCGCTACTCGGTGCTGAGTGATCGGAAGCAGATCTTCGCCTCCAAATACATGCTCTGCCTGCCAACGGAGGAACAACTGCGTCTGGAGATCGAGAAGGAACGACGGCTGATCGAGGCCGCACTGGAGGACAACAACGATGAGTAAGACCATCGAAGACATCCTGGCTCTGAAACCGCAAGCTCGTCACCGTGCCGCTCGGCGAAGGCCAGGTGGACCCGAAATACGGCGAGATGCTCATGAAAACCGGCTACACCGGCCCGATCTCACTAAACGTCGAGTATCTCGGAGGCGATCCGAAGGATGCGGCCGTGCTGAAGGGCTTCCGCGAGTCGCATCTGCGGGATATGAAGACGCTCAAGGGCTGCTGGCTGGGGTGGGCGTGAGACTTCGGCACGATCGAACAGATTGTTTCTAATACCGACATCAAGTTCCCAAACATTTGATGATGACTCTCACCACTCTGTCAGATGACCAAAAACTGACCCCGCACTCGATTGATACCGTTCGCAAGTCGCAGGGGGTGCAAGTGAACTATTTTCGCAAATTGCTCGTACATCTGGCCCAGCTACGGCGTGCAAACCCAGGTCACCTGATTCTCCTTCGCGGACAATCGCAGGATTACCGGAACGAGGCTGGCGAGACCCTGATCGTTCCGACGGCTTTTCGCTCCGGACTGGATGAATCATCAAAAAATCTTCGGCTTAAATCCGCCCAAGAGAGCCTGCGGGACGAGGCAAAGAACCAGAATGTAACCGAGCAAAGTAGGAATGATCTGTCGGACCCCTTTGCTGCGCAAATCGTGCTTCAACACTACCACTCGGAAGCAGCCGTTGATACGCCATGGATTGACCTTACAGACTCCCCTCAGATGGCAGTTTATTTTGCAACATGCCGCAACTGGACCCAAGCAACCTTGTATGCTTTTGCCATCCCGAGAGAGCGGGTGTTTCTTGGCGTTGATCGAATCACGGAAGGTTGTGTTTGTTTTTGCCTCGGCTGCTTTTGTCCGGTAGATGCCCTGCGCCCACATTTCCAGTCAGCCTACGCACTGGCATGGATCGAAGATGTTGTACGTGCAAAAGCTCCTCAGTTGGCAGGTTTCCGAAACGAGCTTTCGCAGCATCTGTTGTGCAAATTTCAAATCGTTCCGTCAACAGTTTGCGCTGAGATGCACTCCACGTTTGGAATGCCTGTAGGACATGCCATTTACCCACGTGAATCCGAGGACAAAATGAAGGGCGTTTGTCAGGCGGTGTCCGCGAAACTCGCGAGATGATTTGTAGGTTGGGAACGCGGGACGGTGAAGCTCTCTTTGAGAGGCAGTCAAAGTGTCTGTCCCTCTATCTCGCCGTCCCTCTATCGCACCCCCTTCGGCATTGAAGCCTTTCGTATCCGGCTCACCCCTCGCATTCGACTCCAGCCTTCACGCCTACACTCCTGGCTGGTTTACTTGGATTGAACTAGGGCGGGACGGAAGCCCAGAGTGCGGCTGCGGGAGCCCGGAGGCTTGAAGCCTCGCGTGGCTGAGCGGCAGAGGTTGGCGAAGTCGTCCCACGAGCCGCCGCGAAACATGCGGCAGTGGGTGGCGACATCGTCATACGAGACGCCGTTAAACAAATGGCAGGCACCGGTGGCAGGCCCGGTGGGATCGGTGCCACCGGGGAGTTCATCTACATACCCATCGACGCACCACTCCCACACATTGCCATGCATGTCATGCAAGCCCCAAGCATTGGGTGAGTAGCTGCCAACGACTGTAGTCTGCCCCAACTCAGGCCCCTCTATCTCGGTGCCGTAGGGCAGGATTCCAATACAATTCGCCTCCGTGCCATTAAGCGTGCTGCCAAAGTGGAACGGCGTGGTGGTTCCTGCACGACAGGCATATTCCCACTGCGCCTCTGTTGGCAGCGAATACCGGTAGCTGTTGGGCAAATTTTCCTGCGCATTGAGTTTGTCACAGAACTCCGCAGCATCGTCCCAGCTCACCATTTCCACCGGCAGATCCTTGCTGCCTTTGAGTTTGCTCGGATTGTTCCCCATCAGCGCCTGCCACTGCCCCTGAGTTACTGGCGTGCGAGCTAGCCAGAAGCCTTGGCTGATTCTCACCTGAACTTGGTTTTCAGTTTTAATCCGCCCCTTTTCGTCTTTCGGGCTCCCCATGAGGAACTCCCCAGGCGGGCACCAGAGCATCTTCATGCCGAGGCTGTTGGTGATGCTGACAGTTGCCAAGGACTGTGCTGCATCCGCCTCGGCCAGCAGACGTTCCACCAATTCCAACTGCTGGTCCATGCGCCGCACCAATGCCTGCGGCGAGCTGAGCTGGAGTTCAAGTTTGGGCTGTTTGGGATCACTCATGGCTCTGAGTCTTCAACGGCCTCAGCCAGCCGTTTGATTTCTTGATCAAGCTTCGTGGCCTGGCTCTGGAAGTAGGCGTCCAAGTCGGGGTACTGGGACATGACGCGGCAGGCGGCGGACTGCTGCACCGCCGCCAGCTCAGCGCGGGCTTTTTCCAACGCGGCTCGAACGGCCTGAACACGTGCCTGGAGGCTGGCCTTTTGATCTGCCGCCGTGGCTTGATCCGCCGCAGTGAAGATGCCCGTATCTGCCTGAGCGGCGATCTGCTGCACACGCACCAAGTTTCCCTTTTCGTAAGCTTCGCTCAAGTCACGGAACATGGCCGCAGCGGCGGCTTGGTGCTCTGGCGGCACGACATCGGTGTGGCATTTCTTGGAGGCTTTGCGAAACAGACGTTTCAACTCCTGCTGCTCGTCTTCGGACAGCTCCCACTTCGTGCGCGCATCCTCCTTGTCTTGGTTGGCGCTGTCCTGCTGAAAGCTGTCGTAGTCTTGCTGTGCCTGCGCGAAGTCGGCGGCCTTCGCCGGGTCTGCCGCTGCTTCACGCTCGCGCAGCAGCACACGCAGACGCAGAAGCTTCTCCAGCCGCGCTCCGAGGGTCTGATGATGCGCCGCATGAAAGCGGGCGATCTGATGCGCCAGCTCCGCTTGCTCGGCCTCAGCCTCGGCCAAATCGGAGGAGAGTCGTTCCAACTCAGCCTCCAGCAGCGTGATCTCGGGGTCGGTCCAGCGCACCAGCCGTGTGCCCTCGGTAAGCACGGTGGTGATGAGCCTGCCTGCCTCCGCATAACGGTGTGTGCTGAAACACTCAATGATCTGCGCAATGCTGCCAATCTCCTGATGCGTCTGAAGCCTGGCAGCCGCAGATGAGGCCAGCTCGACATCGCCAAGATCAAGCAATGCCTTCAGGGCTTGCAGGCGGGAGATGAGTTCGGAAGGAAGCGTCATGAATCGTTTGCTGGCTGCGGCTCACTGCTAGCTGACGTAGCTGGGGTTAGAACTGAGACGACGCTGAGTACAATGCCGCTGATAGAGCTGCAAGCTCTTTTGACTTCATGGGTGATGGCGAAATAGCACCGCATGTTACTTCGTGTCACCCCGGCCTAACGGGCCGCAGCGCGTCAGTCCAGGGAGTTGCGCATCACCGACTCGCTCTCATTCGGTCGCGCTCTGAAGGTGAGCGGGAAAACGTCCCTGCCCCAGCTTCTTGCGCACCCTCCGGGGCGCGGCGGCTTGCGGTATCGAGCTGTTCCCCCGGTTCCGGTGGTTGCACCACCGGCTGTTTTCTTTCGAGCCTCCGGCTCGGGATTGGCCGTGGGCACGGTCGCTTTCCAACTCGGCAAGGAGCACCCCACACAGCCCTTGCGTGAGTGCCTGAGCGCCCTAAACTCGGCGCTCCCTTCCCCCAAACGCATGAGCACCCACGTCAAACTTTACATCCCTGGTCCCGTTGAAGTTTCCCCTGACACCTACGCTGCGATGGCGCAGCCGATGATCGGGCATCGCGGCAAGGGATTCCAGGATCTGTATGCCGAGATCCAGCCGTTGCTGCAGACGCTGTTTGGCACGAAGCAGCAGGTGTTTTTGAGCACGTCCTCGGCCTGGGGTGTGATGGAGGGCGCTATCCGCAATCTGGTGAAGAAAAAGGTGCTTAACTGCTGCAACGGGGCCTTCTCCGACAAGTGGCTGGACGTTTCGAAGCGCTGCGGCAAGGAAGCTGAGGCTTATCAAGTCGAGTGGGGCCAGCCGATCCTGGCGGCGGAGATCGACAAGCGTCTCGCCACCGGCGAATTCGACGCGGTGACCTTCATCCACAATGAAACCTCCACCGGCGTGCTCAGCCCCATCGCGGAGATCGCGGCGCTGAAGAAGAAGTATCCTGATGTGATGTTCATCACGGATTCGGTGTCCGGTTTCACCACGGTGCCGGTGAATTTCGACGAACTCGGCCTGGACGTGCTGCTCACGGGCAGCCAGAAGGCCTTCGCGCTGCCTCCGGGCCTCGCCTTGTTCACCGCCAGCGAGGCGGCGATGGCGCGTGCGGCGACGATCAATGACCGCGGCTACTACTTCGACTTCCTGGAGTTCAAGGCGAACGGCGAGAAGAGCATGACGCCGAGCACGCCGTGCATTTCGCTGATCTACGGCCTGCGCCATCAGTTGAAGAAGATCTTTGCCGAAGGCGTGGACAACCGTTACGCACGCCACGCCAAGCTCAACGGCATGGTGCACGAGTGGGTGCGCCGCAACGGCTTCGAGTTCTTCGCGCCAGAGGGTTACCGCTCCAAGTCGCTGACCTGCGTGGCGAACAACAAGGGCATCGACGTGGCGGCCTTCATCGGCCTGCTAAAGAAGAACCACAGCATGATCATCGACGGTGGTTACGGGAAGCTGAAGGGCAAGACCTTCCGCGTCTCGAACATGGGCGACGAGTCCGAGGCGAGCATCAGCAAGGTGATCGCCGCGCTGGATGACAGCCTCGCGAAACTGTGATCCGACTGGCAACAGATCGGGCATTGCCCATCCCAGGCAATCATGCCATCATCCGCCATGATTCTTGAGCAATTCCCAGAAGTGCGTTCTCTCTCATCGTCCGAGAAGCTGCTGTTTGTTTCAGAACTCTGGAACGACCTGGAGGAGCATCCTTCTGAAGTTCCCGTGTCACGGGAAATACTCGCTGAACTGGACCGGAGGATGGATCATTTCAAACAGCACCCAGAGGAATTCACCACCTGGGAAGTGGTGAAGCAACGCATCCTGGGATCGTCCGCATGAAAGAACTGATCCTGCTGCTCCAGGCGGACATCGACATTCAGAGGGCCTACGAACGCTACGAGGACTATCAGAAAGGACGTGGCGTGTTGTTCATGCAGCAGTTGGATGTCGTGCTCGGCCTGCTGAGAAGACATCCGGAAAGCGGAGCACGCTATGCGCCTCCCTATCGGCGCATACTGGTGCGCGATTTTCCTTATGGCGTGTTCTATGACGTGCAGCCAACGCGGATCGTGGTGGTGACGATCACCGATCTGCGTCAAAACCCGTCCGTCATTCATCGTAAAGTTTTTGGCCAAGCATGACTCCCACCACTGTGAAGCCCGCTTTTCGCGGATTAAATCGTGCGTGCGGTGAATCCGGGCGCATTTTCAGACGTTCTACCTTCTGACATGGCTAAAATCCTCCGCGCACTTCTCCCCCTCATCATCCTGGCCGCCTGCGGCTGGTATGGCTGGTGGTTGATCACGCACAAGCCGGAACTGAAGGCGATGGAGACCCGGCCGGTGCTCGTGCAAGTGGAAGGCATCACCTTGAAGAAGACGACGTATCCGGTGCGGGTGGCCTCGCAGGGTGCCGTACAACCGCGCACGCGCAGCACGCTGCTGCCGGAGGTGGCGGGGATGATTGTGGAAGTGAGTCCGTCGTTCCGCCCAGGCGGTTTTTTTGAGAAGGACGAGGTGCTGATCAAGCTCGATCCCGTGGATTACGAAACGGCCGTGACGGTGGCGCGAGCCGCTGTGGCGCTGGCAAAGGTCACGCTGGCCGAGGAGCAGGCGAAGTCCGAGCAGGCGCTGGAAAACTGGAAGGCGCTGGGCCGCCAGGGTGCTCCTGGCGAACTTGTCTCCCGCACACCGCAGGTCGCACGCGCCCAGGCCGATGTGGCCGCCGCCGAAGCGCGCGTGGTGAAAGCGCAGCGAGACACGCAGCGCACAATCATTCGTGCGCCATATGCGGGCCAAGTGCTGGAGCAAACCGCCGATGTGGGCCAGTATGTGACGCCGGGCACCACTTTGGGGAAGGTGTTTGCCACGGACTTTGTGGAAGTGCGCCTGCCGCTGCCAGAACGTGAAAGCCAGCATGTGAAGCTGCCGGAACGCTACCGCGATGCGAATGAAGCCCTGCCAGCAGCGAACGTGAAACTGCGCACCACTGCCGCCGGCAAGAGTGTGACGTGGAATGGCCGGCTGGTGCGCGTGGAGAGCGCGCTGGATGCGGAGACGCGACAAACCACCGCCGTGGCGCAGATCGACAACCCGTTTGCCAAACGTGCCGACGGCGCGCCGCCGCTGAAGATCGGCCAG
Organism: Verrucomicrobiales bacterium; assembly: GCA_043770175.1. Classification (GTDB taxonomy): domain Bacteria; phylum Verrucomicrobiota; class Verrucomicrobiia; order Verrucomicrobiales; family Verrucomicrobiaceae; genus Prosthecobacter. The sequence continues at coordinate 2,789 of JAYVIO010000110.1, read as the reverse complement.
TTCATCGAAGCGGAGATCGAAGGCGAAGCGTTGAACGATGTGTTCATCATCTCGCGTGCCGCCGTGCGTGCGGGGGATGAGATCATCCTCATCACGCCGCAAAACACGCTCAAGCGCATGTTTGTGGAGCCGATCTTCGGCACGGACAAGCACATCGTCGTCTCCGCCAATGCGGCGAAAGCACCGAAAGAAGGTGACGTGCTGTGCATGACGCCGATTCCCTTCCCGGCCGATGGCGCACGCGTTTCTCCCGTGATTGATGGACAGCCTGCGGGCGGTAAATTCGCCGGAGACAAGGCACCGGAAAAAAAATCTGCGATGCTGACGCCGGAGGCGAAGCCGCTGCCATAGCAGCCGCCAATACCCGGCATGCCTTGCGCAAGATCGGCGCGGCATCGCCGCATATTCGGTACGTTGACATGGGGTCATGATCAATCTCACCCGCCTTTATTGCGATGTCGCCCAGCCGATGGATCACCTGCGGTACGGCCGCGGCCATGGGTCGCCTGCCTCCGCCGCTGAACGTCGTCCCATCGTCGTCTGGAACATCACCCGCCGCTGCAATTTGAAATGCGTGCATTGCTACCAGGACTCGGATTCGAAATTCTACCCCGGTGAATTGAACTGGGAGCAGTGCCAGGCCGTCGTCGATGATCTGGCCGACTTCAAAGTGCCCGCCCTGCTGCTTTCCGGTGGTGAGCCGACGATCCATCCGAAGTTCTACGAACTCGCCGAATACGCCACCAGCAAAGGCCTGCGCCTCACGCTTTCCACCAATGGCACTCTCATCAATCCTGAGTGGGCACAGCGCATCAAAAATATCGGCTTTTCCTACGTCGGCATCTCGCTTGATGGCATGGGTGCCACGCACGATCACTTTCGTGGCAAAGTCGGTGCGTTCGACAAAGCCGTTGCTGCCTTCCGCAATTGCAAAGCCGTGGGTCAGAAGGTCGGCCTGCGGCTAACGCTCTCACGTCACAACATCGCCGATCTCGACGGCATCCTCGATTTCATTGAGCAGGAGGACATCGAACGCGTGTGCTTCTATCATCTCGTTTATAGCGGACGTGGTGCGGAACTCATCGAGGTGCCGCACGAGGAAACGCGTGGTGCCATCGACAAAATCCTCGACCGCACCGCCCAATGGGCCGCCAGCGGCACGCCGCGCGAGGTTTTGACCGTCGATCAGCCCGTGGACGGACCGTATCTCTACATGCGCCTCAAACGCGAAGACCCAGCGCGTGCTGAACGTGCCATGGAACTGCTCCGATGGAATGGCGGCGGTTCCAACAGCAGCGGCACTGGCATCAGCAACATCGACACGCAGGGCAATGTGCATCCCGACCAGTTCTGGCACGAACTCAACCTGGGCAACGTGAAGGAGCGCAAGTTCAGCGACATCTGGTCGAATCGCGACAACCCAACGCTCTCCGCACTGCGTGACCGCAAACGGCACCTCAAAGGCAAGTGCGCCGACTGCTGTTTCCTCGATGTCTGCGGCGGCGGCTTCCGTGTGCGCGCATTGCAAATGACTGGTAATCTTTGGGATCCTGACCCTTCGTGTTACTTGAATATGCAGGAGATAGGCCTTGCTCAAGCGGCGCAATGATCACTCAGCCTAGTTGCTATGAAAATTTGGCAACCAAGCTCCTGACAGCAACATTTTGCATGTCGGAATTCTTGCTCTCACCACGGATTCCTGCCAGCATTTGGTGAAATCATGCGGAGCTTCTTTCTCCGCATCAACGTCTCATCCTTCATCCCAGCCAAATCATGAAAGCCTCACGTTGTTCCACCGCCTGCGCCATGCGCACGCTCGCCATGCTGACGGCAGCTCTCCTGTTGTGCCAGTGTTCCATGCCAACACACCAAGCCTGGCAGTACATTCAATCCAACGGCCTGCTGAGCTATTTGAATTACTCGGCCCAGCACAACTCGCCACCATTCCGCACGCGCAGTTCATCATCACAGCGCTATGCCGCCACCCGCAGCAGCAATTCCGCTCCTCGCAACAATACCCCCGCCTCATTATGGTCGTCGTGGTGGGATTATGGAACGACGAACCGGGTGCCATACAGTTCATCTGGTTACTCGCAAAACCGTTACAACAATGTTCCCACCCCGGGCTCTGGCAGTGTTGCTTCACGCTCCACCCCCCGGCCGAGATCCAGCGGTAGTTCCAGCGGTAGTTCGAGAAATCGCAGCCCGAGCGTGAGGATCCCCGTGGAGGAGCCCGCTTCGGCACCGCAGGTCGTGGAAAACAATCCGCCCGCCAGCAGCCCGAATCCGAATCCGGCTCCGACGACCAGCACTGGCGACGCTTCTCCCGCCAAACCCGCCGCAGATCTGCCCTACGGCGCGCCCATTCCTGGCCGCGCCAACATGGTCAACAGCCCCTATGCCGGCAAAACGCAGCTCGTTGATGTCTCCGGCATGAGCACCGGCCAGACCGTGAAGTGCCCTTACACCGGCAAGCTGTTCAAAGTTCCACCGTCACAGCAGGCCGCAGCCAGCAAGACTGAACCACGTCAGGAATCGAAGATCGAGGTGCCCAATCTCAGTTCTGAGCCAAAACCGGAAGACAAGAAGCCTTGAACAGGCGGCACGGACCGCTAAAACGCCCGCATTCGCTCCAATCGGCCGGAAACCAGCCGTAATTGGTCTTGATTCGACCTTGATCGGTGGAACTCTTGCCGCCCTCAAACTGCCAACGACAACCGATCATCCATCATGGGTCAACAACTGAACAAAATCGTCAAACGCCGCCGCCGTAAGCTTTATCTCGCCCG
>JAYVIO010000109.1:0-15900 GCA_043770175.1 Verrucomicrobiales bacterium | reverse complement strand
CCGTGATCAAGGCGGATGGCAGCATGAGCATCCAGAAGTTCACGGAACCACGCGTGTTCAAGCCCTGCTCCTTCGAGTGCATCTACTTCTCACGCGGCAACGATTCCGCCATCTACCACCAGCGCAAGGCGCTCGGCGAACAACTGGTGCCGCAGGTCGTGAAGGCCATCGACAACGACTTCGAGCACACCGTGCTCAGCTTCATCCCCAACACCGCCGAGACCGCCTATTTCGGCTTCCTCGACGGCCTGCGCAAAAGCCGCCGCGTCGTCGTCAAAGACGCGCTCATGGACATGCTCAAGAATGGCGAATTCGACGAGGCCAAGCTCGACGATCTCGTGCTGCGCAATTGGCCGCGCGCTGAAAAAATCGCGCTCAAGGACATCAAGATGCGCACCTTCATCGCACAGGAGACCGGCCGCGACCAGCTCGTCTCCGGCAGCTACGACATCACCTACGGCGTCGTCACGCCCAAGGACAATCTCGTCGTCATCGACGACTCCATCGTGCGCGGCACCACCTTGAAGAAAAGTCTGCTGCGCATCCTCGCGCGCACCAATCCACGCCGCATCATCGTCTGCTCCACCGCCCCGCAGATCCGCTATCCCGACTGCTATGGCATCGACATGGCCGAACTCGGCAAGTTCATCGCCTTCCAGGCCGCCATCGGCCTGCTGCGCTCACGCGGCATGGCGCACATCGTGCGCGAGACGTACTTCGCCTGTCAGGCCGAGCTGAAAAAGCCCAAGGAAGAAATGCGCAACGCCGTGAAGGCCATCTACGCACCCTTCACTGACGAGGAAATCTCCGCCAAGGTCGCCCAATTGATCAGCCCCGAGGATACGCCGTGGCACGGCGACGTGGAGGTCATCTACCAGAATATCCCCAATCTCCACCGTGCCCTCGGCGCCGAATACGGCGACTGGTACTTCAGCGGTGACTACCCAACGCCCGGCGGCTATTCTGTCGTGAACCAGTCCTTCATCCTCTACTGCGAGGCCAAGGACGGCCGTGCGCACGAAGCGCTGCTGTAAAGAGTACGTTGTTCACGCTTTAGCGTGTCTGGCATGAGCACGCTAAAGCGTGAACAACGTACTCCCGAACGCGCAAACCTCGTTCTTGTTCGCGCATAGCCGTGTGAGGTGAAACTCGGCGCACAACGGTGCGGCGTCACGTTTGAGCGTTTCGAGGAGAGCATACTCATCATGTCCTTTGAATTTGATGGTCACGATGAACTGGCGCATGCGCTTCTCACGCAGCCATTCGAGCAGCAGGTCGATGCTGCGCTGCGGCGCGGCGATGACATCGCAAACGAGCCAGTCCACCGTCTGCGGCGGCTGGTATTTGAAGGCGTCGGCGGTTTCAAAGCGCAAACGCGGGCTGCGCATCAAGTCCTCACGCAGTTCGGAGCGATCCACGGCAATGACATGCGCGCCACGCTGGATCGCCACATAACTCCAGCTTCCCGGCGAGGCCCCGAGATCCACACATGTTTCGCCACGCTCGATACGTTTGCCCAGACGCTGCTCAGCCTCGACCAGCTTGGTGAAAGCACGTGATGGCGCGCTTTTGTCATCCGCCAGCGGCACTTCGCCGCGTGGGAAGCTCGAAACCAAACTGCGCAGAGCAAAAGCACGCGGTGCGGCGGTCGTTGAGAGCCAACCGTTCTCGGGGGAAGTGAGGATACACTGCACGAGCGAGGTTTGCGCATCAAACACGGCATCAGAGTCAATCAGCGCGCGCAGCAAATGCCGACGGCGTTTTTTCAAGCGTTCCAACAAGCTGGCCTGAATCAATTCGCAGCGATGCACCCCTGCCCTGCCTTCACCATATTGCGGCCAGAGATGCAGCCGCCAGGGCTGGTCATCCGGCAACACACCCGCGATGGAATCGATGATGCGATCCGCCCACGCATTGATGGAAGCGGCCTGAACTTCTACCGCATCGGGCAGTGTTTGACGCGCAAAGGCAAGCACCAGGCCATCGAGCTTCACTTCTGCAGCGATGCCCAGCCCTTCAACCTCGCGCACACTCGTTTTCGGATCAGCACGCCGCAGTTCATCCGTAAGGAACGGCAGTGTGTCAGGATCAACGAGGAAAAGATGCACGCTTGTCTCGGACTATCACGGTTTTGCGGCGGCAGGTTTTGCAGGTGCGGCCTCTTTGAAGGGCGACACAACGCCGAGCGTGGATGGCAGAAAATCATCGGTGCGGAAGCACGAGGCGGGCAGGCCCTCGGCGTTGACAAGATTCGCGCCTTCGGGCCAGCTTGCCCACGCGTAGCGCACGCCAACCGGCTGCGGCACCGCTTCGCTCCAGACAACGACCTCATTGCCTTCGATCCTGGCCTTGGCCCACACCCACTTCTGATCGGCCCCGGTGATTTGGAATTGTTTTAATTCACCGCCGTCGCGGGTTTTCAAACCAGTGCCGGTGTGATCGAACTGAATGCGCACCTTGTCGCCTTGCACCACGGAGGAAACATACAGCGGACCACTGAACTCGACGCCGGTCTTGCCGTAGTCCTTTGCCAGCGCCCACAACGCGAGCCGCCGACCGACCTCCTGCTTGTTCTTCGGATGAATGTCATTCTGGTCGCCAATGTCGTTGATGATGGCGATGCCGCATTTGTCCAGCGTCTGCGCCGTGAGCGTCTGCGCTTCCTGCAGTTCGGCCCAGGTGTCAGGCACGCCTGCATCCGTCGTCACGGGGTGCCCGTTGCCGAAATTGGCGAGCTGCACGATGTAGAACGAAAATGCATCCACCCACTGCTTGCGCCAGTCATTGATCATGGTGGGCAGCAGTTCCTGATATTGGAAGGCACGGCGCTGGTTTGACTCACCTTGATACCAGATCGCGCCCTTGATGGCGTAGGGGACGAGCGGTGCCACCATGCCATTGAACAGTACGCTGGGATGATGCGGCGTCTTGGTCGGATCTTCCGGCGGACGCGGAGCCTGCGGCTTCGGCTGCTTTTTATCGGCAGGCAGCTTCGCGTTTTCTTCGTCAATCTTCTTCACCTGTGTCTGCCAGTCGGTCTTGCGTTTCTCAAACGCGGCCTGCTCCTTCGCACCATCCCATTTGGTGACCACATCCTTCCAGTCGGCGAGCATATCCTTCGCGCAGGGGCGTTCTGCTAGCGCCTCTTGGCTCGTCCAGGCTTCGACGCGTGTACCGCCCCAGGAGGTGTTGATCAGACCCACCGGCACCTTGAGCACCTGATGAAGGTGGCGGCCAAAGAAGTAACCCACAGCGGAAAAGTCGCCCACATTCGCCGTGGTGGCCTCCTTCCAGGTGCCTGTGCAGTCACTCTGTGGCGTCATGCTCGGGCTGCGCTCGACATTGAACATGCGGATCTGCGGATGATTCGCGGCGGCGATTTCTTCCTCGGCCTTGCCGGCCTGCTTCACCGTCCACTGCATGTTTGACTGGCCTGAGCAGATCCAAACTTCACCGACGAGCACGTTCTTGAGCGTGATCGTATTTTTGCCAGCCACTACAAGCTCCATCGGCTTGGCGTTCGCATTCATCGGATTCAGAATGATCGACCATTTGCCGGCCGGGTCCGTCACCGAGCTATGCGTCTGGTCGGCGAAGGTCACCTTCACATCCTCACCGACCTCGGCGGTGCCCCAGATGCGCACGAGCTGCGCCTGCTGCAGCACCATGCCGTCGGAGAAAATCGTGGGCAATTTGACCTCGGCGTGCAATGCCGCCGTGAGGAGGAGAAAACAGAACAAAAAAGCGTGTCTCATAAGGAAAGTGTCGTGTGCGGCGCTGTCTGGCGCAAGTAAGCCAAATGTCACAGAAGTGTGCTGTCGTCCGCACGTTCGAGGCGGCCGATCTTCTTTTTGATCGTCTCCAACAGCACGGTCATCTCATGCACGCAGCGAAAACATTCCTTCTGCGTCTCCTCGTCCGCCAAACCGGGCACGGCGGGATGAATCTTCATGAATTGCAGGGCGATGTTTTTGCAGGCTTCGCGGATCTGGGCAATGGCGGCGGGGCGTTCCATGCATCCAGCGTAGAGCGTCCCACGCTCCGTGCAAGACGCGGATCAGTCCTCGTGCCGCTTCCGCACGCGCAGCGAGTCTTTCAGGCTCACGAAATCGGAGAGCAGGAAAATCACGGTGAAAAAGGCCAGCAGCACCTCCATCATCGTCACCAGCTTGGCCGGCACCGTCTGCGGCGTCACATCGCCGAAGCCGAAGAAGGAGAAATTCAGCACGCTGAAGAAGAAAAACTCAAAAATCTGCTCCGCCTGGCTCCAAGCCGCGTCGATGGAGCTGAAACTCGCCGCTTCCGCCGTTTCCAAGCACCAGAAATCCAGTGCAAAGGACAACGTGATCTGCGCCATGTTCACGCCCATGACGCCAAGCACGCGGTGGTAGGGCATGTTGTCCCGTGTGGCCATCAGGATGTGCTGGAGGTTCTCCACGAAGAAAAACACCGTCTTCGCCAACGCCACCGCCAGCACCACGAGGCAGAACGCATGCCCGCTCATCCACCCGCGCCCCCACACCGCCTGCAAGCCCAGCGCCACCGCGATGATGACCACGACTTCCCCGCCTTGGCGGACGATTTGACCTGCGGTGCTCGATGCGTTGCTCATGCGCCGGATTTGAAACCGCCGGACGCCTCCTGTCGAGCACGGAATCCCTATTTGACCCTCCGTCGTAAACCTCGGCACATTCGTCATTCCGCATTCGGCATTCGTCATTTACTCTGCGCCGCATGAATCTCGTCTCCACCTCCATCCGCTACTTCACCTTCATCCTCGCCATCGCCGGTGTGATCGCCATGGGGTTCGTGCTGCAAACCATCCGCAGCCAGGAGACCGCCATCCCGCCGCCGCCGGTCGCCCCGCCGCAGAAAAACGCGCCCGATGACATCGCTGCCACCGGCATTCTCGAAGCGCAGGGCGAAAACGTCGCCATCGGCGTGCCTGTGGCCGGACTGGTCAAGGAGGTCCACATCGAGGTCAATCAAGTCGTCAAAGCAGGTGAGCCGTTGCTCATCCTCGATGATCGTGAACTGCGCGCCTCCCTGCTCAAGCAGGAAGCCGCCATCGCTGTGGCACAGGCCAATCTTGAAGTCACCCGCGCCCAGCTTGCCAAGGTGCAGGACATGCTAGACCGCCTCAAATCCGTCACCGATCAGCGTGCCATCAGCCAGGACGATCTGCGCAACCGCAGCAACGACGTTCTCGTCGCCAAAGCGCAGCAGCAGGCCGCTGAGGCCCAGCTTTCCGCCGCCAAAGCCGACGTGCAGCAGACACAGCTCCTCATCGACCGCCTCACCGTCAAGGCCCCGCGCAACGGCACCATCCTCCAGGTGAACATCCGCGCCGGTGAATACGCCTCCCCGCAGAACCGCCAGCCCGCCCTCGTGCTTGGCGACATCTCCACCCTGCATGTACGTGCCGATGTCGATGAACAAAACGCCATGGGCGTCGCTCCCGGCCTCGACGCCACCTTCTCCCTCAAGAGCGATTCCTCGCGGAAGTTCAAGGTGCAGTTCGTCCGCATCGAACCCTTCGTCATCCCCAAAGTCTCCCTCACCGGCGCCAGCACCGAACGCGTTGACACCCGCGTCCTCCAGGTCATCTACAAGCTCGACAAGCCCAAGGATCAAAACCTCTACGTCGGCCAGCAGGTGGATGTGTTTATTGCGCGGAAGAGAAATTAGTTCAACAATCCTCACGATGCTAGCAGACGACTTTACAGCGCTCAATGTGGTTGCCGCATACGCCGGTGTTTTGGTTGCGTTGCTAGCGGCTTTGGCGGCTGTTGCCGGAATTTTCAAAGAGCAAATCCATCAGTATTTCTTTCCGGTCCGAGTTCATGTCGAATGGAAACCAGATGAGCCTTTTCTGGGTGTGTACAAAGCCAATCAGGACGATCCAGCATGGAAGTGCCCGTATCATAACCAGAGCTTTGAGATTCATCTTCGGCTGTTACTGACCAATCTCAGCCAAACGGATGCCCGAAATGTACAGGTATTCATCCAATGTTGTGAGAAGAAAAATGGAGAGCTGTGGGAAAAGGTGCCGAAATTTGTGCCTATTCGTCTGCTATGGTCGCATGTGAATTCACCTGTCATCCCGCTGATGACAGCCGAAACTCAACAGCTTTGCGACTTTGGTGTTTGGTCACAGAGGAAGGACAATGAAAGGGGGATAACTGTCGTGCCCGATGAACTTGGGCGACATTTTGTGATGGCTACTGAGGTGAAACACAAGGGAAGCTTTTTCGGGCCTGAAACTTGGATGCGCCAAGCAGCCGCTGAAGGGGAACCATGCCGCGCCGAATATCGGTTTCAGATGGCTGTCGCAAGTGAAGGTGGGGTGATCTACAAGGCATGCTGGCATCTTGAAATTTATGAACACGACGAGAGCATAACCCGGATTCCAGAGATCACCTTGAAGGAGTGCAAAGTTTACCAGGACTCCCAAGCAAAGCTGCCTTGGTAAACTTATGTCCATCATCTTGATTCATTGCGCACTTGGCCCGACAGACCCGCCCATGAACACCACGCCAGCACCTGCCATTGATGCCACCCAGTTCGCTGGAGCGGCCTACCAATCACTCCGTGGCGTGGATAACACCCTGGTGGCGCAGGCGGGGTATCAATCGATCCTCAGCAGTCCGGTGGCCGAGCCGGAGCCTGAGCGTCACAAGATTGGCGACATGATCGTGGGCAGGTACGAGGTGCTCGCTATTCATCAGGGGTCGATGGGAGTGGTGTATGGAACCTTCGATCACACGGAAAAACTCCCGCGCGCGCTCAAAACCCTGCAACACCGCTTCGCAGGCAGCAAGAGCATGCTCGATCTGTTCAAGGAAGAGGCGGCTGTCTGGGTGCGGCTAGAAAAACACCCATTCATTGTGCGCGCCTACCTGGTGCAGAACATCGAAGCGCAGCCGTATGTGATCACGGAATACATACGTGGAGCGGCTGGAATGGGTGGCGATTTGCGAGCGTGGTTGGGAAATCCCAAGCTCACACTCCCGGTGGCGGTGGAGATGGCGTTGCAGATCGCACAAGGGATGCAGCATGCCGTGCGGAAGATTCCGGGGATGGTGCATCGGGATTTGAAACCAGCCAACATCCTAGTGGACGACCGTGGCCGGGCGATGGTCACAGATTTCGGGCTGGTGTATGCAGCAGAGTCGAGCGCTGGAACTCCCGCTTACATGGCACCTGAACAATGGCGTGGTGAAATCCTTGATCCACGAACGGACATCTATGCGTTCGGATGCATCCTGTATGAAATGTTCACAGGACACCGAATGTTCGTGGCTGATAGCGTCCAGGAATGGAAGACCGCTCATCTCTCACTCTCCCCTGTCCTGCCGAGCTCGCTCAACCCTGCGCTGCCGCTTGGATTGGAGGATTTTTTACTGCGCTGTCTGGCAAAAGACATGGGCGCACGGCCGGGTACATGGGACGAGGTGGCTGCTGAATGCGCACGGTGGTTCCATCAACTGACCGGACAGCCTGCCGTGCTGGAATTCAGTGCGTATGAGTTGTCGGTCTCCGAATTGATTTCAGCCAGTTATTCTTTGAGCCAGTTGGGTAAACACCAAGAACAAATCGAAGTGTGTGACCGTGCGCTGGCCATTGACCCAGCTAATACGGCGGCATGGCTCAACAAGGGCCACGCGCTCAATGACTTGGGTAGGTATGATGAAGAGTTGGCGGCCTATGACAGGGCGCTGGCCATCGTCCCGAACTTCGCGTTCGCTTGGAACGGCAAGGGCAACGCACTTAATGACTTGGGTCGGAATGAAGATGCGGTGGAGGCCCTTGACCGAGCGCTGGCGATCGATCCGAACCTTCAACATGCTTGGCATAACAAGGGTCGAGCGTTCAATGCCTTGGGCCGGAGAGAGGAAGCGCTGGTGGCCTATGACCGCGCGCTGGCTGTCGCCCCGAACTTCGCGCTGGCTTGGAACGGCAAGGGCATAACGCTCTCCGCCTTGGGCCAGAACGAAGATGCGGTTGTTGCCTATGACCATGCGCTGGCCATCGACCCGAACTATCGTAGCGCTTGGTTCAACAAGGGGGTGGCGCTTAGTGCCTCGGGCCGGAAAGCAGAAGCGGTGGCGGCGTATGACCGTGCTCTGGCCATCGACCCGAACTATGCGAACGCTTGGTCCAACAAGGGCAACGCGTTCAACGACTTGGGCCGGAATGAAGAAGCGTTGGTGGCTCTTGACCGTGCGCTGGTCATCAACACGAACTCTAAACAGGTTTGGTACAACAAGGGCCGGGCGCTCAGTGCCTTGGGCCGGAAAGAAGAAGCGTTGGCGGCCTATGATCGCGCGCTGGCCATCGACCCGAACTTCGCGATGGCTTGGAATAACAAGGGCAATGAGCTCAGTGGCTTGGGCCGGAATGAAGAAGCGGTGGCAGCCTTTGATCGTGCGCTGGCCATCGACCCGAACTATCGTAGCGCTTGGTACAACAAGGGCAATGAGCTCAGTTGCTTGGGCCGGAAAGAAGAAGCGGTGGCGGCGTATGACCGTGCTCTGGCCATCGGCCCGAACGATACGGCGGCTTGGACCAACAAGGGCAACGTGCTTAGCGCCTTGGGCCGACAAGCAGAAGCGGAGACGGCCTATGACCGTGCGCTAACCATCGACCCGAAATGTCGTAACGCATGGTGCGGCAAGGGCGCGGCGCTTAGCGGTTTGGGCCGGAATGAAGAAGCGGTTTCGGCGTATGACCGTGCACTGGCCCTCGACTCAAACTATAAGCTGGCTTGGAACAACAAGGGCTCGGCGCTTAGCGGTTTGGGCCGGAATGAGGAAGCGATCGCGGCGTATGATCGTGCGCTGACAATCGATCCGAAATATCGTGATTCGTGGATCAACAAGGGTGTGGCGCTCCAGAGAATGGGCTGGAATGTAGAAGCTGTGGTGGCCTATGACCGCGCACTAGCCATCGACCCAAACAATGCGTTAGCCCGGAAAAACAAGGGCTTGGCGCTCAAAGCTCTAGGGCACGATGACGCCTGATTGTCAGTTTGTCATTGCTGGAAAGCTCTAACTTGCTCATAAACTAGGCCCATGAAAGAGAGCACAAAGACCGATCACTGGCGTGGCCGATGCCCGGAGATATGGGAAGAAGCGTCGGCTGAAGCCCGGCGGTTGATGCATTCACACCTCGGAGCCGAGCACCTCTTCAATGCACTGACTCGGCAGCCGGGGAGCCACGCGGTGGCGCTCCTACAGAGTCTGGGGTTGGAGGCCGGACGCCTTCGGGATGCCATTCGGACTGAGTGCGGCACTGGCAAGAGCACACCAGCCGGAGTGCAGCAACTGACGCCGCGTTTGCTCAACGTCATGAAACGTGCAGAGCAGATGGCCGGACCCGCCAAACCCATTGCGGAAGATCATCTGCTCCGCGCGATCTTCGAGGAGGGCGAGAGCCTGCCGGTCCGTTATCTGGCGTCGCTTGGGCACAAACCCGATACCGTTCTGATACGGTTGACGCAGCAGGGAGGTGCCACTGATGTGACGAGACTGGATGCAGGGATAGGCGGCATAGACAGGACGATGTTAAGTTCACAAGAACTGAGGACACCTGCTGCGGAGTCGAATCGCGCCGCTGTCCCCGGGCCTGCGTTCGTGCCGCCCCAAAACGAAGTGCCATTGAGCATGCCCACTCCCACCTTGGATCAGTGGGGACGTGACTTGTCTAAACTCGCCCGACTGGGCAGGCTGTCGGAGGCAATCGGACGTGAGGGCGAAATTGAACAGATCATCACCATCCTCGCACGCACGCAGAAATCGAATCCGCTACTGCTGGGTGAAGCCGGGGTCGGGAAGACCGCCATCGTGGAGGGGTTGGCGTGGCAAATTGCGAACGGGCAGGTGCCAGCGGTGCTGCGGGGCAAACGCATCGTCGAAATCGAAATGGGCAGTCTGACGTCCGGCACATCACTGCGCGGCCAGTTTGAGGAACGCATCAAGCAAGTCATCCATGAGGCGACGAATGCGCCGGAGGTCGTGCTCTTCATTGATGAAATCCACACGATTGTCGGGGCTGGTGGCAGTGGCTCTTCGGATGCCGCACAGATGTTCAAGCCCGCACTCGCACGCGGAGACATCTCCTGCATCGGCGCGACCACGCACGATGAGTATGCGCGATACCTGCGCAAAGACCCGGCGCTGGAACGGCGATTCTCGCCTGTGACGATCAAAGAACTCGACCCACAGGCAACGCTGGCAGTTCTCCAGAAGGTGGTTCCGCGCATTGTTGCAAAACAGGCGGGCAAAGGCCAAGTTTTGGTGGTAGCGCCAGATGCGTTATGGGCGGCAGTCACGCTCACCGACAGCCACGTCAAAGACCGGAACCAGCCCGACAAGAGCATTGATGCCATCGACATTGCCTGCGCCCGCGCAGTCGTGAAGGGTCTGAGTTCTGTAAGCGCTAATGATATTGCGTTGGTCGTATCGGAGTGGACGGGAATTCCTGCTACACGCCTGACGAGCGACGACAAAGCACGTTATGCACGGATGGAGGCAGAGTTGAATCAGCGGGTGATCGGTCAGGCCAAAGCGGTCGGCGCAGTCAGCCGCAGTGTGCGTACTTCCTTGGCGGGAATGAAGGCAGCCAATCGCCCCGTGGGCGTGTTTCTATTCATGGGACCGTCAGGTGTCGGAAAGACGAAACTCGCCAAGGAGCTGGCTGCATTTCTGTTCGGTTCGCCTGACGCATTGATCCGTTTCGACATGAACGAGTACCAGGAGAAACACACGGTCTCGAATTTGATCGGATCGCCGCGTGGCTACGTCGGCAGCGAGCAAGGCGGCCAGCTGACAGAGGCCTTGCGCCGCCGCCCCTACAGCGTGGTGCTACTGGACGAGATCGAGAAGGGCCACCCCGATGTTTTCAATCTGTTCCTGTCGGTTTTCGATGACGGCAGGATTACGGACAACTCTGGCCGGGTGGTGGATTGCTCCAATGCAGTGTTCATCATGACTTCCAATATCAGCGAGCGCCAAATTGGATTCACCGCCAGCGAATCTGCCGACCTGCGAGCGCTGGCAGCGCAATTTCTGAAGCCTGAACTGGTCAATCGTATCACAGAGTTGGTTCGCTTTGCGCCGCTGGAGCGTGAGCAACTGTGCGAGATCCTCGATCAGTTGGTCGCCGAAAAAGTGGCAGGCTTCCAGGCCGCCCATCAGATAACAGTGACCATGGATGACTCGGCAAGAGAGATCATCCTGCGGAGTGAACTTGATCCCCGCATGGGAGCACGACCGCTGGAGCGTGCCGTGGATCAACTGCTCGTCCAGCCGTTGGTGGACGCCATTTTCTCCGGGAACCTCGCTAACGGAACACTCAAAGCCACCGCCAAAGACGGAAAAATCGTCTTCATTGGAGGTGCGGAATAAAACATGAAGCCGGAATTAAATCTCACCCGCATGAGTGGGCCGCTCGACGGACAAAGCCTTCATCTGGAGACCGAAGTGGTGATCTTTGGACGGCAACCCGACTGCACGGTCGTCCTCGCAGATGATCCAGAAATGTCACGGCTTCACGCCCGCATGTACTGGCGTGAAGGCGGCTGGTGGCTTGAAGATATGGGAAGCTCGAACGGGGCTTTTGTGGGTGAGTTCGGACAATCTCAGCGAATAGCGCGCGCTGTCCGGCTTGCCGTTGGGCAAATCTTCCGGGTCGCACGTTCGCGCTTTCGGCTCGAAGAATCTACGAGCCATGAAGCCTCATGCGCGGCTCAAATGAGCGCGGCTGCGCCGATGGGCTAACGAAGTTTAGCGCGAGATCACCGGTCTCATTTTTTCCTTGATGACCAAGATCTTCTCGTTGTTATCGAATGTGACAGCCAAGGTCACCCGCGCATCACGGAACTGTTCGCTGCAAACCACAAAGGTTACCTCAAGGCTCGCGCTCTCCTTTTGTTCGAATTCCCAATCACTCTGTCCGCCTGCATCCGTGTGTGACGGTATGCATAACCGAAACGGAGGTCGATCTCCCAGGACCAAAAATGCGTCCAGCCCTCGTCTGGTGTCCGGTCTGATACAGACAGCGGGAAGTTTCACTCCTTCCCATTTCAATTCTGCCTGATTCAGAACTCTCTCTTCTTCGTTAACGAGGAGTTTTTCAATATAAGCGCAGCAGTTGGTGGCGAGCTTTCGATTGTGCCGGTTGTGAACCCGGAGGTGGTAGTGAGTGTTGTCATGCCAGACTCCATCTTCACGCGGTAAGCGGTCTGGTCGCATTGAATCGTCAGCAATCTCGAGAGTGAGCTGATTTTTTGCTGTGAGGCTCCAGCCTAGATTCGGTGAATCGAGTTTGGAGAGAACGACCTTGGCGATTTGCTGAGGTAATTCTGCCCTGTCCTCAAAGATCACGGCGTTTCCCATAATCACACTGAGAATACCTGCCCGCTCTACACCTCTCTCTTGAAATGGGAGGAAATCCATTTTCAAAAAGTTCGCTATCGCCAATTCCTGATGGGAGAACAGTGAACCTCGGTGCACAAGTTTCTGGTGATCGCATTTGCAATCTGGCCGATCATCCGCAAACGACTCCGCTATGGCTTCCCGTTTGAAGTCGATGAAAACGAAATAGTCTGAGTTTTCCAGTTCCGCATAGATGACGTCAGTCAGACCCTGAGCCGATCGCTCCTCTTTTGCGAGAAACACCTCAAAGCCGGTGGCTTTGAGCTTAGCTTTTACCTGCTCTGCACATTCGATTTCCGGGCTTCCCTCCCTCTGGCCACAGCTGAGAAATATTTTAGCCGTTAGCTTTCCATCCGAATTGTTTTCGCATTGATCCATGGCTTCACATTACACAGCCTAACCGTCAGGCAAATTTCGTTTGCTCACAGCCCCCAAAGAGAACCATTGAGTCTGCCCAAATCCCACGCATGAATGCGCGCCTGACCGAATCGCCCATGCATTACATCTCCACCCGCGGCCAAACGAAGCCGCATACGTTTTCTGAAGCCGTTGAAGCCGGACTGGCACCGGATGGCGGGTTGTTTTTGCCGGAGAAGCTTCCCAGCATCGCCGACAAGCTGCCTGCGTGGTCGAAGCTGACGTATCCGCAGCTCGCGGCGGAGTTTTTCACGCTGTTTGCACCAGAGATCAGCAACGCGGAGTGGCATCAGCTCACGGCGGAAGCGTATCGCCGCTTTGATTCACCGGATGTCGCGCCGATGCGCAAGATCACGGACAAAACCTATGTGCTGGAGTTGTTTCATGGGCCGACGCTGGCCTTCAAGGACTTCGCGCTGCAACTGCTGGGCCTGCTCTACAAACGCCAGGTCGAAAAGACTGGCAAACGCCTCGCCGTGCTCGGTGCGACCTCGGGTGACACGGGTTCGGCAGCGATTCATGGCTGCCTGGGCCGCGATGGCATCACGATTTTCATTCTCTATCCGAATGGCCGCGTGGCTCCGTTGCAGGAACGCCAGATGGCCTGCACGGGTGCGGACAACGTCTTCGCCATTCCCGTGCCAGGCACCTTTGACGATGCTCAGCGCGTGGTGAAAGACACGTTTGGCGACACGGCTTTCGCCAACTCGGTGAATCTCTCCGCCGTGAACTCGATCAACATCGCCCGTGTGCTGGCGCAGTGTGTGTATTACATCTGGGCCTGCTTGAAGCTGCCAGAGAGTGCCCGCGCGACCGCCGAGTACGTCGTGCCCACCGGAAATTTCGGCAATGTGCTGGCCGGCTGGCTGGCGCAGCAGATGGGCATGCCTGCGGGCGGTTTCCGTGTGGCGACGAATCAGAACGACATCCTGCACCGCTTCTTCACCAGCGGCGATTATCACCAGAGCGACGTTCATCCAAGCCATGCGCCGAGCATGGACATCCAGGCCGCGTCGAATTTCGAACGCTTCCTCTATTACATCCTCGGCCAAAACCCCGAGCGCATCCGCGAGGTCATGGCGCAGATCAAATCAGGCGCTCCATTCAAGATCGACCTGCCGAAGACCAGCCTGCGCTCCACACGCATGGACGATGCGCAGATCGAACGCGTCATCACCCAGATGTGGCAGGACTGGCAGTATGTGCTCGATCCGCATACCGCCTGCGCCTTCACCGACATGGCACAGGATCGCGTCAGCGTCGTGCTCGCCACCGCCAGCCCGGCCAAGTTCCCTGAAGTGGTAAAACAAGCCACCGGCAGCGAACCGACGCACCCGACACTCGAAGCGCTGAAATCAAAGCCGCTGCAAACCTGGCCGCTCAACGCAGACGTCGCGGCGGTGCAGGCGTTCATCCGTGAACACACAAGTCACGCAACGAGTGCTTGACGTTCCTGACGACCGCTTGGTTTAATCGCATCTGCTGTCATGAATTCATTCTCGCCCCTCCTCGCCGCAGCCTTCACCATGCCTGACATCTCCCCGTTGCTGACCAAGGGAAGCGACGCTGGCAATGGCGTCACGCTGATGATTGGCGATCTTTACACCTGGGGACTGCTCGGCGGCGGCCCACTGCTGGTCCTCGCGGGCCTGGCGCTGGTAAAGATCATGTTCGCACGCGTGAAGTTTTTCGCGCTGGAATACGGCAACGGCGGGTTCTGGGACCGTGCGAAGATCATCACGCCATTCATCACGCTCGGTTCGCTGCTGCTGCTGCTCGGTGTCGCAGCCGCCTTTCTCGGCTGGCAGAGCCTCGGCTACTCCGTGACACTCAACACCGCCGGACTGACCGAGGTGACACGCGGCCAATCAACGAGCTATGCCTGGACCGATGCCAGCGCGGCGGCAGAACGCATCAAATCGACCGAGTTCTGGATTGCCTTCGCCAAGGATGACCACAAATGCCGCGTGGACTTTCAGCAGCGCTACATTGGCGAAAAACTCCAGGACAAGGCCATCGCGATCACAGAAACCTCGCTGAGTTCCAAGGTGCCGCGACAATAGCAGCGCTACTTCAACGCCTTGACCAGCACCTTCGAGTTCCGGCCGCTCTTGTCGTATTTTTCACGGCGACTGGAGGGCAGCGCATCAGGCCCGGAGACGGTGTAGCCCATCTTCTCCTCGAAAAAGCGGAAGGCCTGCGTGCTGAGCGCCACAATGACTTCGCAACCGCGCTGTTTCGCCGTTTCCTCGGCAAAAGCGACGAGTTTACGACCATGGTTCTTGTTCTTGTGCGAGCGACGCACAAAGAGACAGGCAAGTTCGGCAATTTTCCGTCCTTCCTCCTCATACGTGTGAATGGCCACGGAACCAATCGGATGACCGTCGAGTTCGAGCACGAAGAAGTCTTTGATCTTGGCTTGAATCTGATCGCGCGTGCGCGGCACGAGCGCAGCGTCATCCACGCTCTGCTGCATCATGGACAGCAGCGCCGGCACGTCGGAGGCACGCGCTTTGCGGATCTGCTGATACTCGTCGCCATGAATCATCGTGCCGACGCCTTCATTGGAGAACAGTTCGGCCAGCAGCGCCTCATCCTGCGTGCCATCAACGATATGGACACGCGGCACGCCCTCCTGGCAGGCCAGCGCGGCGTAACGCAGCTTCGAGAGCATGCTCACGTCATGCTTGGGGTCTTTGGCCTTGTACATGTCCTTCGCATCAGCCACGGAGATCTGCGCCAACCGGGTGCCATCGGCGGCGGTGATGCCAGCTTCGGCCACAAAAATGACTTTCGCCGCCTGCAAGGCAATGGCGACCTCAACAGCGACTGCGTCGGAGTTCAAGCGCAGCGTCGCGCCTTTGCCGTCGTAACCCAGCGGCGGCAAAATCGGGATGATGTCGGCCTTGAGCAGTGCCCGCAGCGTTTCTTCATCGACGCGCTCAATGCGGCCGGTGAATTCCTGATCTACGCCGTCAATGACCCCGGCTGGATGCACCGCCAGCGCATTAGAAACCGCCACCGGCATCTCCAATGCGGTCAAATC
>JAYVIO010000108.1:0-44698 GCA_043770175.1 Verrucomicrobiales bacterium | reverse complement strand
TAAATCCACTCCACCGGCATGGGCAGACGCAGCTTGTCAGGTTGACTGGCCGCCTGGGCAGGAAGCACCACCTCGTTGTAGTTCACCTGACCGCCGCCAGTGATCGTGGGTGTTTTGTTGTCATAAGTAAATCCTTCCACGGCGACCATCGTCTGGCCGTTGTTCGGATTGGTGCCAGTGTAGGCCGCCCGTGGATCGATAACGGGAAAGTACACCGCCGTCGAGCCACCTTTGAGTCCGGGACGAACGACCGGATCGTTCAAGTCCACAAAACGGGCCTTGTTGGCAGTCGAATTCCAATCTGTGGGCACTTGGTGTTCCGGCGTGAAGATCTGGGACTCATTGTTGGGGCTGGTGACGACCATTTGGGAGCTGGAGTAGAGCTTGTGAGCCCGGAGGAACTCGCCGCTGGCCCGATAGACACGCGCCATGCCAGGCTGGGTGGCGTGGATGATCTGGTTGGTGGTGGTGGCAGGGTCACCTCCGGAGGCCAGATTGGAGGTGTTTTGCGCGTTCTGCAGTTGCGCCTGGGTGATGGCGACAGCGAAGTCAGCGAATTGCTTGGCAGAACGGGCCGCGACGAAGTTTTGCGTGGCCTTGTATTCAGTCCGAGTCAGGGAAAAGATGGCCACGATGAGCATGGAGATCAATGCCACGGTGGTGACCACCATGACCAGCGCCATGGCTTTGCGGCGCTTGGCAGGCAGGGAGGAAATGAATGGAGCCTTCATAAGAGATACCTGATTGAATTTCGTGATTATTCGCAATGCTACAGAATTGCCGCAGAAACGGCAAGGGTATTTATTTTGTAATTACATACAGCGGTCTTCAAAGGACTGTTTCATGCTGCCAAAAGGGTCCAATTCACCGCATTGAGCGCTGCCGACGCCGCCGCCAGCCCAAGGCCAGCAGACCAGCAATGAGCAGCAGCAGGCGACCGGGTTCCGGCACGGCCACGATGATGGTGCCGTTGGTGTAGAGATTATTGATGTCCCAGAAGAAGCCGGAGCTGAGGGTCGGCAGGTTGGAGTCGGTGACATACGGATTGGTGGTCTCGTTCAGGCCGAAGAATTTGCCGGTGGGGGTGATGCCGGCCCAGTCAATGAGCTTCCAAGTGTTCCCGGCGGCAAAGGAGGCGGGATCCATGCCGGTGGTCACTTTCAGAGTGGCGAAGGTTCCCAGTGTGGCAGTGCCGGTGCCGCCCAGCACGAGACGATCGGCCTCGGTCGAGGTGATACCGGAGGTGTTGGTGAAGAGATTCAGCTCGAGAATGCCCTGGAGATCAAAGGTGCCGCCGCTGAGAGTGATGGTGAGGGACTGGCCGGAGGCTGCGCCGTTCGAACCCGGAGCGATGGTGGCGAAGTCCTGGACGGTGACGTTGTTGGATGCTCCCGGAGCGATGATGCCGGAGCCTGCAAGGGTGGCATTGGCATTGACCACGACGCTGCCCGTGCCGGTGCCGCTGCCGGAGGTGTTGGTGACCTGCAAGGTGCCCGTGCTGACGGTGGTGGTGCCGTGGTAAGTGTTGCCCGTGGCATTGCTGAGCGTGGCGACACCCGAGCCGACCTTGAAGAGCGAGAGGATGTCATCCGTGCCGGCAGAGCCGCCGTCGGCCTCGCTGATCAGGCCGCTGAAGACCACGCCGGCGCCGGTGGCGGTGGTGGATTCAATGCGCAGGGTCTTGGTCTCCTGGGTGTTGGTGCGGAGATCCTGGAGGGTGACCGCTCCGCTGAAGGTGACCGGCGCGCTCGAGGCGATGGTGGTGTTTCCTGCGCCATTGGGATTCACGTCGATGGCCTGGGTGACGCTGGTGATGGCGGGGTTGTTGACACGGAGCATGACATCCGGGCTGGTTTGGTCCTGCAGCCAGTGCACGGGATCGGTGTCGTTGCCATTGATGGTGGTGACGGAGGGAGAGGCCATGAAGAAGGTCTGGCTGGCGTGGGTGCCGCTGCTGACGGTGACTTGCGTGCCGTAGAGCATGTTCGCGGTGGTGCTGAAGTCGGTGACACGCACCAGGTTCATGGTGAGATCCTGATTGATCTGGACGATCTGATAGACGCCGTTGCGCTCGGGGTTGTCTGTCTCATCCTTGACGAGGATCTTCTTGTTGATGTCGGCGAATCCGAAGGTGACTCCGTCAATGACGCGGCTGACATTGTAGAAGGCACCCGGACCGGCGTTGGGAATGCCGGAGTTGACCAAACCACCAGCCTGGGCCTCAAAAGCACCGCCAAGTCCGCTGATGTTGTCAGCAATGAAACGCGTGTCGCGCTCCACACCGAGAAGGGATTTGCCGGAGGTGGCGTAGTCCACGTTGATCAGCGCTGGTGTCACATCTCCCAGTTCGATGACACCGCTGCTGCCCAAGGCGGAGGCATGACCAAGGAGCAAAGCTCCATTGCGAATGACCACCGGGCCGTTCACCGCGGCGGCGCTGGTCTGTCCGGCGAGTGTGCCGAAGTTGTTCGCGGCGGAGAGGATCACACCGCCACCGGCGACGGTGATGGCTCCGGTGCCGGTGATGGCACCCGTGAAGTCGGCGTTTCCAGTCCCTGCGGTGATGAAGAGGTTTTGACCCGCAAGACGGGCGACTTCCACCGCGCCGGAGATGGTGGCAAAGGTGGAGGTGGTGGAAAGGACGGAAATGCCTTCACCGTTGACCGCTCCGAAGGTCATCTGGTTGGCGAGAGTGTCGCCCTGGAACCTGAGAGTGAGCGCCATGTCCGTGGAGCGGGTGTCGGTGGTGGTGCCGACCTCGACACGACCGGTGCCGAAGGCTCCGTCCACGGTGCCGACGAGGGTGCCTTGAGCCAGGGAGGTGCCGCCAGTGTAGGTGTTCGCGGCCGCGAGTTCGAGCACGCCGTTGCCGCCTTTGACGATGCGGCCGGCGTCTCCGTCCAGCACACCAGTGATGCGGGCGTCAGCAAAGACCGCAGACTGGCCGCTGACGGCTTCGATCATGCGGGACTTGCGGCCGAGGTCGATGCCATTGGCAAAGATGACGGTCGCATTGGCATCCTGGGCGCCGAGGATGAGCGAGGTGTTGTCTGGAACGAAACCTGCCGAGCCCCAGGCGACGGAAGCTCCACTGCCGCCCAGGTTGACGGTGCGGTTGGTGGTGTAGGCGGCGAAGCCGCCGCTGCTGGTCCAGTCCACCTGGGTGGCACCTGTGCCGAGGCTGCGGGTGAAATCTCCGGCATTGAGGCCGAGCACGCCGCCATCCAGACGCAGATGGCTGTTCGCAGGCAATGCGCCGGCATTGTCGAGACGGAGAACGCCACCCTGCACAAAAGTGGTGCCGGTGTAGGAATTGGCGCCTGAGAGAACCGTGGTGCCATCCCCCGTCTGCACCAGATTGACCACACGATTGAGGGCCGTGTTGTTGATGATGCTTGAGGTGATGCGGAGCGGCTCCTTGGGATTCCAGTTGTGGATGATGAGATCAGCGCTGGTGCCATCGGTGTTGGCGAGACCGCTGGTCAGAAGGCCGCCTCTGATGGTGTTGACGTGGTTGCCGGAGTTGGTGGTCTGAAGGATGGCACCGCTGACGATCGTCAGGAGGTCGCTGACAAAAACCGTGCTGGAATTGAGCGCCGTGGGAGGGGTGGCCAGATATTCGGAGTAAAGCGCGGAGCCGACGCCCGAGGCCGTGGCGACCTGGCTGAGGGTGATGGTGTTGTTATTGGAATCAACCGACTGGATGGTGGTGCCGGCGGCGATGCCGGTTCCAAAAATCGTCTGGCCCGCTTTCAGACGCGGGTCATTGATGTTGGTGACCGTCGCGCTGCCCGAGGAGAGATCGCCGAGGACAGAAGCGTCGAAGAAGTAGAGCGGCAGGCCGGTGTTGTCCGAGAATAGCGGCGTGTTGTTCAGCGTGATCGTGTTGTTGGCCTGGTCGATGGAGATGATGATGGTGCCATCAGGGATGCCATTGCCTCGCACGGCCATGCCCACGGCGAGACGGTCCACACCCGGCACGCGGGTGACGACCGGGGTCGAGTCCAGGCGGTCACCAGCAAGCGCGACCTCGTTGTTAAAGAAGAGGATGGTGTTGACCGATGCGCCGGAGACGGTGGTGCCACGGAAGGATTCCTCAGGAAGCGCGCCGTCGTGGACGTTTCTGGAACCAGTCCAATCCGCCGGGTTGGAGAGGAAGTGGTGGGCGCCTTTGATGTCCGATCCGGAAAGGATGGATGTGGCAGAATCCACGAAGCCAAAGTCATTGACTCCGGGAAGCGTGGCGGCGCGTGTGGTGAAGGTGGTGCGCGGCAGGATGACGCCGACATCGATGAGCGCCCGGCCGGCCAGGACGATTTGCGAGACAGTAGGCCCGCCCTGAACATCAAAGAGGAGCGTGCCACCTTTGTGGAAGTCCACGGCTGTGGGGCTGTTGATGTCCTGGAGGTTGAGGAAGGTGGTGGAGCCGGTCGCGCCGATGACGCGGACGATGGAGGCACCCTCGCGCACCTGCATGGTGCCGATCATGTTTTGCGTGGTGTTGCGGCCTGAGACACTCTGCAGTTCCATCACACCACCGGCGAGGATGAGCGCGCCGACGTCATTGCGGATGTACTGGTCGTTGAAGGCCGGGTTGAGGCGGAGCACGCCATCCTCGACGACGAGCGCCTCCAGTCCATAACCGCCAAAGGCCGTGCCGAGCATGGTGAGCGTGCCTTCCCCGCGCTTGACGATCGAATAGAACTCCTCGTTGCCCGGGGTGGTGTAGTTGCCGCCGAGGCGCAGGTTCGAGTAGGCGTTGCCGACATCCCAGATGGCGGTGTCATTGATGGTGAAGCTGCGGTCCGTGCTGGCGGTGGTGCCGTTGAACTGCAGGATGCCACCGTTGAAGATGAGGTTGCCGGCGGCATTGGATGAGGCGCCGAGCCCGCTGGCGGTGCCGGCGAAGACGAGGTTGTTGGAACCTGTGAACAGGGCACCCACCGAAAGGAGAATCTGGGTCGGGCTGAGGATCGCGGCCACTGTGGCGCCTTCAGGGATGCCCGGGCCGGTCACACGCTCACCCACACTGAGATTGGCCGTGGAAGGCACGGTCACGGTGGCACTGCCGCCGGTGGTGGTGGAAAGCAGCGTCGCCCCGATGGTCGTGCTGGCAGTGTAAGTCAGATTGTTCTGGCCGGTGGCCGTGACCGGGATGGAAAGCTCGAGGGTGTTGGCATCCAGAATACGCACAATGGTGGCACCACCAGGGATGCCGACGCCCGAAACGGCCTGCCCGACCGTCATGCCCAGCGTGCTGCCCACGACGACACGGGCGCCGCTGTCTGTGTCGGCGGTGCGGACGACGGCGGCCGTGGAGTTGGAGCCAAACGTGGCCGACGAGGCAGCGGCGGTGGCGTTCGTCGCCACTGCGACTCCGCCGAAGATCTCACCAATGGTGATCTGGGTGTTGTTGATGATGGCGATGACCACGGTGTTGGCCGGAATGCCTGTGCCGGAGACGGTCTGGCCGATGGTGATGCCGGCAGTGCTGCCAAGGGTGACGGTGGAACTGCCGTTGGTCACCGTGGCGCTCAACGTTCCGTTCTGAGCAGCCGGAAGGGTGGTGCCGCCAAAGGTCACACTCGTATCATTGAGGGAAACCAAGGCTCCGTTGGACAATGCCACGGTTTTGTTCGCGGCATTGACTGCGGTGATGGTGACACCGGCAGCGATCGAGGAGCCGGTCACCGACATGCCAAAGGTCAGTCCTGTCACATCATTCAGATCACTCAGCGTGCGGCCGAGCGACGGGGCGAAGGAGATGAGCTGGGTGTTCGCACCATAGCCCTGCACCGCGAGGGTGCGGATGTTGGTGATGCCGGCGTTGAGCGTGTTGGTACCGGTGTAGGTGTTGAGGCCGGAGAGGATGAGACTGCCGATGCCGCTCTTGTCCAAACCGTTGACCACCGGATTGAAGGACAACGGCGTGGCGCCGGAGGCGGTGGCGTTGCTGCTGAGGGTCAGAGTGCCGATCTGATTGAAGGCGTCGGTGACGGTGATGGCGTTGATGGTGGTGCCGCCATTGATGCCCGTGCCGGTGACCGTCAAACCAGGAGCAAGTCCCACGAGGCTGACGCCGGTGATCTGGTTGTTGGTGTTGAGCGTGCCGCTCCGGCCCGCCGGGGCGAGGTTGGCGATGATGGCGCTGATTTCCAGGGAACCACTGCCGGTGTTATTCTGCAGGATGGTCAGGTCAGCGCTGGCACCGGCACCGCCGGTGAGGAAGCCCGTCCCTTCGATGACCCCGGAGTGGGCGGCCATGTTCGGGGTGAAGAGAATGCCGGAGGACTGCAGCACATTGACACCGGTCAGCGAGATGCGGAAGGGAGCATTCCCCGCGACGTTGTTCGAGTTGTGGAAGCGCAGGGTGTTGGCGGTGCGGGTGTCCTGCGTGCTGTTGCCGATGACGTTCATGTTCGCGTTGACCGCCCACTCATTGGCAAGCGGGCCCGGGAACGCGCCGACGTTGGTGTAAGTCGTCAGGCCGCGGATGAGCTTGTCCTGCCCGGTGGTGACGCCGCTGTCCACGAACGTCTCGGTGAAGGTGCTCTTGGTGGCCCAGGAGGTGCCGCCCACGGTGGCCCAGCCGCCCAGAATGCCGTTGATGTTGTCCGTGTCCGTGCTGGCGATGTCATCGGCGCTGAAGTCCACCGTGGCCCCGGTCTGCCGGCCGATGCCGTTCATGCGCAGGATTGCGGTGCCGCTGAGGCGTTCGACGAAGTTGCGCCCGGCACCGATGGTGGTGCCAGCGACGATTTCCAGATGGCTGCCGCCGCTAAGTTGAAGCCTGCCGCCAAACCGGGTGCCGCCGAGGACCAGCTGGCCGTTGTCGGAGAGCTTGCCGTTGTTGTTGGTGCTGTAGTCCAGGCGCAGGGTGCCCGCCTGGATGGTGTGGCTCGGAGAAGCGATGCCATTGGTCACCGTGTTGCGGGTAATGGTGTCGGCCTGTCCGCTGAGAATGAGCATGCCCTCACCACCCTGGAAGATGGCATTGCCGCCACCCAGGGTGCCTTTGAGGTCAAGAGACGCCCCGCTGCCGACGATGATGCTGGAGTTTGCGGTGATAAACACCGGACCAACCCATGAACTGGAGCCGGTGCTGGTGGCCAGGGTGCCACCGCCGAGGAAGATGGTCTGCGCATTGGTGTAATTGACATTGCGCAGATCCACGGTGGCGTTCTGGTTGCCCAAGGAGGTGCTGCCGTTGGTACCACCGGCGATGATGATGCCCGCGCCGCCGGTGGCGCCAAAGGCTCCATTGACCGTCGCGGCCAGGATGCCCGCGTTGACCACGGTCTCGCCCTTGTAGGTGCTGGTGGCACCCATGACCCAGGTGCCATTGCCGATTTTGTTCACGGAGGTGGGGCCGCCATCGCCATCCCCCAGCACGAGGTCAAACTTGTTATTCCCGCGGTTGGAGCCACCCAGGGTCAAGGTGCGGCTGCCAGACCCGGTGAAGGCAACGGCTGGCGAGAAGCCCGCCATGCCAAAGTTCAGTTCCGCGCCGATCACCGTGCCATCCGCGATGAGAGCGCCCGCGTTGTCCCCGGTGCCGAGGGTGAAGGAACGGTCGGTAAAGGTGGTGAAGGAACCATTGAAGCGGAGGGAGCCGCCGTTGAACACCAGATTGGCAGGAGCGTTGGAAGACGAGCCAATGGCGCTGACCGAGCCGCCAAAGCCAAGCCCCAGAACACGGATGCCACCCGAGTTGATGACCGTCGCACCTGAATAGCCGTTGATGGTGTTGGACAGGGTCAGGATGCCGTTGCCGCTCTTGGTCAGGCCGAGCACCCCGAAGGAGGACTGGCCATCAATGAGTGAGCCGGAGAAGGTGAAGCTCTCGGTGGCATTGACATTGAGGGTGGAGGTGGAGGAGGCCAGACCATTGTTGGTGACCGCTCCCAAGCCGCTGATCCGGGAAACCGTGGTGGAGAAGCCGTTGAGGTCCACAATGCCGTCCGTGGCGAGCTGATAGCCGCCAGTGGTGCTTTGAAGCCCGGTGTCGCTCTCGAAACGCACGTCTCCCGCCGTGACGTTCAGCAGACCATTGAACTGGTTGCTGCCACCCAGCCTGAGCAGGCCGGAGTTGACCGAGATGTCTCCGGTGAGGGTGTTGTTCCCGAGCAGCGCGATGGTGGAGCCGACGGTGCGCACGAATCCAATCGTGTTGTTGCCGGTGAGCTTGAGGGCGTTGAATCCTTCATAGGTCAGGTTCTGTCCCGTGCCATTGGCCGTGGCTGCGACGGACAGCTCAAAGGTGGTGCCATTGGTGATGCTGGCGATGGTGGTGCCTGCGGCGATGCCGGTGCCTGTGACGCTCGCACCCACTTCCAGACCTGCCGTGGTGCCCACGGTCACGGTGGTGAGGCCACTGCTGAAGGTGGAGGAAAGCGTGCCGTTGGTGGTCTGCTGCGCCCCGCTGGTCTCGATGCCGCCCGTCAGGTCGTTGTTCCCCGCCACCACCATGACGCCGCGGCTGCTGCCGTCCGCTGCGAAGATGAGGCGTCCGGCCGCGCCGTTGATGGTGTTGGCCGCGCCGATGCTGAGCGTCTGGTTGTCCGCCACGCGGAACACGCCGTCCGCATTGCCAAAGGTGATGCCGCGGTTGCTGTCATTGAAGACCAGATTCGAACTGACACGCAGAATGCCGCCGTTGATGGTCAGATGGTCGGCGCTGAACGTTCCGGGATTGAGACCGAGGTCGCTCTCGCGGGCGATCTGCAGCACGCCTTCGTTGATGTAAGTCTTGCCGGTGTAGTTGTTTGGCAGGGTGAAATTAAGTGTGCTGGAGATGGCGGCATTCGGCTGGCTGGAGAGGGTGACGGTGTTGTTGCCCACGAGACCCACCACCGTGGTGCCGGGGTCGATGCCCGCACCCGTGACCGTGGCTCCCACCACGATGCCGGTGTTGACGGAACCGCCAGCCAGGACGACGTCGAAGCTGTTCGGGTTCATCAGGCCGTTGGTGCCAATGCTCAGTGTCGGGTTGAGCACGAGGGTGTTGGCCCCGGCCTTCACCAGGCTGGTGGACTGCTGGATGAAGTCAAGATTGACGCCGCTGCGCACATTCACCGCCTGGTCGAGCGTGATCTGGCCAGTGGAGTCCACTGAAACAATGGTGGCAGGCCCTTGGAAGCCTTCCGGGGAAACCAGGCGCATGCCGGCCGTCAATCCCGTCGTGTTGATGCCGGTGACGACGTTGGTGAGATCCGCGAAGGTCAGCGCCACGCCGCTGGCATTCGTCGCCGCCTGACTGAGCACAAAGGTATTGCCGTTGGTGATGCTGGCGATCGTCGTGCCAGGAGCGATTCCTGCGCCAGTGACTGCCGCACCGATCTCCAGGCCGGCGGTGGAGGTCACCGTGACAATGGTGCCGCTGATGGTGGCACCTGTGAGGCTGCCCACATTGGCGGAGTTCCCGCTGAGCCGCGTGGTCGTGTCAGCGATGACGCTGGTGATGTTGAGCTGGTTGGTCGGGGTGTAGATGACGAGCTCATGCGGATTGCGCGAGTTGGCGTGCGTTCCAGCGATCAGTTTGCCCCCGGCGATGGTGTGCGTGCCCCGGGCAGAGATGATGCCGCCGCTGTTGATGATGAGGCTCTGCTCGGCGGCGGTGGTATTTGGCTTGATGGTGATGGTGCGGCCAGTCGTGTCCTGGATGTTGAGGGAGTGGATAGTGCGGCTGGCACCCAGCGTGTGGTTGCCACCGGAGACTTTGACATTGTCATTGAGGTCCCAGGCCCCCTCACCACCCGTTTCATACGTGGTCAGCGCCACCACCGAGCTGCCGGACATGGCGGCCCACTCAAACAACTCCGCGCCGGAGAAGCGATTGCGCACCGCCCAGCCGCCGATGATGCCGTTGGTGACGGTCGGCGCGGTGGTGATGTTGAGGGTGCCGTTATCCGTGCTGGCGGTGTTGACCGTGCCAAACACCACCATGGAGCCGGCGGCCCGCGTGCCGAAGCTGGTAAAAGTGAGGGTGTTGGAGGTGCCTCCCGTGTGCGAGCTGTGAGCAATATTGGCGCCGCCAAGAAGCGAAAGCTGGCCCACCGACTCGCTGTAAACCGCCGCGCCAGTGCCCACGAGGGTCATGCGGCCTGAGTTCAGAATGATGGCCGCGGTGTCGTTGATGCGGTTGGTGTTGTTGGAGCTGTTGGTGTTGACGATGTTGAGTCCCTGCTGCGTGGCCGCATTGCCGCCGACGGTGCTGCCGCTGCCGGCGACGGTGATCGAGGTCACGCCGGAAAGGGAACCACCATTGGCCAGACGCAGGTCGGCGGCCAGGATGCTGACCGCGCCGGACACGGTGCTGGCGGAGTTCACATTGAGCACGGCGCCGTTGATCACGTTGTCACCCGTGCCCTTCAGCGTCAGTCCGCCGGACTGGATGTTCACCGGAGCAGCCCAGTTCACCGTGGTCAGCGCCTCGATGCCGCGCAGGAAGAAGCCGCCGCCGGTGACGGTGGTGGCGGAGTTGAAGTTGGTGACGCCGCCGTCCAGCACCGAGATGCCGCCGCCGAACTGGCCGGAACCGTAGCTGAGGATCACATTCGAACCTGCGGCCGTCGGGGTGGTGGAGAGCTGGTAACTGGTGCCGTTGATGATGCTGAGAATGGTGGCACCGCCCGGTATTCCTGTGCCGGAGACGCTCATGCCCGCTGCCAGTCCCACCGTGCTGGCGACGGTGACGGTCGTGCCGCTGGTGGTGTAAGTGGAGATGACCGGCGCGACGAAGTTGAGGTTCAGGGTGCCGTTGCCGCCATCACGCAACAAGCCGCCGGAGCCGGAGACCACGCGGTTGAAGCCCCAAGTGGCGCCGTTGTTGATGCGCAGGCCGAGCGTGCCGTTGTTGCCGATGGTGCGGGAGCCGATGGCGGTGTTGGCGGCGCCGCCGTTGCCGTTGCCAAAGTTCGTGGCGCTTTCGAGCACGAGGGTGGCCCCCGGATTGATGAGCGTGCTGCCGCTGTAGCTGATGTTGCCCAGCGCGATAACTTGGGTGCCGGTGCCACCGACAACCAGACTCAGCACGCCGCTGCCGGTGTTGTTGGCGCGGTCGCGCAGGAAGCCATTGAAATAACTGGTGCCGCTGGTGTTGAGGGTGAGCGTGCTGCCGGCGGATCCGCCTTCACCCTCGAGATTTTCCACGACACCACTGGCCGTGAGATCTGAAATGCCGCGCACGGTCTCGCTGAAGCCCATGAGCTTGAAGTAGGAGTTGTTGCCGTTGTTGCCGGTGGAGCCGGCCCCGTTGCCCGAGTCGAAGCTGAGGAGCGCGGTGTTGGCGATCTGCTCGCTGGCGCCGAGCTGCACCACGGCGTTGCCGAGGCCGCCCATGCTCACATTGCCGATCTTGAGGTCACCTGCGATGGCCCCGTTGGCGACGTAGGTGCCGAAAGTCGCGTTGCTGGCAGTTCCGCCCGTGGCGTCGGCTGACAGGACGATCTGGGTCTGGTTCTTGACGGCTTGGACGATGGTGCCGTTCGGGATGTTCGGGTGGCCGTTGATGACCATGCCGGCATACATGCCGGTGGTGCTGGCAACGTTGACGGTGCGGCGGGTGTCAAAGGTCGTGTTGGCGGTCGCAGCTCCCGTCGCTGCCAACGAAATGACGAACTGCGTGGCGCTGTTGATCTGGGTCACCGTGGCACCGGCTGGAATGTTCGTAAGATTGCCCGTGACAGGCATGCCGATGTAGAAGTTGTTGGTGTTGGGACCACCAGTGAGGTTGACCGTGGTGCTTCCGAGTGTGGTAATGGCACTGGACACCTGCTGAGTGGTGCCGACCGGAGTGGCGTTGACAACACTGGTCGTCTTGGCGAGCAGGAGCTGCGGGTTGCCCGCATCGCCAGATCCACGGCTGAACACCGTGGTGAGGCCGGTGTAGGTGTTGGCGGTGGCTCCGGTGAGGGTGGTGCGTCCGGCACCCATGAAGTCAATGCCAAAGGTGGAGCCAGTGGCCTGGGAAATGCCGCCGCTGATGTCCATGCGGGCGGTGGCGCCGCCCGAGTTCACATTGACGCGGAGATTGCTCTCCAAAATGACTGGCGCGCTGATCATGTCCACGCCCACCGTGTTGCTGTTGGACTGCACCTTGCTCAGCAGCGCACGGCCATAATCACCGTTGTTGAAGACCAGGCTGCCGGTGCCCGAGCCACGAACGATTTCGAAGCGATGGGTGTTGTCAAAGTCTCCAATGACGAGCACACCCACTCTCTTGGTGCCGTCCAGGGAGATGGTGCCATGGAGGCCGCCGGTGCCACCGGTGCCGATGTTGCTGGTGAGGTTGACGATCGCACCGAGGGAGTTCGGCACGGAGGACGGGCGCCAGTTGGCTGCGGTGTTCCAGGAGCCGCTGCGGTTGAGATGCAGGCTGTTCATGAGCACCGGCACCACGCCGGGCTTCGTGAGGGCCACGAGGATGCCGTGGGAGTTGAAGAGGCTCACGTCATAGACGAGGCCGCCACCCAGGGTGGGCAGCACGAGATTGCCACCGCCAGCACCGCCCGTGCGGTAGTTCGTGCCCGCGTCAAAGGTGGAAAACTCGCTGATGTCCAGCCAGGCACCGAGATTGAAAATGTCCCCCACCTGGGCTTTGCCGACCGTGCCGGCCTGGGTGAGGTAGTTGTTCACCTCCTGAATGGTGATGGTGGCCTGGCCCAGGGTGATCTGGCCGTTGATCGCGATGTAATCATGACGATTGGGGGTGATCGCCGTGGCGTCCCAGGAGGTGAAGTTCGAGTCGCGGTAGCCGCCGATGGAGTCGTAGGTGTTGGCGTTGAGGGCGGCGACGATGTTGGCGTTCTGGTTCAGCGTGGACTGGTTGATGTGGAACAGCGCGGAGGAGCCGTCATTCAGCGTCAGGTTGCCGGTGAAGCTCAGGGTGCTGCGGTCCGCACCGAAGTTCGTGCCGGGGCTGAGCACCGCGCCGGAGTTGAACACATGGTTGGTGCCGTCGAGGAAGCTGTTGACGAGGGTGCCGGCGGTGCCGTTGACGGTGCCGTTGCCGGCCAGGGTGCCGCCGCTGTTCACGATGGTGGCGCCGGTGCCTGTGCGATGACCACTGGCCGTGCCGACCTGAAGAACACCGCCATTGACGGTGGTGGTGCCGGTGTAGCTGTTGCTGGCGCTGCCGAGGATCAAGCCCCCGGCGTCACTCTTCACGAGGCTGCCTGCACCGGAGATGGTGCTGGTGATGGTCGTATTCCCTGCCCCGCCCACGGTGAAGACTCCCGCCGTGGTGATGCCACCCGTGCCCACGGTTAAAGTCTGGCCGCTGGTGGCGACATCAAGGCGGCCACCGCCGGCATTGACGGTGAAACCGCGTGTGTAGGTGGCAGCGTTGCCAGTGTAAACCAGCGTGCCTTGTGTGGCGGCGGCACCGAGCACGACGGCTGATGCCGCGCTGCCCAGATTGCTGTTGCCACCGCTGACGACGATCTTGGAAGCCCGCAGCGTGCCCTCGGAGATGGTCGTGGTTCCGGTGTAGGTGTTGTTTCCGGCGAGCACCCAGGTGTTGGCGTCGGTCTTGACGATGGAGCTGGCACCGGAGAGCACGGGAGTGAGCGTGTTGAGCAGCGCCGGGGCACTTGTGCCCCTCAAGGTCAGGGTGCCGATGCCACTGAGCGCTCCGGTGTTGGAAAAGACGAGCGCGCCGGTGCCATTGGCCTCAATCGTGCCGCTGGTGGTCAGAGTGAAGAGGCGGTCCGTGGTGGAGCCGGCACCCGTGTAGCGCAGCGTGCCGGTGCTCAGGACGAGATTGGCCGCCGCATTGCTGGAGGCGCCGATGGTGCTGGCGATGCCGCCGTTTTTTAGATCCGCCACGCTCAGCACACCGCCAAGAATGGAGGTGGCCCCGGTGTAACCATTGCCGGCAGCGGCATCAAAGGCGATGCTGCGGCTGGTCTCGGCCGGTTTGAACAGGGAAACATTGTTCGCGTCAATAACGGTGACGGTGTATTCACCCTCCGGGTTCACAGTGCCGTTCGCATCCGTCTTCTGACCATTAAAGTATCCGTGACCAGGACTGTTCAGGACCACGGTGTCAGCCGGAGCCATCGACTCACTGGTCTGGTTCAGGCTGAAGCTGAGCAAATCACCTGAGATGGCCGTGACGAAAGATCCGGCCTTGATGCCCGCGCCTGAAACAAGCTGGTTCACCACCAGGCCGGTGGCGTCAGCCACCACCGTGGTGGTGCCATTGATGGTGCCCGCCACTGCGGTGAGGCCGTTCCCGGGGGTGAGGATCCAGGTTCCCGCGTCGGTCTTGGTGAGCGAGGTGGCTCCGGTGTTGTTGCCGATGGCCACCATCATCGTGTTGGCACCAGTGCTAATACCGCGCAGCGTCAGAGTACGTGCGGTGGTCACACCATCAAAGCCCATGGCACCGATGCCATTGAAGACCAACGCGCTGGTGGCGTGGGCGGACTCGATGGTGCCGCCGCCCGTGCCGATGGAGAAGAGCCGGTCGGTCGTGGAGCCGCCGCTGCCAGTGTGGCGCAGGGTGGCACCGCCGGTGATGACGAGGTTCAAAGCATCATCCGCGGCGGAGCCGATGCTGCTGGCCGTTCCGCCATTGGCGAGCGTCACCGCTTCGAGCACACCGCCCGAGATGCGGGTGACCCCACGGTAAGTGTTGGCGGTGTTGCTGAGCTTCAGGGTGCCCGTGCCGGCCTTGGTGAGGTCCATGCCCGCTCCGATGTCGCTCACAAGCGCATTCACCGTGAGAGCATTTCCAGCCACGTTGCCAATGTTCCAAGTCTGGTTGGCTGCCAGCATGACATTGACGCTGGAGTTGATCGTATGCGCCCCGGAACCGGTATTCACCACGATGCCACCTGCTCCGATGGTCAGCCTGTCGGCCCCAGGCGCGCCGCTGATTGTCACTGAGCCAGTGGCGGCGGAGGTTCCGGTGCCGGTGAAGGTGAGCCGGCCGATCTGGATGTTCGCGCCGAGCGTGTTGTTGAGGCGGGCGGCGGAGTTCGCGGTCATGAAGACGCTGTCCACCACGTCTGGCACGGCACCCGAGGCGGTGCCTGTGGCTAGAGAACTCCAGTTGTTGGCCGTGTCCCAGTTGGAATTAGTCTCCGAGCCGTCCCAGAACCAACTGTTGGCAACCACCGTTTCCACGCCCAGACGCAGAGCGCCGGTCGTGTTGAGCGTGAGCTTGTAAGCATTGGTAAAATTGAGCTCGTTGGCGGTGATCGTACTGGTGGCCGCCTGAGAAATGGTGACAGAGTTGACGCCAACTGCGGTGATGGTGGCACCGACGGGGATCCCGCTGCCGGTCACCTGCATGCCGATGTTCAAGCCCACCGTGCTGGCCAGTCCCGTGATAATCGTCGGGTTCACGGTCGCACTGATATTACCCAAAACGTCCTGGGAACCGACGAGAAGGCCGTTGCTGGTAAGGCTGGCTGCGGTGCCTGAGAAGCTCGAGCCTGTGATCAAGTTGTAGAACTGGGGAGTGGTCGGAGCCCCTGCTGCCACAATCTGGGTGATCGTGGAGAGAGGATTGACGGTGACCTCCACCCCGCTGGCGTTGAGCAGCACCGGTCTGCTCACGATGATGGTGTCGATGTTCGTCGTGGTGAGGCCGCCGATGTCAAAGAACATGTTCACTGGAGCGCCGCTGGCCGCGCCAATGGTCATGGCATTTCCAACAAAGCCCGAGTGCTGCTGGAGGTTGAAGGTTCCCACCGCATTGTTGGACATGCTCAGGGTGGAACCGACGGCCAGAGTCAGGCTGGCACCGGCGTTGACGACACCGGTGGTTCCAGCGTTGTAGGTGGCCGCAAACGGACTGAGGGTGGCCCCCGATGCCACGCTAATGGCCGTGTTGGCCAGCGAGCCGCCGGAAAGCACCAAGGTGCCCGCGTTCACGCTGGTCGCGCCCGTGTAGGTGTTCGCCGCCGACAGCGCCCAGGTATTGGTGCCGTTTTTGGTCAGTGTGGTGAGTCCTGTGCCGTTGTTGGCGACGGTCCTGCCAAAGGTGTTGATGATGCCAGGTGCTGAAGCGCCGGTCAGCACAAGATTCCGAGTCTGGTCCGGGGTGCCGTAAGCGAGCGCTCCCGCAGTGAAGGTCAGCGCACCTGTTCCGGAGGCATCAATGGTGGCCGTCGCTCCTGCGACATTTCTTCCGATGGTGAAGCTGCGGTTCGTGCTGGTGACGCCTCCCGTGTACTTCAAGGTGCCGCCATCAATGAGCAAGGCGGACGCGGCATTGCTACCCGATCCAATGCCGCTGGCAGCAGAGCCGTTGCCCAGATTCGAGACGCTGAGCGTGCCCCCCAGGATGCTCGTCGCGGCCAGGCCGACGCTCGAACCCGTGGCGTTCGTGCTGAGGGTGAAGCGCGAACCGTCAATGATGCTGGCGACCGTGGCGCCTCCCGGAATGTTTGGATTCCCCGACACAGGCATGCCCACGTAGAAGTTCGCCGTGGAGCCGGAGGTCAGGGTCACGAGGTTGTCCCCTGACGTGGTGATCATCCTGTAGGCAAGGGGGGCCACATTGGTGACCACGCCCGTGCCCGCGAGCACGCCCGTTCCGGTGCTCAAGGTAAACTGAGTCGCGCTCTGAATGCTGGCCACGGTGGCACCACCTGGAATGTTGGCATTGGCGCTGCCCGCAAGAGACATGCCCACGAACATGCCGGAGGTGGTCGTGCCGTTGGTGAGATTGACCACGGCGCTGCCCGCGGTGGTGGTGGCCCTGATTTGCAGGGAATTGGCGGAAGTATCGACAGCGGTGCCCGCGAGCACGCCAGTGCCGGTGCTCAAGGTGAACTGAGTCGCGTTCTGAATGCTGGCGATGGTGGCCCCATCGGGGATGTTGGGGTTCCCACTGCCTGCCAGGGACATGCCCACGAACATGCCAGCCGTGGTGCCGGAGGTGAGAGTGACGACCGCACCGCTCGCCGTGGTGGTGGCCTTGAAGCTCACGGCGTTGGCGGCGATGTCTCTGTTGAAGGTCGATGTGGTGGCTCCGGCTGTGACACCTGCACCGGAACTCAAGGTGAACTGGGTGGCGCTTTGAATGCTCGCAATCGTCAGGCCATCCGGGGTGAAGGAGTTGCCATCACCCGTGGTGGACATGCCCACAAACAGGCCTGCCGTCGTCGAACCGCCCGTCAAATTTACGACCGCACTGTTCAACGTGGTCGTGGCGTTGACACGAAGGGAGCTGGGTGCCGAAAGATCTCCCGGCCCGGTGCCGGAGAAATTGCTCAAACCGGTGAGCTGCAATTCACCGCTGCCAACCTTCACGAGACGGAAGTTGCTGGTGGTGGACGCCGTAAGCACTCCGGAGAAGGTGGTGTTGCTCGAGTCACCCACCGTAAGCGTGCTGATCAGCCCATTTCTGGAGAGAAAATTGGAGGGAATGGTTCCAGTGACGTTGGCGCTGTTCGTGACCAGTCCGGCGCCGGACAATGAAGCGATCGTCTGATTGCGGCCGCCAAGGTCAAGCACGCCGCCCTGCGCAACCGTGACCGCAGTGCCGGAAGGCAGCACATTGCCGGCTCCCGCACCCGCTGTGTTGTTGCTGGTCATGCCGAGACGGAGCACGCCGCCGCTGATGGTGGTGGCCCCCGTGTAATCATTGGTGTTGTTGGTCAGGATGAGGACACCGTCGCCTGTCTTGGTCAGACCACCGCCTGCGCCCGAGATTTTTCCGCTGATGAGGGAGGAAACATAGGGGCTGGCCACGTTGATGGAGCGGTTCGCCGAGCCGAGATTCACCGCGCCGGTCAGTGAGAGGCCATGACTGAAATTCACGCCACCAAAAGCGAAATCCCCGTTGACCGTGAATGCATTGCCCGTGAAATTCGAAAAGCTCAAGTTTGAGGTCGTACTGGCGAAGGTGGAGTTCGAGGAGAGCACAAACTGAGTGCCGTTCGTGATGCTCGTGATGTAGGCTCCTGCAACCATGCCGTTGCCGAAGACCATCTGCCCCACCGACAGTCCTGCAGTGCTGGAAACCGTGACGTAGGGCGAGCCGACAACCGTCGTCGAATTCGTCAAATTTGACAGAGTGCCCGCCAGAAGGGTGGTTCCCCCACCGACCGCCAGCGTGCCGGTGCCAACAGCGCCACTGGTCAGCGCTCCGGGGGCTCCGGCGGAGTTGATGCCAAAAATCAGCGTGCCGGCATTCAGATTGAAGCCCGCTGCAAAGGTGCTGGCACCCGTCAGCGCGAGGGATCCATCGCCTGTCTTGGTGATCGCCCCGGCAGCGTTCGTGATGGGCGCCGAGATCACCATGCCAACAGGCGAAGCGCCTGAAACATTGATCACGGGAGCCGCATGGCTGAACTGCAGCGCCGAATTGGCGGCGTTGTTGGTGGCGGCGGCGATGATCGGCGTGGTGCCGAGGTTGTTGTTGACGACGGTGATTGCGTTGGCGCCGGAGAGTACCAGGGTGTGAAGGGCGGTGGGCGCGTTGAACCGCACACCCGGTTGCGTGGTGCCACCGTCATTGTTGAAGGTGAGGCTGTTCAGCGTGGTGGTGGTGGCCCCGGCGTTGTTGAAGAAGCTCAGCGTTGAACCACCATTGAGCGTCACATTGCTGGCCGCGGCGATCTGGCTGGTGGTGGCATTGAACACGTTGCCGTTGGCAAAGTTCACCGTGGCATTGTTGATGATCAGGTCTCCCGGGATCACAATCGTGCTGGTGGCGCCATTGAGGTTCAAGGTGCCGGCGTTGACATAGGTGCCACCACTGTAAGTGTTTGAGACGCCGGTGCCGGGATTGAGGGCGAGGATGCCTCCACCGCTCTTTACGAGGCTCAGAGAGCCGTTGATCAGGGCAGTGATGTTCGTGGTGCCCTGATTGGTGAACACAAAGAGCTCTGAACCGCTGGAGGTCAGCACGGACGCCGCGTTTCCGGCATTGATGTTGGTGGTGCCGGCGTTGGTGAGCAAACCGACGCCCAAGGTCAGCGTCACCGGCGTGGTGGCGTTGCCGAGGGTCAGCGTGTTGCCGGTCATGCGCAGGGAGTTCACCGTTTTCGTGGCGGTGAGTGTGCGGTTGGTGCCATCATTGATGTTCCAGGTCGACTGGGTTCCGGCGGCGGTGATGTCCCCGCCATTGTAGCCTGGGAAGACATTGCCACCGGCAAAGGCGTTCCCGCCCACCGTGGAACCGAGCTCGCCCAGGCCGACGCCATCTTTATAGGTGGCAAAGCTGTTGCCATTCACCACCGCCCAGCCGCCAACGAGGT
Organism: Verrucomicrobiales bacterium; assembly: GCA_043770175.1. Classification (GTDB taxonomy): domain Bacteria; phylum Verrucomicrobiota; class Verrucomicrobiia; order Verrucomicrobiales; family Verrucomicrobiaceae; genus Prosthecobacter. The sequence continues at coordinate 25,478 of JAYVIO010000108.1, read as the reverse complement.
TGTTGGTCATCTGGCTGGCGGAGAATCCGAGACCGTTGACGGCGGAAACGAGCACTTGAGCGCTGTTGTTGTTGCCCGAGCCGCCCATGCCGACGTTGGAGACAAAATTGACCGTGCCATGGTCATCCGTGGTCCGAAGGATGTTGCCAAGCGTGAGCTGCACCGCGCTGCCGGCATTGGATGTGGGGAACACATTCACCGTGCTGCCGCCGCGAAGGGTGGCGAGTGTGTTGATCGACACCGCCGTGTCCGCCGAGCCGCCGCCGCGGATGGTGAGCGTGCCGCCTTGCAGATTGAGCGGCACCGCCACTCCGACGCGCACAGGGTTGTCTCCGCCGAGGGGATTGAGACCGGTGTTGTCCCAGTCGAGGGTCGCGTAGTTCACGTTGACCGCGCTCGTTCCGGCAAGGAAGCCATTGTCCCGCAGAATCAAAGCACCACCGCGGATCGTCGTGGTCCCGGTGTGCGTGCTTGCATTGCTGAAGACGAGAGAACCGCCGCCAGACTGATCGTAGGCCAAATTCCCTGCCAGAACGCCGGCAAACGTGTTGTTGCCTGTGTTGGTGCGGAATGTCACCGCCGTGCCGGAAGTGTTTGTGACCGTTCCGCCGACGGAGAAGGGGTTGGTGGTGAAAAGCGTGCCCACCATCTGATTGTTACCGTTCAAGTCCAGCGTGCCGCCGTTCATGAGCAGGTTTTGGAAGGAACCGACGTTGGCGGTCGGAGTCACCACAATGGTGTTGTCACCGCCATTGAGCACCAGGGTTCCCTCGTTGACCGTGGTCTGGCCGGTGTAGAAAGAGCGGGCATTGAGCCGCAGCGTGCCGGTGCCGGACTTCCACAAGCCGCCGCCGTTGGCATTGCCCACATAGCCGTTGACGTCCAGTGTCGTGGTGTCGCCGATGGTGTGGAAGACGAAGAAGCTGCTTAAGCTGTTGATGGCGGGCAGGTTGAGTCCGGCATTCCCTTCAAAGGCGATGAATCCGCCCGTGCGGATGGATTCGGTGAGCAGCCCGGCCGCCGAGGTGAACTTGCCAAAGGCCGCCACGTTGGCGTTGCTGATGCCGCCACCGCTGTTGAGCATGAGACTGTTGATGTTCTGGCTGAAGGTGATCGTCGCGTTGCTGCTGAGGGAGGTGTTGACGCTGGCGTTGTTGACGAGCGAGGTGGAGACTTCATTGGCAGCCAGCGGGCGCAGCAAATTCGTCGCCACGGAGTCACGCGTGATGAAGGCCAGACCGGTGCCATCCACGGCCGAGCCGATCATGTCAGGGCGGATGGTCATGGTCGTGGTGCCGTTGGCAGTCCCGCCCTGGCCGCCGACCGTGTTGAAGTTGGTCACAAACACCCGGGCAAAGTTATTCTCGGTGTTGCCACCCACGGGATTGAAGTCACCGCGGAGCCAAAGCGTGCCACCCGACTGCACGCCGGAGAGAGTGGTCACATTCAGAGTGATTCCCGAACCAGACACCGCGTCCAGCAGCATCTCACCCGCCCCGGCGGCGACCGTCAGGGTCGAGACGGTTTCGGTGACACTGGTCGTGGCATGCGGCACGATCACAAGCTGGCCACCGCTGATGTTCAGAGTGTTGGCTCCTCCCGTCAGCGGAGAAGCAAGACGGCCATTGAGCGCAGTGGTCGCGTTGTTGAGTGTGAGAACACCACCATCCAGCACGGAATGCGTGGGCATCAGCGCCTTGCCATTCGCGCCGCTGTAAGTGATTCCGCCGCCTGCGATGCTGACGGTGCCAGTGGACGCCGCGGTGGTGCTCTGGGTCACATCCACGGTCATGGTGCCTGTGCCGGTCTTCACCAAGTTCACCGCATTCGGGGCGGAGTCGTTGAAACGGTTGATCTGGCCGGAGAAGGTCGTATCCGCATTGTTGAAGCCGACCGTCAGTGTCGGAGAGTTCGTCACACTGTTGATCACCGCGCCATTGCCAGCCAGAGCACCCCAGATGGTGTTCTGAGCGTTGAGGTTGAGATTGGTGCCGGTTTGGAGGGTCAGGGTGGAGAAGCGAGAACCGCTGTTGGCCGCGCCAGAGAGAATGCCGCCCGCCGTCACATTGACTGCGCCCGTGAAGGTGGACTGGTTGATCTGCAGCACGCCATTGCCATTCTTCGTGAAACCACCGGCGGATCCAATCAGGCCGCCGAGCACCAAGCCGGGTGTCGTGGGGGCGTAATTGGTGAAAGCACCGAAGTCGTAGGTGTTCACGGTCACCGTATTCGCCGTTGCGCCGAGATCAATCCGGCCCACGACGAGCGGAGCCGCCGCAGGGTTCGATGGCGTGGAGACGATGCCACCTGCGCCGATGGAGAGCAGGCCTTCACCAGAACTGACCGTCGGCGAGGTCGTGCCACCGCCATTGCCGTTAAACACCAAGCCCTGGAGGGTCTGCACGCCGGAGAGCACCAGTTGTCCGGTGCCGTTGATCGTCACGGTGTTGCTGGCAGATATCACACCACCGGACTGCACAAAGAGGAAACCGCTGCCAGAATTGAAGCCGCCGTTGATGGTGATGCCGCCGCCGCCGATCGAACCGGTGGAGCCAACAACAAGAACGCCGCCATTGACCACCGTGCCGCCACTGTAGGTGTTCGCTCCATTGAGCGTCAGATTGGCCGCGCCGTCGCTGCCGGAGAAGACCAGGCGCACGGCGCCGGTGCCGTTGTCGATGATCGGCGCGTCGATGACCGCCGTGCGGTTCGTGCCGCCGTAAGGCAGCGCATGGACATACAGATCACTGGGGTTGTTCAGCGTGCCGCTGGTGATGGTGCCGTTGGTGATGCTGATGTTGCGGTTGTCACCACTGTGGGCAAGCAGCAAACCGCCACCCTGCAGGGTCAGTTTGAAGCCACCGAGGTTTACCGTCGTCTGCGCGACCCCCGGGTTGACCATGGCGAAGGTGTTCACGGTGGTGTCCGCAAACAGCGGGCCGACGCTGCCGGTGGCGCGGATGTTGTCCGTGGCCAGCGGTGTTCCATTGAGCGTGTTGATGGAATATCCTGCAAAGCCCGTCTGGTTCAGACGCCCGACACCAAGGTCCGGGATGTAGCTGGCCCACTCGCGGTCCAGCACGGCCCATGGGCCGATGAGGTTGTTGGTCAATCCACCGCCCGCCGTGCTGGTGGAGACGCCGTTGAGGGTGGTGATGAGCACACGCCCATTACTGCCGATGGCACCCAAGCCGTTGTCGGGAAAACGCAGAGTGGCGGTGGAACCGCCAGACCGGGCCAGCGAGTTGAGGTTCAGCGTGGCGGAATTGATGCCAGTGCCGCCGTTGGCCGCCTGGATCATGTTGTAACCCTCCGCCAGAATGACATTGCCAACCGATTGTGAAGTTTCGGCCTGAATGCGTCCCTGATAGACCAGGCTGCCACCACGCAGGGTGATGGTGGCGCTGGCACTCACCCGGTTTGCCAGGGCGAAGAGAACGTTGTCGTTGAGTTGCAACTGGGCGTAGTTGACCGCGATGGAGGAGGTGTTGGTGAGCTTGCCGCCGTCGGCGAGCAGGTTCACGCCGCCGGCAAAAACCGTGGCACCGCTGTAGGTGTTTTCGTTCAGGAGGTTGTACTGCTGCGGACTGCTCTTGAGGAAGTGCATGGCCCCGGCTCCGGACTCCTGTTTGATCACCCCGCCCCAGTTGAAACCACCGTTGTCCGCACCGACGATGAAGGCCGCCTGGCCGACGGCGCTGTTGGTGATGGTGCCCGCATTGCCCTGAAGGGCCGCGCCATCTCCACGCGTGCCAAAGACAAACTGCGAGGTGCCGTTCAAGTCCAACGTGGCCCCGGGAGCCACGATGAGGAACTGGTTGGGAGTCAGCGTATTGTTCCCTCCACCCAATTTCACCGTCCCGGCATTGATCGCAAAGGTTCCCGTGAGCGTCTGGCCGCTGATGTTGGCCAGGCCGGCCCGGTCATTCGGCGCATTGATGACAAGTGTGCCGCCCAAGTCTTTGACAAACCCACCGCCGCCGGTCAGCAGGCTGTTGCTGGTGAGCGTCGTTCCTGCTGCCACGGCCACGTAGGCCTGGGCGTTGAACTGAATCCTCAGCGCCGCGTCCAGCGAATTGTTGCCGCCGACATTGAGAAGAGCCCCGGCGGTGAGTGAGAGCGTTGCCCCCTGGGTGGTGATGCCATTGCCGATGTTGATGCCCGTGCCGTTGATCTTGATGGCGTTGGCGGTACGGTTTGTCGTTCCGGCGAAAGTCGGCGTCGTCGTGATGTGCATCGTCACATTGTTCGTGCCAGCAAGACTGTCGATGTTGTTGGTGACATCGTAACCGGTGAAAGCCTGGATGCCATTGGTGTTGGCCGCCGTGCCGTTGTGATCGTAGGAAACGAAGTCCGTGCCGTTGAAAGTGGTCCTTTGCAGCACGTTGTTGGTCAGCCCGGGCGCGTTGGTAAACAGGATGCGGCTGGTCGCGGTGCCGAGGCTGGTCCCGCTGAAAGTGGTGGCGGAGTCACCACCGAGGCCAAGAATCGAGAAAGTCAGCGTGCTGGTGCCGCCGGGGTTGAAATTGATGACGTTGGTCTTGCTGCGGTTCAGGAAAAGCACGTCCATGATTTCCGTGGTGCCAGCACCGCCGGATACATTGAAGGTGCCGCCGGTCAGCGACAGTGAACGTGCGCCAGTCACATGATCCAGCCCGCCCTGGAAATCCAGCACGCCGGACGGTCCCTGCACCGTGATCGTTCCCGTGCCACCGATCGTGACGCCGGAGTTCATGGTGAACGTTCCTTCGTTGATGACCAGACCGCCAACAAAGGAGCCACTGGTCACCCCCAGGGTGAAGGTGCCGCTGCCCTGCTTGGTGATGGAGTTGACCGCGCCGATGGCGGTGGTGGTTTTGTTGATGGTGCCTGCTCCGGTGAAGGTCAATGCCTGCGCACTGCTGAGAGTGCCGGTCAGATTCAAGGTGGCACCCGAAGCAGCACCGATGAATGTCGCGGAACCAAGAGTGACGGCACCGCTGACGGTGTTCGTGCCGGAGAACGCCTGCAAGGCACCTGCGCTATCGATGCCCGTCCCGTTCAATGTCAGCGGCTCGGCGGTCGTCACGCCTCCGAGTTGCAGGGCGGCCCCGGTGCCGGTCACCGTCGTGGTCCCGGTGGTGGTTCCCAGCGAGCTGTTGTTCGTGACCCGCACCGCGCCCGCTCCGATGGTCAGCCCGCCCGTCCAAGTTCCATTTGCAGCAGCCAGCACCAGCGTGCCGTTGTCATTCTTGCGGAGCGCGTTGCCCACCGCGCCCAAGGTAAACGCTGCGTTCAGCGTCAGCGTGTTGCCCGCAGTCACCTCAATGGCATTGCTGGCGCGGTTGAGCTGGATCACACGGCTGGTGGTAAACGAGCCTGTGGCACGCAAACCAGCGCTGGTGGCGGCATTGACGTTCAAGGCCACCTGGTTGGCGGCATTCCCCAATGCAGAGTCGCTGTTCACCGCGAGCACCCCGCCCTGCACGTCCAACAACCCGGTAAAGGTGTTCGTCCCCGTCAGTGCGAGCGTTCCTGCGCCGGTTTTGACGATGCCGGAAGAACCACCAACCGCTCCAGTGAAGGTGAGGCCCGCCACCAGATTGGAGTCCGAGGCATTGGCAACGCTGATGATCTGTCCGGTGCCCAGAGTGGCCCCACCGGTGACTTCCAAGCCGTAGCCAAAGTTATTGGTAACCGACAAGGGACCGCTCAGTGTGGAAGCGAGAGCCAACTGCACGGACTTGTTCGAAGCCGTGGTGAATAGCGGCGCATAGGTGCCGCCCAGACGACCCACCGTCAGGTTCAGAGCACTCGCAGAGGTCAGCGTGACACCGGAATTGATGACCTGCCTCGACCCGGTGCCGTCTCCATCATGCAGGAGGGCCAAACTGCCGCCATTGAGAGCCAAATTGACTGTGCTTCCCCCCGTCAACGCACCCAAGGCCAGCGTGCCGAGGCCGGTCTTCGTGATGTCGATGGCTCCAGCCCCGCCCGTGCGGCTGATGGTGCCCAGAGCGGCCGTCATGCCAGGGTTGTTGACGTTAATGGTGAGCGTGCCCGGCAGAGTGACCGTGCCGCTGAGCGTGAGGTTGGTGCCTGCCGCCACTGTGCTGTCAAAGTTGAAATCCCCCGCGGCGGTCACGTTGTTGCCCACGATGAAGTTGCCGTTCGACAGCAGGCGGGTGCCTGCAGCCAGCGTCACGGCACCCGTGCCCAGCGGACCGGCAGAGACGCCGCCGGCAGTGCCTGTGTTGAATGTGCTGCTGGCAGCGACCAAGATACCGCCCGCCTGCACATCCACGCCTCCGCTAAAAGTGCTCGCTCCACCAAGCTGGAGCAGACCGTTGCCCGTCTTGTCGATTCCTGCCGTGCCCGTCATGACGCCGGCCACGTTCAAGCTGGGAAGCAGCGGGGCGAGACTCACTCCATTCGCGGAGACTGCGGAGACACCGAAGACGCGGTCTGTGGCGCCCAGAGCCACCGAGCCAGCATCGGCAAAGTTCAGCAGATTGTTGCCCGTGGCCGTGGCACTGGCGGAGAGCGTCAATGTCGTGCCACTTTTGGCGGTGACGAAAGTGCCGGCGGTGATGCCAGTTCCCGTCACCAACGTTCCCAAGGCAATGCCGGTGGAATCTGCCACTGTGATCTGATTGCTGCCATTGATGATTCGGGAGAAGATGGAGCCCGTGGTCACGGTCGAGACACTGCCAAGATTAGACGAGGTGGCGGTGACATTGCCATTCAGCGTCAGCACACCCGTGCCCGCGTGCAGTGTTGGCGTGTTGCCACCGGTGTTGTTGAAGATCAGTCCACCGAGCGTCTGGTTGAAGCCGTTGAGCTCGAGCGTGGAACCGCCGAGCATGGAAACCGTGGCGGTGCTCGCGATTTGACCCGACCTGCCAAGCATCACCGTGGTGGTGCGCTCCATGAAGCCGTTGCCGTTGGTGCTGGCACCGCCGGTGATGGTCACGTTGCCTGTGCCCAAAGCCGTTCCCACGGCGGAATTCAGCACCACAAAGCCGGCATTCACAAAAGTTCCACCGCTATAAGTGTTGTTGCCGCTGAGCACCACCTCATTGGTGCGGAAGTCGCTGATGCCCCCAAAGCTGCCGCGGCCTTCCGTGCCGTTGATGACGAGCGTCAGCGCGCCCGCTCCATTGTTCACGATGTTGGAGCTGACCAGGACATCGCGATTCTGCACGTTGCCGTTGCCGTTCGCATAACCGATGGCGTGCAAATAAAGATCTGCCGCCGTGTTGGGTGCGCCTCCGGCGGTCAGATTGCCGTTCTGGATTTGGATCGGCATGACCAAACCGCTGACGTAATCACGCGCGGTTGGCGTGCTGCTGGTGGTGTTCGCATTGCCATCGAGCGTCACATTCAGTCCATTGATGGCCGTGACGGTGCGACCGAGCAAAGTCGAGCCGATGACAAGGTTCTGCGGCACACTGGCCAGTTCGACAATATTGCTGGTGGTGGAACTGGTGACGACAGTGACCTGGGCATTGGTGGTGCTGAACCCCTGGGAGGCGATCAAGCCCCCACTGGTCAGATTCAACGTGAAACCACCCAGGTCGAGGGTGCTGTCCCCGGAAACGATCATCGCCAGGCTGTTGATGGTGCGGTTGCCGGTGAGTGCCACGGTCTTGGGCAGGTTCAGTGTCGGATTGGCCGTTCCCAGGGTGGTATTGAGGGTGAATTGTGTACCGTCAATGATGGAGGCCACTTGTGCACCCGCAGGAATGCCGTTGCCGAGCACCGCATCCCCCGGGGTGAGTCCAGCCGTGCTGGCGATGGTCAGGGTATTTTGCCCCACGGCTCCGGTGGAAGCCACATCGGGGAATGTCAGGCGGATGTTGTCCGTCCCGGTGCCGCCGTTGATGCCGTTTGGCGAGTATCCGGCGTACCCCACTCCATTGAGCGCCCCAACCCCGGTGCCAGGCGTGTAACTGGCAAATTCGCGCTCGAACAGGGCCCAGCCGCCGATCAGGTGGTTGCTCAGGCCAGCACCAACAGTGGTGGTGGCCACTCCATTGATGCTGTCGGCAAAAACACGGGCCAGACTGCCCTGCGCGCCATCCACATTGAAGAAACGCAAGGTGCCGTGGGAACCTGCCTGTTGCGCCAGGCTGGCAAAGGTTGCCGTGGAGCTGTGAATGCCGGTGCCGGGCTCGGCCACGTCAATGATGCTGTTGCCTTGGGCCAAGGTGAGCGCACCGAATGCCTCCGTGCCCTCAAAGCCGTTGCGGGCCCGGTATTGCAGCATGCCACCACGCATCAGGATCGCGGCCGCGTCATTGACCCGGTTGTCCACCTGCTGGTCGAGGATGCTGGAGGCGTTGTTGTTGGTGATGAGCAGCGTGGCCTGGCTGATTTCGAGGGAGGAGGTGCTTCCCAGCGTCGCATTTCCAAGCAACTGAGTGCGTCCGCCATTGAGCAGGGTGGCACCAGTGTAGGTATTGGCCGTGTAAATGTTCCAGTCGTTGAAACTGCCGGCATTGGTGGAGCGCACCAGCGCCACATTGCCGTCGATGGTGCCGGAAAAACTGCCGCCCGCATTGACAATGCCCAAGGTCGCCTGCGTGCCGGAACTGTTGATCACGCTGCCGCCTGTCCCCGGAATGAAGTTGGCATTCTGGGCCACCGAAGTGTCTGTGCGCAGGATGTTGAGCACCTGGGCGGTTCCATTGAGGTCAAGCGAGCCGCCTTGCAGGGCGAAGTCGTTGTTGAAGAACAGCGTGTTGGTTCCACCAGCAAGCTTGAGTGTGCCTTGGTTCACCACAGTAACGCCGGTGTAGAACTGCTGGTTGGACAAAGTCATCACCCCGGTCCCGGCCTTGGCCAAGCCTGCTGAAATGCCGTGCATGGCAGAGGTCACATTCAGATCCCCGACCGCGTGAAAAATGAACTGGCGGTTGCTGGAGGTGGACAGCCTCCCGCCGCTGATCCCCGTGTTGCCGCTGAGGGCAAGAACGCCGCCACTGTCCAGAAGGAGGCTCTGGGCTGAGTTGATTGAAATGCCGCCGCCACTGTTCAAGGTCAGTGAATTGACCACCATCGTATTGCCCAAGAGCGCGTTCGACACTCCTTGGGTGCTGCTGAGAGAGATATTCAGCGGCGTGGCCACATTGCCGAGGTTGTTCGTCATGGTCGTGACAAACTCAGTTCCGGCCAGGGCACGCAGAGTGCCCGTCACCGAGTCAGCGGTGGCGAAGGACGTTCCCAAACCGGAGGACGAGGAATCGATGATCGCATACGGCAGGATGCCCTTGTTTGTCGTGTTGATGCCGCCGGCCTGCCCGACAAAAACAAAACCCGTGCCTGTGGCTTGAACATTGGCCCGTTCAGCGTTCGCGGTGCCCAGGCCGGTGCCGCGGAAGAGGACGGTGCCACCTGAGTTGCGCGTCACCGCACCCGTGGTCAGGGTCACCTGCTGGCCGCTCCCCGGCGTGAGTGTGACGATGGAGTGGCCGGCATTCAATGTCAGCGCCCCAGTGGTTTCGCTGGTGGCGGCCGAACTGTTGCCCAGGATGTTGAACAGACCCCCATGCAGAGTCAAGTCACGCGCGCCGAGACGGTTGCTGGTGTTGGTGCCCGTGCTATTCAGACTCAGCGTCCCGCCCGATGTGACAAACACCGTGCCTGTGCCGCCACTGGTGCCAGGGGCACCCAAGGCACCCGCGCCATTGAGGACCAGTGTTCCCCGGTTCACAAAGACATTCTGTCCCGGGAACGCATTGGCTGCAGTCAGTGTCCAGGTGCCCGTGCCAGCCTGTACAAGTGAGAAGGTTCCATTCGCCAGGTTTCCATTGACCTGCATCGCTGTGTTGATGGTGCCATCTCCCGCACCCACCAGGCCAAACCATGATCCTCGATTACTGTCGCTGGTGGCCACTCGTCCGGTGAGCACACCGTTGATGGTCAGTGTCGAGCCTGAATCAACCCCGATGGTTGCTGCACGCATCTCACCGTTTGCACTGCTGGCACCGGAAAAGGTCATCGTGCCGTTCCACACATTGTTGCCGGAAACGCTGCGCAGAGCTCCAGCACCATTAATGCCGTTGGAGGTGACATTGTTGCCTGGCGTGAACACCAGCGACTCCGAAACCGTGATGCCACCGGCAAGTTCAAGCGCCGCCGCGACATTGGCAATCAGGGTGGACGCCGTGGCCGTGTTGCTGCCAAAATCGAACGACCCTGCGTTTCCAAGAGCCGCCGCGTTGTTGATGCGCACCACTCCCTGACCCACCGTAAGGTTGCCGTTCCAGGCTCCCTGTGACCCGGTCAGCAACAAGGTCCCGCGGTTGTTCTTCTGCAGATTGTTGTTCGCGTTGGTGAAGGTGAAGGCTCCATCCATCGTCAGCGTGTTGCCTGCGGTCACCTCCAGCGAATTGCTCGCCTGGTTGAAGATGATCGTGCGTGTGTTCGGAATGGAGAAGGTGCCATCCGCTCTCAGGCCGACCGTTGCAGAGTTGGTGTTGACCAAAATCTCATTGGTCGCCGCACCGAAGGCACCGTCGCTGGTAAAGGCCAGTACCCCGGCGGACACGTTCACCATCGAGTTGGCGTTCACCGTCTGCGTCCCCGCGCTGGCGACATTCTGGTTCAACGTCAACTGCGACCTGACCAAGGTCGGATCACTTGTGGTGACGGCCTGGCTGAGCGTCACCTGCCGGCGCACCAAGGTGGGATTGTCCTGCGTGATGTTCTGGCTCAGGCGCAGGGTGGAGCCATCCACGATTGCCGCCACCACCGTGCCTGCCGGGATGCCCGTGCCGGTGACCGGCATCCCCACCCGGAAGTCACTCGTGCCCCCCTGAACACTTGAAAGAATATTGGGAGTAAAGAAGGTGCTGCCGGTGGTGGTATTGGTGACGTTGTCATTGAAGGCGGTGATCGTTGTTCCCAAAGGAATACCCGCACCACTCACAGGCATGCCAACCGCAAACGCGCCAGTGGCGGCCAGCGTGACCACCGTGCCCCCGGATGCGACACTTCCGGCAAAATTCTGCACATTGATGGCCGTGACGGCTGTTCCAGCACTGATGCCGGCGCTGGTCTGCAGGCGCTGACCGGTGACAAGATTGTTCACGCTTTCAACCGTCAGCGTGGGCGTGGCGCTGACCCCGTAGGCGGAAAAATTCACCGGACCGCCGAAGCTGTTGGTGTTGTTGTCCAGCACCAGCGTGCCACCGCCGTTTTTCAGAATGCTGGCCGTTCCCGTGATCTGCCCGGACAGTTGGAGCCCCTGAACCACATTGGAGGCGCTTGCATTGTTGACCGTGAATGTCGGAGTGCCGGTCAGAGTCGTGGAACCCGTCACCTGGAGTCCATAACCATTGTTATTGGCAAGCGTTAGCGTCTGCCGTCCCATGCTCAAACTGCTGATCTGCGCCCGTTTGTTCGCCGCCTGGAGGAAATAGGGGGCCTGAATGGTGGCCGTGCGCCCGATCGTCATCGCAGAATTACCCGTCAAAGTGATGTTATGGTTAAACGCCAGATTTTGCGTGCCGCCCGTGCCGTCAGCGTCATCCAGAAGCTGCAAGGTGCCACCCGCCATCACAAACGTCTTCCCCGAAAGCGCGCTGACCCCTTCCACGCGCAGGTTCGAACCGGGCTCGAAGTTCAACGTGCCATTGAAGCCCGAGTTGTTGCCCGTGAGGGTCACCACGCCGCTTTGCGCATCAAATCCGGTCTGCTGCACCACCCCGTTGGCCAGCGCATTCACCGCGCTGATCGTGGTCACCGCGTTTTTCTGGGTGGAGCGGATCACCAGCGTCGTGGTGTTGTCTCCAGTGATGCCTCCGGAGATAATCAGAGTGGCGCCCGGATCAGGCAAAGGACGTCCACCGGCGATCGCGTCCAGCACCAGCGACTTGTTCGCGGCGATGCTGATGTTTCCTCCCAGAGTCAGCGTAGAAGCATTCGCCACCGACTGGATCACCGCGTTTTCATTCACTGTGACCGCATTGTTAAAGACCGGCCCCACACCCGCCGCAGTCGCCCCCTTCGAGTCCAGCACCAGATTACCACCAGCCAGCACGACACCGGCGGAACCGATCGGATTGTTGCCGCCCGGCTGACCAGTCAGCACCAGCGTCGGATTTTTTGAGAAGGTCAGGTTCGTGCTCGCCTGGAGAGAGGAAGCGTTTCCTGAAATCTTGAAGGTCGTCGCATTAACGATCTCAACAACCACGGCTCCGGCCGGAATGCCGCTGCCGCTGACCGTCCTTCCAAGGAGCTCCTTGAGCTGCTCCTCCGTGGTGCCGGTTGTTGTCAGAGTGCTCTTGTAGGAACTGTCATCGTAACTGCCAAAAGTGGCGGTTTGGGACGAAGACGTGCCGGTCATGCGAATGGTGCTGGAACTCCCCAGGATGTTGGCATTCGCCGTCTGGTTAAAGTAAAGCCAGCCTGCTCCGGTCTTATCAATCGTCATCGCGCGCGCCTCATCAGAGACCACGCCGTCAAACGCCACATTCACATCCGAGGCGATGGTCACCGTCTGGGGGCCAGACGAAGCCGGCGTCCCGAAAATCGTTGGATCGCCTGTGGTGCCGCCAAACCGCAGCGTTTTGCCAAAACCAGCACCGTCTCCCACGACCTGGTTTCCAGTCAGCGTCGTCGAATTCACGCTCAGTGTCGCGCCATTGTGGATTTGCAAGCGTCCCAGTTGGGCGGAACTGAAGTTCGCGTTGCGCAGATCCACCAGTGCGTTCCCCGTCACATTCAGTCCATTGCCCAGCTGCAGCGCGGTGCTTGCACCGGCCGTGTTGTTCACATCCGCCCGATAAAGGCTGCTGAACGGGATGACCACCCGCGTCTGACCGTTGGCACCATTAGTGTCCGGCCCTGCATAACCCAGATTGATGTTCGCTCCACCACCGCCGTTCACATAATCAACCCGGATGTCATGCAGCCCCTTCGAAAGGAAAATAGGCGCGCTCGACAGGTCCGTGCTTCCTTTGCCACCGTCATTGTTCATCACGAGCTGACCGTCGAGGAAAATTCTGCTGCCATCGTCGGAACTGGCAAAAAAAGTGTAGGCTCCCGCCGTGTTGATCTCCACCTTGCCCTGCCACTGCACCGCCTTGTTGGTGTCATTGATGTTCAGGTTATTGAGCAAGTTGTCGGTGCGCGTTGCATCCGCAGTTCCGGTGAAATCGACCCGGCTGGTGTTGCCGGTGCCATTGGTGTCGAATACGCGCCCCGACAAGCCCAAGGAGGTCTTGGCTCCATTGATCTCAAATTTCGATCCACCTTCGAGAGTGATGATGTTCGCAGCTCCCAGCGGGTGATTTCCAGCGACCAGATCCGAAGGTGCCACGCTCACCGCCAGGCCCGCCTTGTTCTTCACGGTGATATTCCCGGACAACGTGCTGCCAAGATTGAATCCCGCCTCGCCAAACTTCACCACACCATAAGCCGCCCCGGGACTGCCAGCAGTGTCCTCAAACTCAATGGTGAGCCCCTGCGTTCCCGTCAGCCTTGCCTGAATATTTGCCACCCTGTCCGATCCTAGCGAGGAGTCGCCCTTGATTTTGATCGTCGGCGTCGCCCCCCCCGCAAAGTTCAATGTGTTCGTTTCTGGCGTGAGGCCAGACGCGATCAATAGCATGTCATTGGCATCAAAAATCAGCCCGCCAACAGACACCGGAGCCTTGATATCCACACGACTAGGACCAGATCCCGAAACCCCAAACTGCGCCGTGTCATTGGCCGCATTGTTCCAGACTGAAGCGCCGCCAGGCCCCCAATTCGCCGTGGTCGTGTCCCAATCTCCAGACCCGCTGGATGATCCACCTGGATTCCACAACACCGTCGCGGCACGCAGGGGCGTGGCGACTTGCAGGCAGAACACCAGCACGGTCATGAACCAGCCAAGGAGGATGCGATTGTGTCGAAGTGTTTTCATCAAAAAAGTTGTCTGGAAATGGGCGGGGGAAATGTTTTGAAATTCGGGCAAAAACGGGCGGCTCAGCAAGCCGGCCCTTGGGCCTGAAGGGGCGACCGGCGATCACCGGCAGGGCGCATGAAAAAGTCACTGCAGAAGGACAGGGCGAGCAGCTCGTTTTCTGTCAGGCGATTGGGACGTTTTCTCATGGGTTGCAAGGGACGGCTTGGGTCTGGAAACTCTGCGGTGTATGACAGCGATTTCAGGCTGCGCGTTCAGAATAGCGAAAACGCACCCAATGCGTCAATGCAAATACATGGGCAATACCAAATTTCAGCTCTGCAAATCCTCACGGTACCGCCACTGCGGCACCGTCTAGGATTTCCACCCGCAAACCCGCCACTTCCCCGGCGTCCCGCGTGACCAAAATGCTGATCCGATGTGCGCCCGCGCTCAAGTCCAGCTCCTGCTGCGGGTTCAGTTCCTTCAGTTCCACCCCGTCCACGGCCACGACGATGCCTTTCACCACACTGAAGCCCAGCTTCACTTTCCCTGCCGCATCCAGCTTGAGGCCAAACTGCACGATTTTCGGGAACCATGGATACATCTTCTGCGCCGCCGGCAGATCGGCCAGCGGCAGATCCCCGTTCACCTGGCTGAGGGCCATCTGCCACGGGTAGGCGTATTTTTCGTCGTTCAGCGCAAAGCTGCCCACATGGCGCACATGGTCGATGTCCTTCTGCTCCATCTTGCTCATCGCCTTCCACGTCCGCACATAACGATTCGGTTGGGTCTTGTAGGCCCCTTCGCGGCCCAGTTCGGACAGGAAGCGCACCAGATCAACGAACTCATCTTCGCGCAAACTCGCCGTCATGCCGGGCGGCATCATGCTCACAGGGCTCATCTGGCGGTTGGCAATCGCCGCTTTGGCCACCTTCACGATCTGATTGGCCGGGTCACGAATCGTCAACTCCTCCGCCCCATCGTTCACCAAGCCGCCGGAAACCACTCCGCCGTCCTTTTTGCTCACGATGACCATGTGATAGCCCTCTTTGATCTTCTTGCTCGGCTCCAGCAGGCTCTCAATCAAATAATCCACCGGCGCACTCGCGCCGATGCTCACCAAATTTGGCCCCAAAACCCCGCCCGACTCGCCGATGGCGTGGCAAGTCATGCACAAAAGCTGCTGACGACGATACACCGCCTCACCACGCGCCGGATCACCGTGCGCCTTCACTTTCGCCACCAGCACGGTCATTTCTTCCGGCGTGAGGGGCTTGTCCATCTGCTTCACACTGCCAGCCGTTTTGAGTGCATCGGCCAGCGGTCCTTGAATGCCGCGGGAGGTCACCATGCGGATGCCTTCCACCGCCACGAGGTCAGGAATCGTCTTGCCCGCCAGTTCCTTCGCCAGCACGCCTGGAAGCTGCTTGTTCTTCAAAAACGCCGTCAAAACCGGCTTCGCCGCCGCCACATCGGCCTTCGCCAGAAACTCCACCGCCCGCTTCGCCGCCAGTTGCGGCCCCACCGTGGTCAATCCGTCGATCATGAGCCCGCGCAGACCGCCATCGGTCGATTCCATGAACAATTTGTCGAACAAATCCCGCGTCTTCACCCCGCCAAGCGCCGTCAGACCGCGTGTCGCGCCATTACGGATCGCCGGGAGCGTTTTCGCGTCCGTCAGCAGCGCCACGAGCTTCTCACGCGTCGGTTCCACCTTCCACAGACCCGCCAAAATCGCCGCGCGATGCACCACATGCGGCTCCGGGCGGTCAAACCACGCCATCACGGTCTCCTTGGCCCCTTCCGGGATGATTTTGCGATCTGTCGCCGCCTTCACCAGTGCGTCCTGCAACCCGATGTAGTAAGGCCCCATCGCCGCGTCATTGACCATGTCGCTCAAAACCTTCGCCTGCGCCACATCTGCCGCATCACCGGCCATGCCGAGCACTGCCGCAGCATCTTCGGCGCTTAATTTACCGCTCTTCAATGCCGCAAACAACGGCGGCAGCGCATCGCTGCGTCCCGTGCTTTTCATCGCATAGACCAGATGTTTGGGCCGCTCGTCGAGCTTGAGCTTGCCGCCCACCACCGCCGGCATCCACACGTCCGCCTGCTCGCGGCAGGTCAACTCCAGCAGAAAATCCAGCGACTCATCCATCGGTTGGTCAAGCACCTTCAATCCAAGGCTAATCGCCCCCGGCTTGCGCATGTCCGCCAGCACCGCCAGCGCCCACAGCCGCACCTGGGCATTTTCATCTGCCACGGCCTTCTCGAGCACCTTCATCGCGTCCGGGAATTCCTTCCAGCGATGACTCAAAATGCGCAGCGCCGCCGCACGAATCCGATAGTCGCTATTTTCCCACAGCTTGCGCCAGATCGTCGGCGAGAACGCATTCACACCTTCGCGTGCCCATGCCGCTTCGAGCAAAGCATGCGCGTCGGTTTCCTTCGTCACGTCGAGTTTCGCCGCCCATGCATCCACTTCCGTCGTCACCTTGGCTGCGCCTTGATCACGCAGCTCCCGCTTCGCAAAACGCCGCACATAGTTGCGATCGCTCTTGAGCATCTCCAGCAGCTCACCCGTCGCCGCGCCGGCGATTTTTGGCTTTGCGCTCAGCGGGCGGCCCTTCGCCGTCACCCGCCAGATACGGCCATGCTCATGGTCGCGCCGCGCATCGCGGAAATCCACCTCGCCGTGCTGGATGATCGGATTGTACCAGTCGGCGATGTAAAGAGCGCCATCCGGCCCCATCTTCACATCAATCGGCCGAAACGCCCGATGCGTGCTCGCCAACACATCCGGCATCTGCTTGGCGATGTAGCTGCTGCCGCTCGGTGTGAGCTTAAAACGGTTCACGCGATTGCCACGGAAGTCATTCAGCACAAACGTCCCCTGCCAGTCCGCCGGAAAATGCGGATCTTCGATGATCTCCAGCCCACACTGCTTCGGCTGCCCCGGACTCAGACCGTGAACAATGCGCTTCGCCCCCGGAGAGGTCGCGAATACACTGCCTGGAAAAATAAAGTTCACCCCTTCGCCCCCTGCGCCATCGCAGGCGAAGCTCTGCCCCCAGCGATCAAACTCAAAGCCCCACGGATTCACCAACCCTTTGCTGATCAGTTCCACCCGCCGCGTCTCCGGCCGGAATTCCCAAATGCCGCCGCCCATCAACCGGCGGATGCCATGCGGCGTCTCCATGTGCGTGTGGATGTAGATCGACTGCAAAAAATACAGCATCCCCTCCGGGCCCCAGCGCATCGTGTGCAGCAGATGATGCGTGTCCTCCGTGCCAAAGCCGCTCAGCAAGATCGTACGCTCGTCCGCCTTCAAGTCGCCGTTCGTGTCCTTCAAAAACAGCACCTCGGTCGAATTCGCCACATAAAGACCGCCATCGCCCGGCACCAGCGCCGTCGGAATATGCAGCCCGTCCGCGAACGTTGTTGATTTGTCCGCCTTGCCATCGCCATCCGTGTCCTCCAGCACCACCACCTGGTCCTTCGCCTCTTCACCCGGCTTGATGTGCGGATAAGTCGAACTCGTCACCACCCACAGCCGGCCTTGCGCATCCCAGTTCATCTGCACCGGCTTCTGAATCATCGGCTCCGCCGCAAACAGATTCACCTCAAAGCCCTCCGGCACCACAAACGACTTCAACTCCGCCTCCGGGTTCGCATCTGGCATATCAGCGAGCGAAGTCGGCTGCGAAGCCGTGACAAAAACAGTGCTGAGGGCGAAAAGAAGACAGAGTCGGGCGATCATAAAAAGCGAGCGCATGATACGACGCCGCGACGCCCCTTTGGCAAGCATTCTCTCAATGAAATCAAAGCGATCTCGCGCCCCAGACTCAGAAACGAATTCCTTCGGCCATCAACGAGCGCCGCAACAGCACTACATCAAGCCGGTTGATGCTCAGCACCGCCACCGTCGCACGACCGACCGGCGTCTTGCCCACAAGTCTCGGCCCCGTCCAACGGAAATGATCTTCCCACACATCCTGCCGGGGATTGAACAACCGCGCCATCCTGCCCGTGCGCTCATCAAGTCCGGCGAGATTCGGCCCCTTGTGCGAATTGCAGCGAAAGCAGGCCCACGAAAGATTTTCCATCCCGGAACCACCGCCGTGTTTTTCCGCCAGCACATGATCCACCTGGAAGCGTAGTTCCGATACCGCTTCGGGAAAATGGCAGTACTCGCAGCGCAATCCTGCTCGTTGCCTGATCTTGCTGCGCAGGCTTGGACTCATGGGAGAAAATCAAACCGCTGCCGCCAGACTGCGCCGCGCCTTGGACTTCAGAAACTCCAGCGCCGTGCCCACCGAGCGATAACTCTCCAGCTCCGCCGCCTCAGCCTTCGTCAATCTTCCCTGTGCCGCACGTGTCGCCAACACATCAGCCCGCTCCAGATCGCGCTTGCTCAGCTTGATTCCCAGCAGCCCCCGGGCCGCCGCCGCGTCGAGAGACTTGCGCGCAGGCTGAATCGCACGCTCCCAGATGGCAATGCTCGGTGAGGTAGATGCGGCGACATGCATGTCTTCAATAAGCCGAAAGTAACGCCCGTTTGCAACCTCAGATATGCGCCCAATCAAACCCTAACAGCCACGCCACCACTGGCGATTTCAAACTCTCCTCATCAGGAAGACATGAAAGCAGGAATCCAATCCTCTTGGATTTCCACCTTCCTTATTTTCATCCGGGATTATGAACTGAGGGCTTTCGCAGACACTTGCTGCCCTCGAAGACGCCGAAATCGAGGACGAGTAGGAGCACGAGAACGAGGACGATCACCTGCGGTGTGCCCCCGTCCTTGACCCCTTGCCCCCTTGACCTATGACTTCTTGACCTGCCCTACTCTCCGCCAAACAACCGCACCGGCGTCATCTCCACGCTGCGCTCCCCTTCCCCCACAAACAGCACGCCCTCTTGCAGCGTGATTTGCAGATCCATCGAGCGATCCGCCAGCGCACCCAGGGCCTTTGTCTGTTCTGCCGGAAGCTGCCACACCGTCAGGTTGTTCACGCGCGAAAACCTTCCCGCCAGCGCCGACCACCACACCGCTGCCGTGCTGCCGAAACTGTACACCGTCACCCGCTTCGACCGGCCGCACACCCGCACCAGCCGCTTCTCCTCCGGCTGCCCCAGCTCGATCCAGTGCTCCGTGAGTCCCGTCAGGTCTTGCTGCACCAGCGCCGGTTCATCCGCCTCCCACATGTCCTTGCCAAACTCCAGCGCGCCCAGGTCATTCGTCGCGGGCGCATTCAGCACAAACGCCAGCAGCCGCACCATCATCCGCTCCTCCGTCTCCGACGGATGCCGCGCCAGCGTCAGCGTGTGATCGCTGTAGCGATTGCGGTCCAGATCGGAAAACGAAACGCATGCTCGATAAATGATTGCCTTCAGTGCCATGGGTGGAGGTAGTGGGCGGTCAAGGCAGCGTCAAGGCTGCCGTTTCATACTCGTCCGCGATCCTTCGGCTCTGCTACTGCCAACATCTGCAAACCATCACCAAGGCCGCTTATCGGTTGCCTGGTCGTCTCTCGATATGAACACCCGCCATGATCGAGGACGAGGACGAATGATCGCGTCAAGACGCTTCACTACTTCTTCCCGATGCACCAAAGGTTCTGATACCCGCGGATGAAAAGCTGGCCGTCGCTCACGGCGATGGAGCCGATGATCTTTTCGCCAAGCGAGTTCGTGGCCAGCAATTCGAACTTCGGACTCGCTTTGAAGACGAAGCAGTCGCCGATCTGATTTGCCGCGTAGCACTTGCCATCGGCGCTGAGCACCAGCGAGGACCAGTTGTTGCCTTTAAGGCGCTCGTTAAACACCATCTCGCCCGTTTTGAGGTCACGGCACTCGACGATGCCGCCATCACTCAGGATGTAATGATAGCCGTCATGCACCACGCCGCTGCCGATGCGCTGGCTGACCTTGGGCAGATGCCAGACGCGGTTTTTTTCGGTCACATCACCTTTGCCGCCGGTTTTCACCGCGAGCGCAGCGCCGCCGTAGCCGCTCATCGCGACCATCACGCCATCAGCATACAGCGGTGAGTTATAGACGAGCTGCGTCAAACCGGAGCAGGTCCACAATTCCTTCCCGGCCAGCGGATCGAAGGCACAGGCACGCGTGGGGTAACTCATGAGCAGTTCGTAATGCGTGTCGATTTTGCGCAGCAGCGGATCGCTCCAGGAACCGAGCCACTTCTTGATGTCGCCTTCACCCGAGGCACCACCGGGTTCCTTGTGCTGCCAAACCGTTTTGCCGGTCTTTTTATCAAAGCAATGCAGCACCGTGTTCTCACCGGGGCCGAAGTTCAGAAACACGCGATCCCCCGCGAGCACCGGCGAGGTGCCGCAGCCCCAGATGTGATGCAGTTTGCCCAGATCCGTGCGCTTCCACAGCTCCTTGCCGTTCATGTCATAGCAAAACACGCCCGCTGAGGCGTGAAACACGATCACCCGCTCGCCATCCGTCGCCGGTGAGGCCGAACAATATGGATTCGTGCCATGCGTGAGTTCCGGCTCCTTGTAGATCGTGCCCGCATCCCAGAGTTGCTTGCCCGTCTTGCGGTCAAAGCACAGCAGCAGCCGCTTCCCTTCCTTCTCAATCGCCTGCGTGACGAACACCTTGTCTCCCCACACCACCGGCGTCGAATTCCCCCGCTCCGGCAGCGCCACCTTCCACACCACATTCTCCGTCTGGCTCCACTTCTCCGGCAGATTCGACTCCGTGGTCGTGCCATCACCGTCCGCCCCACGCCACATGGGCCAGTTGTCAGCGAACGCGGAGAGCAGCGGGCAAAGGGCGAAGAGCAGAGAGAGCGTGCGTTTCATGGCGGTTGGGTTGGTTGCATGATGAAACGCTGATCGTGACCTGAAGATGTCAATCCATCACAGCTCTCGGCAAAATCGCCATGTTAGCGCTGTGGTGCCAGGGGCGGAGCGGCACCAAAAGGATCACTGCCCATTACTGGCCCCTTTGCCACAGTCCATGAGTAATGAACTGTGTAAGTCACTTTTTTCTCTTCCCCTGGTTTGAGCGGGACATGAAACTCAATCGTATGAGCATCAGTTTTCTCAAACTCGGAGGATTTATCTCGAATCTCCCAATTGGTCGAGCGGGCGAGGTGCTCAATGACTCGAACCTCGACGGTCTCATCCTTCTTGCGGTTCCTCACTTTGATCTCGAAGGATTCATCGATCCATCCAGAGGCAGTGTCAGACTTGTAGCTGAGGCGCTTTCGTTCGCCAACCAGGTCGAAAGAGTTGCCCATGTAAAGATGCAGTGTCTCGTCCTTCGCAGTGTGATCAATCCGGTCCTCGCCGGTGAACTGAAGATTGCCATTCCTATCCTGGCGATAAAAGCGAATCTTGCCCTTAGGCAAAGGCACTCCGAGATGATTGGCCTCGTTGTTTTTGATTTCTCGCACGACCCATACCTTCGGATTGCTTTGTGTTCCATAGCTCATGTCGTAGCGGATATTTTCTATCCCGAGTCCCTGGTAAACAGTCCTGCGAGCGTCAAACCCGTCGTAAATGAAAATCCGCGGCGCTTTCAATGCCTCTGCACGAACAAATTCAACCTGCTTCGTCTCGTCATCATGCAACGTGGTCGGCAGTGGGAGGCTGTATAAATGAAACTCATCGAAAGCTTCTTCAGTGACCTTTGGAGCTCTTGCTCCATAATCAAACGCAACACCTGAAGGCCCGGTCGCTGCCGCTGCATAAACTGAGTTTTCGTCATCCCGCAATTTCGCCACGTCGCCTGCGATAAACTGCAGTTTCGTGTCCTTGAAGACTTTGCCACTGCGATTGGCAATGGTTATCCACCCGGTGATATCCATGACGTCACCGTTTTCGGGGGCCACAATATTGTAATTTGCCTCCCAGCTCATGCCGCGTGTGACATAGCAGAGTTCAGCATTGAGCTTGGCTTCCTTGTCAGCATGGATGCGCCAGTCGAGCGTGGGTTTGAGGATGGTGTCATCGGCGAGGGCGGGAAAGCGTGGCTCGCCGGGGAGAGAGAACTGCAACTGACCGTTCACCTCGATGACGGGCTGCATTCCATAATTGGCTCCATTAGATCTAAAGTCCCGATCATAGCCGCTGCGGATGACTTTGCCCTTTACGATGCGGTCGGGTTTGTTCGGTTCTTGGATGAAGAATTCGATCTCCTTGCCTTCGTTGAGCTGGAGCAGGAGGCCGGAGGAAATGGGATCGGCGCGGTAGTTCTGCTCCAGGATGCTGAGCTTCACGCCGGTCTTCGGATCGCGCAGGATGACGGAGTCGGGCTCGAGATGCGCGGTGGTGTCGGCAAAGCGCACTTGGTTGACGCCCTGCTGCAAGTCCAGCGGCACGACATCACGCACGACGCCGAAGTTCTGATTGTAGATGGTCAGCGAGGTTTCCGCATGTGCCTGGACGAGCAAGGCGGCGAGGGCGAGGCAGGATGGAATTGTTTTCATGGCACCTGAGCATGCCACGAGGAACGACGGTGTGGCAAGGGGCAGTGACAGAAGCCTCACCAACTGTAATGCACCGTATAAGTGAGCGTTTTCTCCTCGCCGGGTTTGAGCGGCACGCGGAACTCGATGGTTTGAGAGTCTTTTTTCTCGAAGGCATTGGAAGGCTCACGGATTTCCCAGTTCGTCCAGCGGTAGAGATGCTCGACGACGCGGATCTCGACGGACTCGTCCTGCTTGCGGTTGCGGACTTTGATCTCGAAAGATTCATCAATCCACTGGTTGCTGGAATCGACCTTGATGTTGGTGCGCTTGCGCTCACCGACAAGATCGAAGGCGTTGCCGGTGTAGAGACGCAGGGTTTCATCACGGGCGGTGTGGTCGATCATGTCCTCGCCGACGAATTGCAGCTTTCCATCGTCATCTTGGCGGTAGAAGCGCACTTTCCCTTTGGGCAGCGGCATGCCGAGTTTGTTGTCCTCGCTGTTCTTGATCTCGCGCATGACCCAGACTTTGGGATTGCTCTGCGTGCCGTAGCTTTCGTCATTGCGGATGTTGTCGTAGGTCCAGCCGCGGTAGCGGTTCTGATCGATGGCAACGCCGTCGTAGATGAAAAGGCGCTGGGATTTGACACCGGCCGCGCGGACGAACTCGACCTGTTTGGTTTCCCGATCATGCAGGGTGGTGGCGAGCGGGAGTGTGTAGAGGTGGTATTCGTCGAAGGCTTTTTCGGTGACCTGTAGTTTGTTGCCATCCGCCCTCATGAATCCGGCGGACGCAGCCATCGGGCGGCCGCCATATTCTTCGGGTTGCAGCTTCGCCACATCCCCGGCAATCAATTGCAGCTTCGCGTCCTTGAAGGTCTTGCCGCTCTGGTTGTCCACGGTGACCCAGCCAGTGAGGTCCATGACATCGCCTTTTTCGGGCGAGACGACGTTGTAGTCGGCCTCCCAGCTCATGCCGCCGGTGACGTAGCAGAGTTCGGCGTTGAGCTTGGCGGCCTTGTCGGCATGAATGCGCCAGTCGAGCGTGGGTTTGAGGATCGTGTCATCGGCGAGGGCGGGGAAGATCGGTTCGCCGGGCAGGGAGAATTGCAGTTTGCCCTCGACCTCGATCACGGGCTGCGCGGTGCCTTGAGCCATGACCATCTGGCTCTGGTAGTAGCGGTTGCCATAACGCTGCATCGCGGATTGGTCGTGCGTGACGTAGCCACTGCGGATGATTTTTCCCTTCACGACGCGATCGGGTTTGTTGGTCTCGCGCACGAAGAACTCGATCTCCTTGCCCTCGTTGAGGTTGAGCAGCAGGCCGGAGGAGATGGGATCGGCACGGTAGTTTTGCTCCAGAATGCTGAGCTTCACGCCGGTCTTCGGATCGCGCAGGATGACGGAGTCGGGCTCGAGATGCGCGGTGGTGTCGGCAAAGCGCACCTGATTGACGCCCTGCTGCAAGTCCAGCGGCACGACATCGCGCACAACGCCGAAGTTTTGATTGTAGATGGTCAGCGAGGTTTCCGCACGGGCGTGAGCAAGCAGTGCGGCGAGAGTGAGGCAGGTTGAAATGATTTTCATGGCTGCTCACAGCATAGCTGGAAGAGCCGGGTGTCTGTCAATGCTGTGTAAAGGGTGTGGCTGCGTTTCGCCAGAACGCGGTCGGCGCTCCTGCAAACACACGCCCTCCACGCTCTGGTGAGCGTGGCTACACGGCTGGCTGTAGCCGCGTTCGCCAGAACGTGGTCATCGCTCCTGCAAACACATGCCATCCACGCTCTGGCGAGCGTGGCTACGCGGCTGGCTGTAGCCGCGTTCGCCAGAATGCGGTCATCGCTCCGCAAACACACGCCATCCACTCTCTGGCGCGCGTGGCTACGTGGCGGTCACTGCCCGCTCACGTCGAAGCAGAAGAGCAGTTCCTGGTCGCGCAGGAAGAGCTTGCCGCCGCTGACGACGGGGTGGGTCCAGATCATGCCTTTCGGATTACGCTGGGTGGTCTGAGGGGCGAGGGCGAAGCGGCCTTTTTCCTTCCAGGCCTCGGGCGAGGCTTCAATGAGCACCACGACGCCGGTTTTTTCCTCCAGCAGGTAGAACATGCCGTCGGCGAAGTGGATCGCGCCCTTTCTGAGGGCCTTGTTCTCCTGCCACTTCACGGCACCGGTTTTGAAGTCCAGGCAGGTCCAGCCGCCCTTGTCGGAGTAGCCGTAGAGATGGCCCTGATGCAGGATGACGCCGCCGTGGTGGTTCACCATGTCGGTGCTGGCATAAACGTCCTCCACACTGTTGTCGGGGCGGATTTTGACGGACTTGCAGCCGACGCCATAGCCTGCGGCGACGAAGACCTGGCCTTCGCTGAAGATGGGCGTCGGAATGACGGCCGTTTTACCGGGGAAGTCGGTGCGCCAGAGCAGTTCGCCGTTCGCAGCGTTCACGCCGGCGATGCTCTGCATGGTGAGTTGGATGATCTGCTTCACGCCGTTGTGATCCACGGCAATGGCGGAGGCATACTGCGCGCCGTCGGTCCAGCCTGCGGACTGCCAAGCTTTCATGCCGGTGCTCTTGGCAAACGCCGCCAGCGTGCCCTGGGCGCCGCCGGGCGTGACGACGACGAGATCGCCGACGATGAGCGGGCTTTCGCAGTAGCCCCAGCCCGGCACCTTGCCACCGATGTCGGTCATGCTCGCACGCCAGAGTTCCTTGCCATCGACAGCGTTAAGGCAAACGAGAATCCCCTTACCGCTCAGCGCATACACTTTGCCGCCGTCAATCGTCGGCGTGGCACGTGGTCCGTCGCCCCAGCCGTTCGTGAGCAATGCACCGGCTTCAGCAGACCATTTCTCTTTGCCCGTCGCAACGTCGATGGCGATGACATACTCCACCGCATCGCGCGCGCCCATGGTGTAAAGCGTGCCGCCGACAATCGCGAAGCCTGAGTAGCCGAGTCCGGCGTTCTCATTGAGCCAGACCCGCTTCGGCCTGTCCGCGGGCCACGTTTTGAGCAACCCGGTTTCAGTGGATTTGTCAGAGCGATCAGCGCCACGAAATGTGGGCCAGTCGGCAGCGGTGGCGGAGGCAGAGGTCAGGGCGGTGAGAAAGAGGAGGAAGGCGGAGCGGAACATGAGAGGAGCAATGATTGATGTGAATG
>JAYVIO010000107.1:0-15933 GCA_043770175.1 Verrucomicrobiales bacterium | reverse complement strand
ATGTGCATGCCGAACTCGGCGTGTGGCAGTGTCCGGCGCTGTATCTTCCGCGTCTCGGTCAGGTCGTGAATGATGCGTTGATCGATCCTGAACTGCTGGCGGAACGCGCCGGAGTACTTGGGCGCATGATGGCGGGCGAAGCACCAGTCATGGTGCTGTGCGCGGACAGTTTGGCTGAACCTGCGCCTGCGTTGGCAGAGATCACGAGTCAACGCAGGACGCTGGCCGTCGGCGCGAAACTGGATGTGGAGGCGCTGCTGCGCGATCTGGGCGAAGCGGGCTTTGAGCGCGTGCCGGTCGTCACGGAGCGCGGTCAATTTGCCCGGCGAGGTGGAATTGTGGATTTTTTCACCTGGCAGGCGGAGGAACCGCTGCGGCTGGAGTTTTTCGATGACGAGATCGAATCCATCCGCGCCTTCGATCTGCACAATCAATCGTCCATCAAGCGCCTGGATCGCGTGGGAGTGGTCCTGCGCATGAACGAGAGCGCGGAGGATGCAGCGCTCGTGCGCGAGCATCTGCGGCAGGATGATTTCATCGTCACCATCGATTGTGAGACACCAGCGCATGCGCGCATCCTGAGCGGTGCGGCACCCGTCGAAGGCATGGAAGATTTCTCGGCGGCTATTCACGAAAATCCGCTCGGCGTCTTCGATGCGTCGGATTTCGTGCTGCATGAAGCGCGTCGCGCACACTTCGCCCGACAGATTCGCGAATGGCATGAAACTGGCTGGCGCACAGTCATTTTTTTTCACAATGAGGCTGAACGGGAGCGCTTCGGTGAACTTCAAAGCGGGCTGCCGTCGTCACTGGAGACAAAGCTGGGTCTGCTCTATCGCGGCTTTACTGTTCCAGCGGCCAAGCTGGCGGTATTAACCGGTGCGGAAATCTTTGGACGGCACCAGCAGATTCGCCGCGTGCGTGGCTCGAAACTCGATGAGGCCGAAGTGCTGCGCAAAGCGCGCGATGTGATGCGGGACTTGCGCGAAGGGGACATCGTGGTGCATGCCGAGCACGGTGTGGCACGCTACGGCGGCGTTGAAGTTCGTGACTCAGGCAAACGCGAGGAAGTTCTCGTGCTGCATTACGCCGAAGGGGCAAAGGTGTTCGTTCCCGTGGCGCACACGCACCTGGTGACACGCTATGTCGGCGTCGGCGGCAAAGCACCGGCCTTGAGTAAGCTCAGTGAGGCACGCTGGCAAAAAACTCGCAAGAACGCCGAAAAGAGCGTGGAGGACTTTGCCGTCCGCATGCTCAGCGTGGCGGCGGAACGGCAGACGCTTAAGGCATACTCACATCCGCCAGACACCAAATGGCAGGTTGAGTTCGAGGAATCCTTTTTGTATCGCGAGACGCCGGATCAACTGCGCTGCACCGAGGAGATCAAACGCGACATGGAAGCGGAAAAACCGATGGACCGCCTGCTGTGCGCCGATGTCGGCTTCGGCAAGACGGAGGTGGCGATCCGTGCGGCCTTCAAGGCCGTGATGGGCGGCCGACAGGTGGCGATTCTCGTGCCCACGACCGTGCTGGCCCGTCAGCACACCGAAAACATCCGCCAGCGCATGAGCGAATTCCCCGTGACCGTGGAAATGCTCTGCCGCCTCACGCCCGCACATCGCGAGCGCGAGATCGTGCGCGGCATCGCCGAAGGCACGGTCGATGTGGTCATCGGCACCCATCGCGTCATTTCCAAAGATGTACGCTTCAAGAACCTCGGTCTCGCGGTGATCGACGAGGAGCAGCGCTTCGGTGTGAAGCACAAAGAGCGCTTCAAGGATCTGTTCCGTCTCGTCGATGTGCTCACGCTCAGCGCCACGCCGATTCCGCGCACGCTCTATCTCGCGCTCATGGGCATGCGCGACATGAGCACCATCGAAACGCCGCCGCCTAACAAGCAGGCGGTGCAGACGATGATCTGCCCGTATGACGAGCGCACGATCAAGGAGGCGGTTGAAGCCGAAATCGAGCGCGGCGGGCAGGTGTTCTTCCTGCACAACCGCGTCATGACCATCGAGAAGACCGCCCAGCGCATTCGCGACCTATGTCCGCGTGCGCGGGTCATCGTGGGCCACGGGCAGATGGATGAAGTCATGCTGGAGGACGTGATGCACACGTTTGTTGATGGCGATGCCGACGTGCTCGTCTGCACCACGATCATCGAGAGCGGCGTCGATATTCCGAACGCGAATACGATCATCATCGACCGCGCGGATCGCTTCGGTTTGGCCGATTTGTATCAACTTCGTGGTCGTGTTGGCCGTGGTGGCGTGCAGGCGCATGCATATTTGCTCCTCCCACGCGATGCCGTCACCGCAGGCGACGCACGCAAGCGGGTGAACGCCATCAAGCAATACGCCGGCCTTGGCAGCGGCTTCAAAATCGCATTGCGCGACCTGGAGATTCGTGGCGCGGGCAATCTGCTTGGCACCGAGCAGAGCGGCCACATCGCCGCCGTGGGTTTCGATCTGTACTGCCAGATGCTCAAACAAAGCGTCGCTCGCATGCAGGGACGTCGTGTGGCGCGTCCCGTCGAGGTCGGTCTGCGCGCCGATTTCCTCGTCATGAGCGAATCCATGATGATGCAGGCCGACAAAACGGCCACACCGGCCTTTTTGCCTGCTCCATTCATCGAAGACGCCAAACTGCGCATCACCGCGTATCGCCAGCTTGGCGAGATCATGACGCGCAAGGAGCTGGAAGACCTCGAAAGCCAGTGGCGTGATCAATTTGGCGAAAAACTGCCTCATTCCGTGCAGAACATGCTCACCTGCGCCGCCATCCGCCTCGCCGCCGCGCATGCGGGCATCAGCGATGTCGAAATCAAAGACCGCAAGCTCATGCTGACACGCAACGGCAAGCTGGTGATGCTCAACGGCAAATTCCCGCGCCTCACCGCCAAAGAGGGCCACAAGCAGCTCGCTGAAACGCTGACGATGCTGCGGACGCTGTGAGTCACTTGATCGGTGCGGACCAAACTTGAGGCGAACGCACGCCCGGACGTGCTTCACCTCCAGGCACGATAATCTGATCGTTCCAGAGCACGGCATTCGTCGTGACAAGAGAGAACGGCACCTCCCCTGCCCTGCTCCATGTTTGTGATTTCACATCGAAGGCCAGAATCGAACGTGGAAAGCCGGGATGTTTGCTTTTCGGCTCGAAGTTCACCAGCTCGCCATCATCTCCGCCGAGAATGAGAATTTTGTCATCGACCACTGGAGCCGGATTCGGAGCGGCGACGGCCACGCGCGGCATGTCGGGCAGTTTTTGCCATCCGGTGCCCGGTTGGTAGCTCCAAGCATCATTCAGCCATTCGCGTATCGGTTTGCCATCGGGACCGGGCTTCAGTGCCGCGCCGCTGAACAGATGCACCGCGCCATCTGCGGCAGCCATGCAGGCCAAAATGCGTGGTTTGCCGGGACAAGGGGTGAGTTCCTGCCAGTGCGCACCAGTCTTCTTCAAATCGAGCGACCAGAACGTGCTCAACGCGTTTGTCGAGGTTGGCGTTTCGATGCCACCGGCGATGTAGATCACGTCATCCAGCACGCAGCCGCTCATGAAGGCACACGGCTTCGGCAGCGGTGCCATCTCCACGTTCGTATCAATCCGAAAAACGTCACGGTAGTGCTCCGTGGCATTGCCGCCGCCGATGATGAGCACGCTATCGATCGTCGTGATGCTTACACCGTAACCGTTTGGCTTTGGCAGCTTGCCGGTCACTCGCCATTTACCAGTTGATTGATCCCAGGCGAAGATCGTGTCATACCACAGCTTGGTGCCCCCCTCCCACGGCATCTTGTCGATGAAATGTGTGCCGCCAGCGACGATGAGAGATCCTCCACTCACACCCGCGAACGAACCCGCGAAGCCTCGTTCGTCAGGCAGCGGCGGCAGTTGTGACCATTTCAAATCAGCGGCAGTGGCGGCAACGGTGAGAGACATGAAGCTGAGAAGCGTGCGGTGCATGACCGGCACATAACGTGGTTTTGATGATAGTTCCGGCACATTGGGTGCTTATTTTGGCACCCTCAAATGCTCACCCTCTCCGGCAAATCCCACGGCAAATTCTGCGACGGCGTCTCGCGTCGCGACTTCCTGCGCATCGGCGGCCTCGCCATGGGTGGTTTGTCCTTGCCCGAGTTGCTGAAGGCCGAGGCTGAAGCGCGCACGGGCCGCAGCTTCAAATCGGTGATCATGATCTACATGTGCGGCGCACCGCCGCATCAGGACATGTATGATTTAAAGATGGATGCACCGCTGGAAATCCGCGGCCCCTATAAACCCATCAAGACCGCCGTCCCCGGCATCCACATCTCCGAGCATGCGCCGCGTCTTGCCAAGATCATGGACAAGCTGGTGCCGATCCGCAGCATGTGGGGATCACCGAATGGTGCGCACGATTCCTTCATCTGCTACACCGGCAGGCCGCCGCCGCCGAATGGTGGCAATGCACCCACCGGCCGCGCTTCTGATCCCCCATCGCTCGGTGCCATCGTTTCGCGTCTCAAAGGCCAGGCCGATCCTGCCATTCCCGCCTTCGTCGGTCTCGCGCCGAAGGCCGGACATCCGCCGTATGGCTCGCCAGGACATCCCGGTTATTGTGGCAACGCACATTCCGCCTTCCGTCCGAATGGCGCAGGCATGGAGGATTTGAAGCTCAACGGCATCACGCTTGACCGTCTCGAAGACCGCCGCTCGTTGCTCACGGGGTTTGACCAATTCCGCCGTGAACTCGATCACAGCGGCCTCGTTGGCAGCATGGATGCCTTCAATCAACAGGCGCTCAATGTTCTCACCTCGAACAAACTGCTCGCCGCGCTCGATTTGAGCAAGGAGACCGTCAAAACGCGTGAGCGTTACGGCAAAGGCGATCCGAAGAACTACGGCGACGGTGCACCGATGAACCTTGAGCACTTCCTGCTTGCGCGTCGTCTCGTCGAAGCTGGTGCGCGTGTGGTGACGCTGAATTTCGGCCGCTGGGACTTTCACGATAACAATTACCCGCAGCTCCTCCGCCATCTGCCACTGTTCGATCAAGGCATGAGTGCTCTCGTGGAAGATCTGCACGAGCGCGGCCTCGACAAAGATGTGGCTGTCGTCGCCTGGGGCGAGTTTGGCCGCACACCGATCGTCAACAAAGACGGTGGCCGGGATCATTGGCCGCGTGTCGGCGGTGCGCTGCTTGCCGGCGGTGGTTTGCGCACCGGCCAGGTCATCGGCGCCACCGACAAGCTCGGCGGCGAACCCACCGAGCGGCCCGTACATTTCGGCGAAATTTTCGCCACGCTCTACAAGCACATGGGCATCGACACCGTGAAAACGACGCTCAACGATCTCACCGGCCGTCCGCAGTATCTCGTCGATGGCTGGCAGCCGATGCCGGAGCTGATTTGAGACAGAGACGTGGCTTGCCTCGACTCATTTTAGAGCGTAGGCACTTCCATGGCCCCGATTAAGACCACACTACCCGAGGGCCTGACTCTCAAAGAAGGCGACGAAGCAGATCTCCGTGTGGTCATGCAGTCTGGCGCACTGGTCGTGACCAAAGTGCTGCGGCAAACCGTGGCGGGAACCAATCCTGCCGACTTCAAGGCCAAGCTGGGAGCCTGGAACCGGAAGTAACTCATTCGGAAAGTCGGATGGATCTGGGCCGTATGGTTTGGAGCATGTCTTTGCCGCATCCAACACATCCCATCGGCCGCCGTGAAGTGATTCAGGCGGGTGCGGTGGGTCTGTTGGGCCTCGGGATGAATCATCTCACGGCTTTGCAGGCGCTCTCGGCTCCGGCAGCGCGGCCACCACGGGCGAAGTCGGTGATTTACATTTTCCTCTCGGGTGGCCTCGCGCAGCATGAGAGCTTCGACATGAAGCCGGACGCGCCGATGGAGTATCGCGGTGAGTTCAAGCCCATCCGCACGCGCACGCCCGGCCTGCACATCTGCGAGCACCTGCCGCGTCTCGCGCGTATTTCGGAAAAGTGGTCGCTCGTCCGCTCGCTCACGCATGGGAACAGCGATCACTCACAAGGGCACCACATCATGCTCACCGGCCGCACGGATGTGCCGATTGGTTTTGATCCCAGCAAACCGAAGAAGTCCGATCATCCCAGCATCGCCGCGCTGGCCACCGCGCTGCTGCCGAAGCGCAAGGACAACCTCCCGCCCGCCATCGTGCTGCCGGACAAGCTCATCCACCGCTCCGGTCGCACGCTTGCCGGGCAGTTCGCCGGCACGCTGGGTGCACAGCATGATCCGTGGTTCTTGGAGATGTCGCCTTACCACCCGGAGCACTACGGCGCGTATCCAGGCTACTTGTTTCATCACGAACGCGGCTTTGAAACCGACGCAGCATTAAAATTCCAAGCGCCGCATCTCTCGCTGCCGCAGGGCCTCTCGCTCGACCGCGTGATGGACCGCGTATCATTGCGCAACGCCCTCGAAGCACAAACCGACGACCTCACCGCGCTCGCGGGCGATGAAGCCTTCGATTCCACTCGCCAAGCCGCCGTCGGTCTGCTCAGCAATCGCAAAGTGCATGACGCCTTCAGCTTGGAGAAAGTCGATCCCAAGCTGCTCGACCACTATGGCCGCCACAGCTTCGGCTGGTCGCTCCTCATGGCCAAAAACCTCGTGCAAAGCGGTGTGAAGCTCGTGCAGGTCAATCTCGGCAACAACGAGACCTGGGACACGCATCAGTCCGCGTGGAAGAACCTCAAAGGCTTCCTCCTGCCGCCGATGGACCAGGCCGTCAGCGCCTTGATCGAAGATCTCGATGCCAGCGGCCAGCTTAAAGACACACTCATCGTCATGGGCAGTGAATTTGGCCGCACGCCGAAAATCAAAGGCATCTCCGCCACCGCATTGCCCGGTCGCGATCACTGGGGCCATGTGCAGAGCGTCCTGCTCGCTGGCGGTGGCATCCAAGGTGGCCGCGTCATCGGCGAGACCGACAAAATCGCCGGCTACCCCATCAGCGACGCCCAAACGCCCGAAAACCTCGCCGCCACCATCTACGAAGCTCTCGGTCTCCCCCGCGATCTCATGTGGCACGACTTCACTGGCCGCCCGCACACGCTCTACATGGGGTCGCCGATTGCGGGGCTGACGTAGCTATAAGGGCGTCACCCACCCATGAACTTGCCTGCCAGGATAAGTTGGGTTAGTTTTCGCTCATGACAACCATCACATTAGACCTTCCAGATGCTGTGTACAGCGACCTCCAAGAAATCGCCCGGGCAAAGACCAGCAGCGTTACGGATTACTTGTTGGAGACGTTGGCCATGTGGAAGCCAGTCCGGTCTGGTGCCAAAATCAGTCTGCGTGACCGGCGCACTCCATTCAATGCGGGCGGCAGAGTTGAAGCGCTGGCTGCTAATGACGATTTACTGGGGGAGATGAGTGATGATTCACGGAGTTGATGGCAGACTTTCTGGTGGCCGTGGAAGTACAAGGCCATGTTTCATCAGCAAGCCAACACCCTGCTTGATGTGTTGTTGGAAGAGGGACATACCTTCGCGCTGGCTCCTCAAACTTTGGCAAAGTTCATCCATGTGGTGACAGATGCCAAACGGCTGCCCATCCCGCTGACGATCACGGAGGCGCTGTAGCGTGCGGAACGCTGGTGGGATGCCGTCGAAGTGGTGCGCGTGTTTCCTGATGGGGCTATCGTGGCAGATTTCTTCGGCATGATTCGGAAACACCGCCTGAGCCGCAAGCGGCTGCTGGACACCATGCTTGCGGCCACCTTGCAACAACTCGGCATCCGCAAGATCATCACCAACAATGAGGCGGACTACCGCGTGCTGGCGACCTTGGAGGTCATCATTTATCGAGCCTGATGGCTTTACTGGCCGCCGCACAGAGGACTTGTGCGGACCACTTTAAATGATCTCCGTGATCGGCTGGCCGAGATCGACGAGATACTGCGGTCGGCCGGTGGTGTCGGTGAGCGTGGTGCCGCGTGCGTCGATGCCGAGGTGCTGATACAGCGTGGCGATGACGTCCTGATAATGCACGGGGCGCTCGGTGGCCTCGGCGGCGTGTTTGTCGGTGGCACCGATGACCTGGCCGGTTTTGAGATGACCGCCTGCCATGATTCCCATGGCCACTTTGGGCCAGTGATCGCGGCCGGCTTTGTCATTGATCTTCGGCGTGCGACCAAACTCGCCCCACACGATGATCATCACGTCTTGCAGCATGCCGCGTTCATCGAGATCGGAGACGAGTGTGTGCAAGGCATGATCGATCAGTGGGCCGAGATAACGCATGGCGGAGAAATTCCGCGAGTGCGTGTCGAAATCGCTGATCGAGATGCTCACACAGCGCACGCCGGCCTCGATCAAGCGCCGCGCGAGCAGGAACTTCTGCGCGCACTTGGGGCTTTCCATCGAGCCAAAGGCATCCACGGGGCGAATGATGCGCGGCGTGTAACGTTCGAGCACTTTGGTATCTTCTTTGCTCAGATCCATCGCGTCAGCGAACCTACCCGAGGTCAAAATGCCGAGCGAGAGTTGATTGAATTCATCCAACGCATGCATCGATCCGCTGAAGTCGATATCGCGGCGAATCGTGTCGAGATCGCGCAGCAGCGACACGCGCTCTTCGAGCCGCGCCACGGTCAGGCCTTTCGTCAGTGCGAGACTTTGATTGTGACCCGAGCCTCGGCGCGCCAACTCGGCCTTCATGCCGTTTTCCAACTGCCGCTCAAACAGATGCGAGATGTCCGGACGGAACGCCGAGGATGCAGTGCCGAGAAATCCGGGCCTAGCGCTATTGCGTACGAGTGGGCGGCCTTGCATGAGATCGACAAAAGTTGGCGCGGAGTCCTTCGAGGTGCTCAACAACTTGCTCACCACGCATCCCATCGCCGGACGTCCGCCGATGAACGCGAGATCCTTTTCCTCATAACCCGACTGGCATTGAAACGCGTTGTGTGCGCCTGCCGCTCCCACCAGCGAGCGCAGGAAGATATACTTGTCCGCATTCGCCGCCAACCGTGGCAGCAACTCGGTCAAATGCAGCCCCGGAATCTTCGTCGGCAGCGATTTGAACTCGCCGCGGACCTCACTTGGCGCATCCGGCTTCGGATCGATGAGATCCATCTGCGGCGGTCCGCCGTCGAGATGAATATTGATCACCGCCTTCGTCGAAGACCGAACGCCAGCCGCCGATTCCGCGCGCAGCAGGTCCGCCAGCGTCAAAGAACCAACACCCAACGCCCCCGCCTTCAGAAAGCTACGGCGGTGGTGGCTGGAAGTGCTGCTCGGGAAGGTGAACATGCGTGTCAGACCTACGGGCCGAGGCGCGCAGCACTTTCGCTGGATAACCAGGCCATCCGCTGCCGTATCAGTCATCAGCATGAGTACCCAGCCCTACAGCCCCACCGCATCGAAGCCCGCACGGATCCTCAAAGAGAAGATGATGAAGGGCCACACGGTCTTTGGCACACTGATCCAGCATGCCGTGGTGCCTGCCATCGTTGATTTCATTCCCGATGGCAGCATCGACTTCGTGATCGTCACCGCAGAGCACAACGCGCTCGACATCGCTGACTTCATGCCGCTGCGCTATGCGCTGGCCGCCAAGGGAATCGCCTGTCTTGCGCGCACGCACAGTCGCGATGCCGATGATGTGGCGAAGGTGTGTGACTCATTTGATGGCGTGGTCATTCCGTATGCGGAAGACGTGGAGATGATCAAACGCCTCGCCGCTGCTGCGGTGTATCGTCCACTCAAAGGCGTGGCGCTGGAGCGTGCGATCAAAGAAGGCAAATGGCCCAGCGACAAGACGCGCGACTACATTGAACAAAAATGCTCGGATACGCTCTTCGTTCCGATGATCGAATCCGTCCGCGCCTTGGAGAATCTCGACGCCATCTGCGCCATCCCCGGTGTGAGTGCTCTCTTTATCGGTCCGAACGACATGACGACGAACATGGGCATTCCGAACGAGTACGATCACCCCGACTTCATCGCCGCCGTGCAGAAGGTGATCGACGCTGCGGACAAACGCCATATCCCCGCCGGTTCGTGGTTTGGCAAGACCGAACAGCAACTTCGCGCCATCAAGCAAGGCGCTCGTTTCATCTGCCACTCGAATGACAGCAGCCTGCTCAAGGACGCAATGACCACCGTCTTCAGTACGCTGCGCGCATAGAAAGTGGTCCGCACCTGCGAAGCCGCGAAGCGAATCCTCTGTTCGGCGCTCCGCCATCACCTCGGCTCCATTTGGTCCAGAAACTTGTCAGTCCAGCGACGTGTTGGTTTGTAAAGACAACCAACCGCCTCCGGACGCCCGCACAGAAAACTGTGCCAACCACTTTGCTGTGAGGCGCCAATTGATAAGCCTCCTGTCCATGATCCGTATCTTCTGCCGACATGCTCACCATCAACGGCACATCTCGCAGCAACTGCTCCGGCGTCACGCGCCGTGAGTTGTTGCAAATTGGCGGCGCGGGGCTGTTTGGCATGACGCTGCCGGGCATTCTCGCTGCGCAGGAGGCACAGCAGGCTTTTGCGGGCGGGAAGGCGAAGTCAGTGATCTTTTTGTTCCTGTTTGGTGGTCCGAGTCAGCTTGAGACCTTCGACATGAAGCCGGCCGCGAAGCGCGAGGTGCGTGGGCCATTCAAGCCGATCCGCAGTCGCACACCGGAACTGCTCATCAGCGAGCATCTGGGGCGATTGGCCAAGATATCGGACAAGTATGCCGTCATCCGCTCGATGACGCACAGCTACAACGACCACAGCGGTGCGGGGCATTATTTGCAAACAGGACATCGCTGGCATCTGCCGGTGGGCGGCGGTTTTTCGGCCACGCCGCAGGACTGGCCGTCGATGGGCTCGGTGGTGGAGCATTTGAGCCAAAAACTGCCCGGTGGCATGGAGCGCGATCTCGCGTCGTATGCGGTGCTGCCGAATCGCCTCGGCAAGTTGCAGGATCGCGGGCAATACATTCGCCCCGGCGAGTATGCGGGTTGGCTCGGTCAGGCCTACAACCCGATGACGACCGTCATCGATAAGAAGGAAGTGAAGGACAATCCCTACTGGCGTGCCTGTGCGGATGGTGAGCTGAGCTACGAGATCGAGGGACTGAAGCCGGTCATCCCTTTGAGTCGAATCCAAGAGCGCGTCAGTTTGCTCGATCAATTTGAGGCCGTGCGCACGCGTCTCGACATGGGTGATGGCGATGCGATGGACCTGCACCGCAAGCGCGCGATGGCGCTGATCTCCTCTGACAAAACCAGCAGCGCTCTCAACATCCGCGCCGAGGGCGAAACGATGCGCGATCGCTACGGACGGCATCTCTTTGGTCAAAGCTGCCTCATGGCGCGTCGTTTGGTCGAAGCAGGCACGCGCTTCGTCACCGTACATTACGATTCCCCCGACGGCTACGGCTGGGACTCGCATCGCAACAGCGACGATGTGCGCGATCACCTGCTGCCCACTTTTGATCAAGGCTGCTCCGCGCTGCTCACCGATCTCGACGAGCGCGGACTCCTCGATGAAACGCTCGTCATCGCCATCGGCGAAATGGGCCGCACTCCGGTCCCGAACGCCACCTGGGGCCGCGGCCACTGGAGCACTTGCTTCCCCGCGCTCATCGCCGGTGCGGGCGTGCGCGGCGGAATCGTTTACGGCAGCTCGGACAAAGAAGCCGCCTATCCCGATGACAAGCCTGTCTCGCCCGAAGATCTCGCCAAAACGATCTACTGGTCCCTCGGCATCGACCCCGATCTCATGCTCACGAATCGTGAAAACCGCCCGATCCCGATCGTGGACGGTGGAAAGCCGGTGATGGAGTTGTTTGGGTGAAGCGGAACGGCATGTGCAGCCCAGCGGCAACCTCGTTCTCAATGCCAATTAATTCCGGTTTGGCCTGAGCTGACACCTCCGCTCAAAAGCCGCCGCCACCGAAAAAACTTGGCACTGCCTCAAGGGAAGCCATGCTCATGAGTGTTGAGAGCCGTCATCAATAACAATTTCATTCGAAGGCCGAGTCCAACCACCAACCCTAAAACAACCCATGAATGTCACACTCAAGCTCGCCCGCATCGGCTTCATCGCTTGCTTCATCGCCAGCGCCATCATTGGTTATTTCAGCGTTTTCCATCACGACACGCTTCCAGGGTGCTCACACGGAGGTTCCTGCCATGATGTGCTTTCCAGTTCCTGGGCTTGGATGGGCCCAGTGCCCGTTGCGTGGGCCGGTGCGCTTGGTTACCTCCTGGCCATTCTAGCCATCGGCAATCTGGCGCGCAGGGCCACTGCTGCCATGTCCGCCCTGGTCACAGGATTCATGGCCTCCCTCTTGGCCGCTTCCGGTTTCTTCATCTCACTTCAAGCATGGGTCATTGGACATTGGTGCCCTTGGTGCTGCACCGTTCATGCGCTCTCCATCACTGCCTGCGCATTGACTCTTGTCGCACTGAGAACTTCCAAGGCGGTGTGTTCCTTGCAGCATGTCGTTCCTTACTTGAGGCATCCCTTTTGTTGCGGTGTCCTCGCCACAGCATCTGCGCTCACGCTCGGGTATGCACTTCCCAGCAGTGCCGAGCCTCCGCCGAAGGCCCACATCTCAGACACACCGGCGCACTTGGTTCCAGTCCCAACATCTACCCCCAACGGCGAGGCGCATGAAATCTCCCTTCTCGGTGGCAAGGTTCATATTGACCCCTACCTGCTTCCCATCCTCGGCAGTCCTGCTGCCAAGAACATGGTCATTGCCATAGCGGACCCGACATGCCCGCACTGTCGCTTCCAGTCCAAACTGCTCCGAGAGATCGCGGCGAGTTACGACAAAGAAGAAGTCGCCATCGTTTTCCTTCCTGGAACCCGCGACCCAGACTCCGGCCCCAGGATGCAGCAGCTCCTCCTCACCTTATGGCGGGAGAAGCCTGAAGCCTGGCATGATCTCCAGAAGAAATGGGAATCTGCCAGTAAAGAAGAACCGCTCGGCATATCCTACGACGAGTTGAGTGAACTGGCAGCCAAGGCCCTCGGTAGCAGGGAGGCCCTGAGTGCCGCCCTGTCCAAATACCAGAAGTGGGCCAACGACCAGATCACCGCAACGGAGAAACTGATCCTGGCCAACGCGAAGGCCCAGCAAGCTGCGCCACTGCTTCCCCAGCTCATGATCGGGAAGAAAACCATCCTCGGAGCCATGAGTGGTGCCTCCGAACTGCAAAGCCTGCTGGCTTCTGAATTCTCAATGCCAATGATTGCCTCCGCTGAATCATCTGACGGCTGTGAGGCCAAGCTCGATGCCGCTACCTTGGTTGCTCCCTCTGACAACGATCCCTGTTCCAGAAAAAGGGAGTTTTGCGGGCGCATCGTCCTCGTCTATAACGGCGCAGGCGAAGACAGCGGCATACAACGACCGGAAGCTGCCGAGGATGCCAATGCCGCGGTCAAAGCCTTCATTGGCGACAGCCCAGTCTTGGTGCCATCTGTGCTTTTCTCGAGTGACCCTTTGGTGAAAGGCGGTCTCAATCTCGCTGGAGATAGAGACGTTAAACGATTGGCAAAATCGGGTGCCTTAAAGCTCTTCCCTTCAAGCAGGGAATCCTTCGACAAGTTCATGGCACAAGATGGACATCTCGCCGCCTTGAAAGAGAAGATGGCAAATTCCGCACCATGCAAGCTACTCATGAAGACAGGTGAGGACGCCTCAAAGTATATAAAATTTGAAGTCATTATCGCGTCACATTCGACGAGGGAGCTTGGTGAAGGTGGAAAATTTCGGGGGCTTCCCATTTGGGACATGGACACCGAGACTGGAACGTTGGATGATTATACGAGGGGAAAACGAACCTTTGTTTCGAAGCCGGATTTTCAGGCTTTGTATCGACATTTCCCCCATTCAGTTTTCCAGGTTTTAATTTGTAGTTGTGACAGCGCCAATGTTGGCGAAATGATGGCACCCGTCCCTACCGAATCACCTGATGCCATTGGAGCTTGCTACTGTTTTGCAGGCTTAGTTGGGAGGGATGTAAAGGCGCCCTCCCAATCAATAGCAGAAAAGTGGCGGCCAGAGGACGCCGACAAAGGCACCCTTGCCTCCCACTACAACAACCATGCAGGGAACGGTAAATGGAGTGGAGCCGATTCCCTCTATGAGATGAGCCTATCGATATTTGATAATTTTAGGTTCGAAATCGCGAGTCAAGGCCCATTAGAATATGCGGATTCGATGTTTGCTATGAATGACCAAGAGAAAAACCCTCTCTCAGCGTTCTCGATTAATTCTTTAGACCTGCTGGCAGCAGCAGCTTTCAACGCGGGCGGCACCACCACTCTAGCCCGCTCCAAGCTGGACGGTTCAATTGGAAATTTCGCCGCAATGTTAGCCCAATTGGAAACCGCCTTAGCGAAGGAGAAGCCAACTGGAAGTCTGCCGGTTACTTCAAACAAGTTTGTCAACGAACAACTCAGAAAGCAGCAACGGTTTTTTGCTATTCGGATACGATTGAAAGATTACTTAATTAATTGCTTATGGGAACATAAAGTCCCGGGCTGTAACAACATGTCAGCCCTCATCAGTAGATCCGACACAGCGGGAAAAAAGGAAATTGGTAATGCGCTGGACACCTTCGTTGAGACGCTCAGTGGTTTTTCAAATGAGAGTGAATACTTCATTGCTAAGCCAGGCATATACAGCCCCCTCAAGGCAGATGAGAGAAAGAGATTTGAGCATGCTCTGTCTAAAGTTCGCAATTTTAGAGAGGAGTATTTAAAGTTTCAAAAAGCGCTACACGACGAAGCCGAGGCCGAGGGTAGAGCCGGAAATATCCGACCAGAGCTTGAGACGCTCAGTGCTTACGTCGCCCAGTTTGAACAGTCTTTTGTGGATGCGTATTTCCCTGACTTCGTGAAGGATTGTTTAGATCAGAGGCAGCAAAATGTTTTGGACTATGTTCGCAACATCGCTGCCAAGACGAATCTCGATAACACAAGTGTTGATGACTTTAAGAAAGTGAAAGCGGTCAGGGATCAAGTAAACTGCCTGACCAACTTCCCCGTCGGCCCAGCCTTCGACAAGAAATACCTTCTCCCCAAACTCCCCCGCAACCAGCCCGCCGTCCCAGGCACATCAGATGGGAAAGGCAAAGGGAGCACCGGAAAAGCGCAAGTTTACCTCCTGCCGCCCTAGTTCAGTGGAAACGAACAGGAAGGTGCCGGGAAACGATTCTTGACGGTGTGGAGGCATGTCAGGGTGTAAATGCGACGGCACAACCTTCAGGTAAAGGGCAAGTCGGTGATGGAGTTGCCTGGGTGAATCTCGTGAGTTTGCCAATGTGCGACAAAATGCTCACGCTGGAGCTGTATTGGTCTCATGCGCACTCTCCTGCTCGCTCTATTCGTCACCGCCTCCGTCTCCGCCGCTGATGCTCGTAAGGCTCCGCTGATGGCTGGTGCAGCCACATCCAACATCACACCTGAACTCGGTGGTGAGGTCGTGGGCGGTTTCTCGCCGTATCCTTGCACGCACATTCATGACGAACTGCATGCACGCTGTCTGGTGCTGGATGATGGCAAAACGAAGCTCGCGCTGGTGGTGTGCGATTTGCTTGGGCTTCACCGCAGTGTTTTGGTGAAGGCTCGGGAGTTGATCGAGAAGGAAACCGGCATACCAGCGGCAAATGTGCTCATCAGCGGCACGCACACGCACTCGGCGGTGAATGCACTCGGCGGGCCAGTACGCGGCTACTTCTCCGATTTGGAGCTGACGGATTACCAAAAGTTCGTCGCTCGTCGTATCGCAGATGGCGTGCGTCGTGCGATCAACCTGCTACGCCCGGCGGAGATCGCGTTTGGCACGGCGGATGTGCCGGAGCATGTGCATATTCGCCGCTGGTTCCTCAAAGAAGGCTCCATGCCGCCGAATCCTTTTGGCAAGATCGACAAGGTGAAGATGAACCCCGGCGCAGGCAATCCAG
>JAYVIO010000106.1:0-15952 GCA_043770175.1 Verrucomicrobiales bacterium | reverse complement strand
GAGGCCCATGCGCTGAAATTCTGACCGTGCGGCGGCCAGCATGTAGCCGGTGCGCACGCGCGTCTTGTCATGACTGACAACAACGGGCTGGTCGATGGCGGCGGCGGCCTCCGCTTCGGTGATGGCACCGGTCTCCACCATGCGCTTCAGCGTGAGGTCACGTTTTTGACGGGCCAGTTTCGGCTGGGTGATGGGGGAAAAGGTAACGGGTGCCTTGATGATGCCGGCCAGCGTGGCGGCCTCGATAAGCGAGATGTCGCGCACGTCCTTGCCAAAGTAGCAGCGCGCAGCGGCCCCCACGCCGCTGCAGCCGTGGCCGAGGTAGATGCGGTTCAGATAGTCTGTGAGGATTTGATCCTTCGTGTGCTCGCGCTCGATGCGCATGGCGAGAAAGATTTCCGTCAGCTTCCGCTCATAGGTCCGCCCCTGGAGGCCGAAGGCATTGCGCGCGAGCTGCTGGGTGATGGTGCTGCCGCCCTGCCGGATGCCGTGCGAAGTAAAGTTCGCCACGGCGGCACGTGATAGCCCGATGAGGTCGTAGCCGGGGTGGAAGTAAAAGCGCGCGTCTTCCGTGGCGATGATGGCTTGGATCAGATGGGGAGGCACGTCCTTGAGGGTGACGGGCTCGCGCTCGATGTCGCTGGCGCTGCCGATAAGTTCGCCCCTGACATCCACGATGAGGGTCTCATTTTCACCACGGGTGAGGGCCTTCATGTCATAGGTGGCGGCAAGGCTGGCGTAGTGCTGCCAGACGATGCCCAGCGCAATCAAGCCGATGAAAAACACGCTGGCGCACATGCCGCCCAAGCGGCGCAGCCAGGTGGGAAGCCGCCGCCAGCGGTCGCGAAGCTTGTGGAGAAAAGGAATCATGGTTGGTCTGCGATGGCGTGCCGATTCGCTAGCGGAAGAGGCGTGAGAAAAAGCCCCCACGCTCCGGTGGAGGCGGCGGTGGTGCGCTCAGCATGAAGACAGGAGTCAACGGTGCCGTGAGAGGATCCGTTTCTTCGGTGACTGTGCCCTTCTCATAACTCACGCCATGGATGGCAGGTCGTTCCTGAATGTCGCGCAAAACCTTCGCGATGACAGGTGCCGCCGTGCCGCCGCCAGAGAGACCGCCTTGGCCGGCATTCCCCTCGATCGTGACGACAAAGGCCAGCGGCGGAGTCGTGCCTACGTAACCGGCGAACCAGACGACGTTGGCCTTCTCCCCACGCAAAACCCACTGGGCAGTGCCGGTTTTGCCGAATACGGG
Organism: Verrucomicrobiales bacterium; assembly: GCA_043770175.1. Classification (GTDB taxonomy): domain Bacteria; phylum Verrucomicrobiota; class Verrucomicrobiia; order Verrucomicrobiales; family Verrucomicrobiaceae; genus Prosthecobacter. Next base: position 14,700 of record JAYVIO010000106.1, on the reverse strand, counting down.
GACGTTTTTCAAGCGAGCCGCCTTGCCGGTGCCGTTCACATGATTCACCACGCCGAACATCGCGTGCCGCACGGTCTCGAGGTCCACCTCGCTCACGGGAAGAAGCGCTTCACGCGCCGGGCTGATCACATCGCTGACTTGTCCGGTCTGGGACTGCGTCTGCATCAACAGTCGCGGGCGTGGCCGGCAGGCACCATTGGCAAGGGTGGCCATGACCATCGCCATTTGCAGCGGCGAAGCTTCCGTGACGCCCTGGCCGATGGACAGATTCGCGAGATCGTGATTCGATGGCGCGCGTTTCGGCAGAGAGCCAGCGGAGGCTTTTAAAGGCAACACAGGTGCCGTACCGAGGCCGAACTCGTGCGCCATGTAGAGGATCGGCATATCCCGCGTCGCCATCGCGGACTGATAGAAGTAGGTGTTGCAGGAGCGGATGATGGCGGCGCGGGCATCGAACCAGCCGCGGTCATCCTTGGACCAGTTGTCGAACTCGCGTCCGTCAATCATGAGCGTGGGACCGCACTCGAATACGCGAAAGGCGTCCACCGTCGCGGCGCGAAGTCCGGCAAGAACGACGATCGGTTTGAAGACCGAACCTGGCGGATAACTGCCCTGCACGGCACGATCGAAGAGTGGGCCATCGATATTCTGCGTGAGCGCTGCGAAGTCGCTGCTGGAAATGCCCTGAGCGAAGGCATTCGGATTGAAGCGTGGATTGCTCGCCATCGCGCGGATGTCGCCGGTGTTCGCATCCACGATGACAACGGCGCCCCGCTTGCCGGATTGGTTGAGCGCAGTTTCGGCGGCTCGTTGTGTGTCGAGGTTCAGCGTGGTGACAACATCACGCCCGCCTTGGGGTGCGGCAAAGACTTGTTCATACGCGACGGTGCCAGCATCCGCCATCATGACGCACAACGTGCCGTCGATGCCAGTGAGCTGCGTGTTAAAGGCCGCTTCGAGTCCCGCTGCGCCACGCGTGCGCTGCCAAAGCGGCTCGTTACGCAGCACAGGCCCGGCAGGCGGTGAGCCATCCGCCGAGATGTAGCCCAGGAGATGCGCCGCCAGATCTCCATGCGGATAGTGCCGCACATACTCCGTGCGCGTGTTGGCATGCGGATGCTTCTTCGAATCGATGGTTACCTCACCGGGCAGCGCATCACTCACCGTCACCGGCAGTTCGCGGCGGTCTTCGTAGTGGCGCTTCAACTGCTCCGCGTCCGGCATGCGGGCTGCGGGCAGATCCTTGCTGAGTTCGGCAAGGGCCTGCTGTAGCCACACGGTGTAAGTCTCCAACGTGCTCCGCTGCGCGGCTGGCACCGTCAGTTGCAAGCGGCGCACCGTGGTGTTTTGCGCCAGCGGGCGGCCCTTGCGATCCAGGATCTGCCCACGCGGAGCCGGGATGGCAAAATAGAAGGGTTTCACATCCGTGCGCGTGCCGGTTCCTGGCACAAACCCCGCGACTGGTGCCTCCTGCCCGCATGAGAATGACACCTCACTCGCGCACACAGCAACCAGCGCGAGTGGAAGCAGGCGGAACGATTGCCTGAGGTGGAGAATTTCGTTTTTGAGCCTGAAGTCAGCGACTGTGACCATGCCTCACTCATAAACCTCCCACGCCGCATCACAAGCCCTGCCGCCTGTAAACAAAAGCGGGATGACCTTCCGGCCATCCCGCGATGTAATGTTGAGAACTACACTCTGAACTTATCAGGCTGCGTCTTTCGGCTTGTCTGGAGCAGGAGCATCCGGAGCCTTTGGAGCATCGCCTTCCGTCGGCGGACGGCGGAAGCCGCCTTCGCCACCAGGGGCGCCACCTTCAGGACGACGCATGCCGCCTTGTCCAGGCTGGCCGGGCTGCCCAGGCTGTCCTGGCTGTCCGCCGCGACTGCGCATCATCTCGCGCATCTTTTCGGTGGCCTTGATGTATTCGTCTTCGGAAACGCTGCCATTGGCATCAGCGTCCATGCGCTTGAACATTTCCTTGGGATCGCCAAACATGCCGCCACCGCGCTGGCCGCCTTCACCACCGGGGCGCATGCCCTGACCTTCGGGACGTGGGCCACCTTCAGGACGTGCTCCGGGAGAGCCGCCTTCTGGACGGGCTCCGGGAGAGCCGCCTTCTGGACGCGCACCACCTTCACTGCCTGGGGGACGACGGAAGCCGCCTTCACCGCCCGGAGCACCGCCCTCAGGGCGACGCATGCCTTGTCCCTGACCGCCTTGACCTTGCATGCGCTGGGCCATGCTGCCGATTTCGGTCTGATCGACGAAGCCGTCGCTGTTGGCGTCCATTTTGCCAAAGCGGTCTTCGCTCTCTTTTTTGCCGAGGTTGGCGAATTCATCTTTGCTGATCTTGCCATCGCCATCGGCGTCGGCGCGTTTGATGAATTCGGCGAGGCGGTTTGCACCGTCACCACCGCCCTGTGGGCTGCCGGGAGGCCTGCCGGGCTGCCCACCCTCAGGAGGTGGGCCTTTGGGGGCGTCCTGAGCCGTGGCGAAGCAGGCCAGGCACAGAATGCTGATGCCGTAGATGAATGTTTTTTTGAGTTTCATGTCGTGAGTGCGTTTGGTTAGTGGAAGCACGATGCCTCAAACAGACACACGGCGGCTTGGTTGCGCAGTTCGTGAAAAAATCAGGCCAGTTCCGCCAGCAAGGCCTGATTCAAGCGCACCCCGGCTTCGAAATTTGCGATGGGAAAGTTCTCATTCGGCGCATGCGCCTGACAATCCGGCAGCGCGAGTCCGAGCAGCAGTGTGTCGGCCTTGAGCACATCTTTGAAGGCCTGCACGATGGGAATGCTGCCGCCTTCGCGAATGAGCGCAATTTTATCGCCGAAAACTTTTTTTAGCGCACGCTGCGCCGCTGTACCGAGTGTCGAATGCGGATCCATCAGATACGGCATGCCGGTGTGGCCGGGCTTGATTTCAAGACGCACGCCCTGCGGCAGATTCTTGCGCAGATGCGCTTCTGCAAGCTTCAACACCACATCAGGATTCTGATCCGGCACCAGCCGGAAGGAGAGTTTCACGAACGCCTCTCGGCCGATCACTGTTTTCGAGCCTTCTCCCTGATAACCGCCGCCGATGCCGTTTACTTCGGCGGTGGGACGCGCCCAGCGACGTTCGCGTTCGGTATAGCCCGGCTCGCCAAACAAAGCGGGCGAACCTGTCAGTTCGAGCATCTCGGCATCGCCATCGCCCAGTTCGGCCCAGGCCTGGCGTTCCCAATCGGCGATGTCACGCACGCCATCGTAGAAGCCTTCAATCTTCACACGTCCTTCGGCATCATGCAGCGTGGCGGTCAAACGTGCCACGGCAGTGACCGGATTCGCGATGGCACCGCCGAAAATGCCGCTGTGCAGGTCAATCGTCGGTCCATGCACTTTTGCCTCCATGCAGGCAATACCGCGCAGGCCATAGGTGAACGTGCCAACGCCGGGAGCGACCATGCCGGTGTCGGAAATCGCCACCACATCGCATTTCAACTCGTCGCGATGCTTTTCGAGGAACGGCTTCAAGTTCGGGCTGCCAATTTCCTCCTCGCCTTCGAACAGCAGGATCAAATTTACCGGCACATCGGCATGTTTCGCCAACGTTTCAGCCAGACCCTGCAGGTGCGCCATGAGCTGGCCTTTGTTGTCCGTCGCGCCACGGCAGAAAATGCGGCCATCACGGATCGTCGGCTCAAACGCGGGTGATTTCCATTCATTGAGCGGCTCAGCAGGCTGCACATCGTAATGCGCATACAGCAAAACCGTGCGACGACCGGCAATATGCTTGTTCTTAGCCAGCAACACCGGATGACCGGGCGTCTCATGCAACTCACCGGTCAATCCCATGCCACGCACCTTGCTCAACAACCATTCGGCACACGCACGCACGTCGGCACGACGGTTGGAGTCGGTGGAAACAGAAGGAAAACGCAGGCAAGTGAGGAGATGGTCGAGTCCGGGTGGGTTCATGGCGGTGGAAATGTCGAATGACGAATTAGCGAATGACGAATGAATGTCGAAGTCCAAATGACGAAAGCTCCAGGAACCGGACATTCATCATTCTGAATTCGTCATTTCAACTCTTTGACCTCGATCTCATCCACACTGCCTTTGCCGCCGTAGAGATTGAGCAGGATGCCGGCTTTTTCACCTTTCGTCAGCTCGGTTTTGTATTCCAACACCTCGCGATCGTTGACGGAGATGGTGATCTTGTCGCCCTTCGACTCAAACAGGATGCGCTGCCACTCGTCCGGGGCGCTCTTGGTGTTCACCGCCTTGAGCGAGTCCTGTTTTTCCACGTCACGCACCGACACGGCGCCATTCTTGGTCACCGCAATGTTGAGTTTCCGCTCCGCCACGGCCCGTTCACCGGAGCCGTAGAAGCCGAAGGCGATCCAGTTACAGGCCCAGGGCCGCACCAGTAGTTGGATCGACGCATCCTGCACCGGCGTGTCAAAGTTGCGCCAGATCACCGCAGCCTTGGCGGCATGCTGGTCCAGTTCGAGCACACCGTCGGTGATCGTGAACTTCGCCGCCGCTTCGCCTTTGGGATGGACCCACTTCTCATCGAGCTTGTCGGACTTGAAGTCGTCCAGCAAGATCGTATCGCCCTTTGCACGCATGGCTTTCGGCTTTTTGTCCGCGGCGGGGAGGGCGGTGGTCAACACCAGGAGGAAGAAGAGAACGGACTTCATGGCGACGGCTGTGGGAGCGAATTAGTGCGAGACTTCACCTTCAGGAGCGCGAGTGGGCGGCCGGAAGAAGAAGAGCAGGATGAGCATCGCCAGCACGGCCAGGGCAGATGGCAGAAGGAACAAGTTCTTCCAGTCCATGGAGCCGTCTGCCAGGGTGTACTTGGCGTTGCCAAAGTAGATCCAGTAGAATTTGGCCAGAATGTCGCCGAGGCCGAAGATCATGAGGTTGAAGAGACCTTGGGCGCTGGTGCGGATGTCAGTCGGGCAGTTCTTTTCCACATAAATATAGATGGTGGCAAAGTAGAAGGCATAGCAGATGCCGTGGATGAGCTGCACACCGACCATCAACCACTGGTGCTGCGGCACGAAGGCATACACCAGGAAGCGCAAAGCATGACCGGCGATGCCGATGATCATGGTGGTCTTCCAGCCCAGCTTTTTCAAGGTAAGGCCGAGCACCAGCATGGTGAGGATTTCCGCAATCTGGCCCACGCTCATGACCGCCTGAGTCCAATTTGCCGGAATGCCAACGCTGGCGCTCTTCAGGAAGTTGTCGGTGTGAAAGAAATAGGTGTTGTGAATGAACGAGTCGATCATCGTGACGATCCACAGCACCAATATCACGGGATGCTTGAGCACGCCGAACGCCTTTACCAGCGCGGAGGACTCCCCGGCGGCAGACTTTTGCGGTGGAGTGTGCGGCAGCAGCAGGCTGAAACCTGCCAGCAGCAGCGAAGCAACGCCCGCCACAATGTACGTCCAGCGGGTGCCTGCCACCAGCTTGCCCCCTTCCAGCGGGCTCGCAAAGGCGACGTCAAGCCAGGCCACCATGCCCTGCGGGTTCGCGGCGCTCACTTTGTCCCAATCCACCAACAGGAAGATGAAAGGCCAGGCCGCGAGTATCCAACCAACAGTGCCGCCCATGCGCACGATGCCATACTCCTTCGCCGCATCACGAATGTTCGCGAAAGCCAGCGTGTTGGCGATCGACATTGTCGGCACGTACAGCAGGCAGTGAACGGACATCAGCGTGAAGAACGGCCAGAAAGCCACCTTCCCGGCCGCATCCGCCGGGAGGAAGCCCAAGCCCAGGATTGCCAGGCCCGACACCAAGTGGCTGAAGGCCATGAATTTCTCGGCGGCGAAATGGCGGTCCGCGAACTGATTGCTGAAAAACATGCCCAGGATCGCCGAGACCGGAAATGCCAGCAAGATGGCAAGCTGCTCATTGCCACTGAATCCCACTGCTGGCAGATAACCGAAGATTTTTGGCAACCACGCCCCCCAGATAAAAAATTCCAGCACCATCATGATGAACAGCTTGGTCGTGTGTGGGGATCGGGCGGCGGTGTCGGTCATAAGTGGTGCGAGGCTAGGGAGTCGCCTTCGAATTGGCAAGGACAAATCACACCCGCACTTGAGCCTGCGGAAAGCTGGTGATAAAGACCACGCATGATTCGCAAAATCGTCCGCTACCCCGACCCCGTGCTCCGCGCCAAGTGCCGCGACGTGACCACCATCACGCCTGAGATCCGCACCTTGGTCACCGACATGCTCGAAACGATGCATGAGGCGAACGGCATCGGTCTCGCTGCACCGCAGGTCGGCGTAGATGTGCAGCTCGCGGTCATTGATCTCGCGCACAATCCCGACAGCATCAGTTACATGAAGATCGACGGCGAAAAGGTGGCGATGCCGCAGCACATGCCCGTCATCCTCATCAATCCCAAGCTCGAACTCGGCAGCGCCAAGGAGATCGGCGAAGAGGGCTGCCTCAGCTTCCCACGCCTGCGCGGCGACATCCGCCGTGCCTACGAGATCAAGGTCACCTATATGGACCTCGACGGCAAAACCGTCACCGTCGAAACCGACGGACTGCTGGCCCGGGCCTTCCAGCACGAGATTGATCACCTCAACGGCATCCTGTTCATCGACCGCCTCAACGCCGTCGCGAAGGTCGGCATGAAGCGTAAGCTAGCGCGCTTGATGGATGAGTGGGCGGAAGACGATTAATCCCCCCGTCACCAAGTCATTCGTCGTCTAGTCCCCGAGTTTCAGACACACTACCTCTCCGGCATTGCTCCGGCACAGCAGGTGATGCCGTGACAGCACGGGCAGCACCCAGCACTTGCCTTCAAGAACCGGCGTACGCGCCAGCACCTGGATACCGCTGTCGGAGGGCTGGCAGAGCTGCAGTTCGCCTGCGGTGCTCAGCACGAGGAGATGCCCGTCGCTGAAGATCGCCGTGCCTTTGTTCACTTCAGCCGATTCCCACAACGCCTTGCCCGTCGTGAGATCGAGGCAGCGCAGATCATTCACGCCGCGCTTCGAATCGTTGAAGATCATCAGCGCGTTCTTGCCCCACGGCACGCCGGAATTGTACAGCAGGCCGAGATCGCGCACGTTCCACGTAGCGGTCAGCGACGCACCGTCAAATCGCAGCCCGGTGGAGCCGTCGTTGCCGGTGTGGGAGATGAAGATCGTGCCGTCGGTGCCGATGGCCGGCGTGGCGCAGTTGCAGAAGTCGTTCGTTGTCGTCGCGTAGCTGGCGATTATTTTTCCGTCCTGCGGATCGAGCACCACGAGTTCGCGGCCCTTGAACATGACGAGCCGCTCCTGCCCGCCGAGCGTCGCCATCACCGGCGTCGCGTAGCCCGCTTCACCGGTGCCCTTCGCCCACATTGTCTCGCCGGTGGCCGCGTTGAGACACACCGTTGATCCCTCATCGCCACCGACATCGAGAAACAGCTTCCCCTGCCACAGCAGCGGACTGCCCGCGTAGCCATAGACCGGCCGCTTACCGTGAAAATCCTTCAGCAGGCTCTTTTGCCACACGACCTTCCCCGTCGTCGCCTCCAGGCAGAACACATCGCCTTCGCGGCTCACGGTGAAGACACGCCCCTCACCAACGCACGGCGTCGCACTCGGTCCGCCCGGCACGATGGACATCACATGCGCCGCACTCTTGCAGGGATAATCATGCCGCCACAGCACCTTCCCGGTCGGCAGATCGAGACACCAGATCGTGTCCTGGTTCTCGCCATCATTGCCCGCCGTGAAGACACGCCCGTCCACCACCGCGAACGACGCCATGCCCGCACCCACCTGCGCCCGCCATGCCACTTTCGGGCCCTCCACCGGCCACGCTTTGAGCCAACCAGTTTCGGTCGTCGTATTGTTCCGCGCGGGTCCGTGAAACTGCGGCCAGTCCTCAGCCACAGCCTGAACACTCATCAGAGCCATCAATATCAAGGTGGGCAGCGTGTGCTTCATGCGAGCGAGGTTTCGAAGTTCAAGGTTCGCGCTTTTCCGCCTCCACCGTCACGATCTCCACATCGTCCATCGGCTTGCCGCCGCTTGTGCCGCCGAGCGCCATCAGATGCGTGTCATCCAGCGCGATGAGTTGATGAAAGTAGCGCGACTTCGCCAGCTTGCCGCACTCGCTCCACGCCTTCGCATCTGCACCGATGCGATACACCTTCCCGCCTTCGGGGCTCACATACAGGCTGCCACCCGCCACGCAGGCCGCGCAGCCAAACGCCTTCGCCCGTTCCGTCTCTCCCACCGGCGGTGCGCTGGTCCACTGCTGCGTCGCCGGGTCGTAGATCTCCACCACCGAAGAGAGTTCGTTGTCCGCCGTCATCCCGCCGATGCACCAGAGCTTCCCGGCAAACACCACCGCCGCCAGCGCGCGCCGCGTCCACGGTTGTGGCAGTGTCTTCCATCCGCTCTCCGGCTTGGTCAAATCCAGCACCACCATCGTGTCGTGCCACTTCTTCGGCTTCGGCGCATCCGGCTTCGGTTCCTCTTTCGGTGCGCCCACCTTCAGCGGCCAGCCGCCCACGGCGTAGAGCTGATCGCCGATCACCGCCAGCGCATGACTCGACCGCGGCTCTGGCAGTGGCGGCAGCTTCGTCCAGGTCTTCGTCGCTGGATCAAAGAACGCCGCATGATCCAGCGACATCAGCTTTTGGTCCGCCCCCGGCGCGTTCTGCGGCTGCATCCCGCCCGCGAGGATGAGTTTGTCCTGCCACGCCACGATTCCCGGACTCTGCACCGGCACATCGCCCGGCAGCACCTCCCAGGCGTCCTGCTTCGTCAGCGACAAGCGCCACAACGCCCCGCTCACCGTCGCTGTGGAATACTCATGCGCCTTCCCCGTGTGCCCGCCATAGACATAGACGGATCCCGCGCACACCGCCGCGCCAAAACTCGTCACCGCCTTCGGCAGCGGCGGCGGCTCCGCACATAGCACGGATGACGACAACAGTGACAGGACGCACAGCAGAATTAAACACCGGCTCATGCCCCGAGTATCACCAGCCACCTGCCCGCCTACAAGACCGATTCACGAAAAACCAACTTTATGGCGGATTCTCCTGTCAGGAATCGATTCCGGCCCAGTTCATGCGCAACAGGCAGCCTGTGCCACACCTCACTTCGTTTTCATCACATAGACGCCATCCCAGTCTGCGGGTGGAGGATCGGCTTGGAGGGCGTCGCAGCGTTTGAGCATAATGAGGGAGGGATTCGAGTCCTGATGGATCTCGCGCTGCGTGGAGCGCTGAAAGAGGGCTTTGGCACCGTCCCAGTCCTGGGCGAGGTAGCGCTCCATTCCGCGCTTGTAGAGGGAGAGGCACTCATGGGTCTCGGGTGTGATCTCGCTGTCGAAGCCGACGAGTTCATACATTTCGACGGGCGAGCTGCGACCTTTGACGACGATGCGGTCGAGGAAGCGGAAGGTGATGTCGTCCTTGAAGCCTTGCGCCAGCGTCTTCGTCTCGCTGGTGATCATGGTATAGACGCCGTAGCTTTTCGCGCCGCTCTCGCTACGGGCGGCGAGGTTCACGGTGTCGCCCATCATGGTGTAGTTGAAGCGACGGCGGGAACCCATGTTGCCGATGATGGCCTGGCCTGAGTTGAGACCAATGCGGGTCTTCATCTCATAGACAATGTCCGGCCAATCGCCTTGCTGACGCCATTTTTCCCGCAGCTCGAGCTGGCGCTTCTGAATCAGCAACGCGGCGCGGCAGGCGTGATACGCGTGACCGGCAAAGGCCAGCGGCGCGCCGAACATGCCGACGATGGCGTCGCCGATAAACTTGTCGAGCGTGCCGCCGTTGTCCTGAAGGATGTCGGCCATCTCGCTGAGATAGTCGTTCATCAGATGGACAAGGCGTTCGGGAGTGAGTTTTTCGGAGAAGGCGGAGAAACCGGCGATGTCGCTGAAGAAGGCGGTGATCTCCGCCTGATGTCCACCGAGTTTCGGCTCCTCGCCAGAAGTAATCATCTGCTTGACGACATCCGGTGACACGTAGGTGCCAAACATGCCTGTGATGCGGCTCTTCTCGCGCAGCTCGATGACGAGGCGATGCAGCATGGAGCCGCCCTGCACCAAAATGAAGCCGAAGACGGGCCACACGACGGGCAGTTGCAGGCTCGATGCCTGAAACAAATAAAAGGCGGTGCCAACATAGGCACCGATCATGAGCGCGGGCACCAGCACGGAGAGCCAGATGGCACCATGCCGCAGGACGAGCACGGTGAGCAACGCGAGGATGACCCAGGCGGCGATGACGATGCGGAGATCCGGGTGCGTGATGAAATCCTGGCTGAGAATGTTGCTGAGGGCATTGGCATGAATCAGCACCAGCGGAATCTGCGGGCCATGCGGCGTGGGACCCAAGTCAGACAGACCGGCGGCGGACTGACCGACGAAAAGGATCTGGCCTTCGACTGGCGGGAAGTTCTTGGGCCATTCCCTGCCCTGCTGAGCCTCCAACTGCGCCACCAAACCTGCATACGGAAAGAAGGTGAAGCTGTCAGGACGACGATAGTTGACGGTCATCTGACCGGTTGCATCGATGGGAATGTTCCAGGTCTGTTTGGGGCCGCTGACGCGCACCTGCTGGCCGAGCACGACTTCCACGGCATCGGTGTCGAGTCCTTCGCTTTGCAGCAGAGCCTGCAACACAAGGGTGGGGAAGACGCGCGTCCCGCAACGCACGACGAGCGGCAACTGGCGGCGCACGCCATCCGGGCCGGGCGGTGAATTCACAAAGCCGGTGTGGGAGCTCTCGGCGATGATCTGGACGGGCAGCAGGCCGGTGTCGTTGCCAATGAGACGAGCGGGATCGCCCTGGAAGTGAGTAATCGCTTTCGTGTTGCCCGCATACTCGGCGGTGAACTTCGGCTTGTTCTCCAATGTTTCCGCAGCGGCGGCGGTGATGGAGGAAGGCAGAAGCGCCAGGCCATCGCCAAACTTTTGATCCATGACCGGATCGGCGCTTGGCTCAGTAAAGAGCAGATCGAAGGCCACGGCCGCCGGCGGACGCGCAGCAAGCTGCGTCATCAGTTTACCGTGAACATCACGCGACCACGGCCAGCGACCATATTTGGCGAGCGCATCCTCATCAATGCCAACAACGAGCACCTTGGCATGCGCCGCCGGATCTGCCGCCGCGCGTGCCTGAAAGCGCCAGTCGAGCGTGAGATTCTCCAGTTCCACCCCCAGCCGGGTATAGCTGAGCCCGAAGGCCAGCAGCAGCACCGCAGGCAGCAGTTTGACCACAAACTTCAAACTGCCGAGACGCTGCTTTTGCATGGAATGTGATGCGATGGGTTCAGGGAGATGAGTGAAGCCGGTCCGGCGGCTAATACCTCATGTTCATGCCGAAATGCAAACGGCCGGTCGGCACATACGCGATGCCGGAGTGCTGCAAGGCCCAGCCATAGGCCAGGCGGAGATCAAAGTGATTGCTCACGCTGTAACGCAGGCCCAGACCGACGCTGTGGAGGTTTTGATCAGGCTCCGAGGCGAGCGAACCTACGCTGGTGAGGTAGGCGCAGTCGTAAAACGCGAAGGTGTTCAGGCTGTCGTCCTCGCCGCCCCATTTGGTCAAATGCATAGCCGGCAGATTGAACTCCATGCTGGCCTTGATGCCGGAGTCGCCACGCGCCGAGCTTTCCAGATAACCACGCACGGTGCGGTAGCCGCCTGCGAGTGTTTGCTCAGTGGGCAGCAGCCGATATTTGGAATACTGGCCGGCCACATGCAGCGCGACGGAGAAGCCTTTCGGCAGACGCAGCAGACGGTCGAGTTCCACCATGGCATACCAATAGTCCGCCTGTGAGGCCGAACGAAGCTGATCAAAGGCCGCGTAGGTGTTGCGACCAAGCAGATTGCCCGGGCTGTAAACACCGGTGGCAGCCAGGCGTGTGAACCCGAGCTTGTCGTTGATGACGACATCGTATCCGGCACGGAACTGCATGACCTCGGCGTCGTTCGTCGCCAGCGACTGGCCGCCAAAGAGGATGTCTGAGGTCGTGCTCTTGTAGTCGGCGGCGATGGTCGCCTTGTGGCGAACTTTGCTCCAGGCGCTGGCGATAGGAATGGTGTAGGCAGCAGTGAACTGCCGGCTCTGCCCATTGATGCCCAGCGCCGCACCAGGCGGCCCGGTTTGCACCGCGTTGTCCGCAGTCACACCGATCAACTGCAAACGATGCCGCCAAGGGAATGGAATCCCCCAGACCAAGGCATGCACCTTGAGTGCGTCCAGTTCCTGATTGCCGGAGAATTGATACGCGAGCGACTGCTCTGTGCCGAGCACCTGATACCAGTTGAAGCCGCCCGACACTTCATTCAAACCCGTGGCTGCGAGACCAGAGTTGGCATAGCCGGCATAGACTTGGAAGGGTTTGACCTCCTTCGTCTTCAAAATGACATCGCTGGAACCTTCCTTGCTGCCACGCTCATAGACGACCTTCACATTGCGAATGGGGTTCTCATTGAGCCATGCCACATCTTTGCCAATGATGGAGGTGTCAATGCGAGCGCCCGGCTGCAAACGCACCTGGCGCATCATGTAGCCGGCGTTGGAGTGCTTCGCGCCTTCCACACGCACCGCACCCAGCACCGCCTCGCGCACCATCACCTGCACCAGGCCGCTGGTGATGTCCTGCTGCGGCAGGTAGGCATCCACCAGCGGAAAATCGGTGGTCTGATACGCCTTGTTGATCTTCTTCACCATGCGATTGAGCAACGCCATGCTGAGAGGCTGCCCCATGAACTCACTCTGCAAGCTGTCAGCGAGCTGAGCAGGCAGATGCAAGGCCGGATCCACCACCACGACACCGCGCATGTCCTTGGGCAGTGGCTTGGTGGCTTTGGAGATCAACTGCAAGCCCCGCAGATTCACTCCCAGAGGTTTGGGATCGCCTTCGTCATTGGCTTTGGCCGTCGGCGGAGTGGCCGCAGGTGCTGTGGAGGATGCAGGAGCTTCTTTCTGAGCCGTCGGCGGCTGCACCCGATCCACCAAGTTTCCAGCACCGCTCGTTCCCGGCACCGCTTGGGCGAAGCCATGTGAAGTCAGCCCATGCATGAGCAGGACAACCCCGATGAAATGAATGAATGAAGATGATTTCATAAGGCAATGAGCAGCGCGATCAGCGTGTCGCGGTGTCGAGTTCCTCCTGGCTTTGCGGGTTGGTTGCGGCATTCAACTGGGCGATCACCAGCGGACTTGGCAGAGCGGTATCGAAGGCGGTGCTCTGAATGCCATCCCAGGCCATTAAGAGGCCAGCACCCTCATCACCCAAAACCAATGACAACTGACTGTTGGCTGCAGCCGCAAGCATGGCGAGCACTGCGGCTGACACCTGCTGTCCGGCGGGAGCGCCGGAAGGGTCCATGATGGCCAGGCCCTGGGAATCATTCACGCTGAATTCACCGGTGCCGCCGAGCGCAACAGAGAGCTCCCCAAACGCACCGGGCGAGATGATGGCAGCCAGAATGGACTGAATGTATCCAGGTACTCCCTTTCCCAGCAAGTCCACGGCAACGCTGCCTGCGACACTGTCGATTCGCGCGGTGCCATCACCACCCAGCATCGCAAAGAGCTGACTGAAAGAGTCCGGGCTTGCGGTCTTTGCCATCATTTGCTGAAGAGCTATGTTCGGCGGCGGACCACCCAGAACCATCGACTGCACACCGAGCTGGCTCGTCACGGTCACTTGGTTCAATCCAATCGCGCCGAAGGACAGTTCGCTCAATGCGAGCAGGCTGAAACCTTCGGCCAATTGCGCCATCGCCTTCGGAGTGGGAGGAACGCTGCTGGGATCCACGGACACAAGACCGGTGCTGGAACGCACGCCCATCGTCCCATCGCCTCCCAATGCCGCATTTAACTCGCTTTCGGTCGCCGCCGAGGTTGTGGCATTCATCTGCGATTGCAGCCCAAAACTGGGAGGTGCTCCTCCCCCTGCGGAAACCAGGCCCAGACTCTGGCCGATGGATCCGCTCAAACTAGCCACCAGACTGCCGGACAAAGCTCCGGCTGCTCCGCCAGCTCCAAGACCGGCCAACGCTGCTCCTGGCGTCACGCCTGATGTCCCGGTGGAATTAAAATTGTTGGTCTGCGATGATGAACCCGATCCCGGGCCACTGCCCGGCGTGGCGTTTTGCAGCAGCACAGCGCCAAAGGGCGATGCATTCGGGACCGGCGCGGCTTCGGTGAATGTGATCGTGCCGAAGCCAGCACGCGTCAGCGGTGAACTCGTCACCAGACTGCCGTCCACCACGAGCTTGTTGGCTCCACCGCCAGCGTTGAAATACTGCGTAAAGATGAAAAAATTCGTATCGCTGTAGTCATTTCCAGAACCGAGGTCAAAGCGAAGGGCTAACACGTTTTGAAAGGAATATATCCGGCTGCCAGCAGTGATCTTGTCCGCGCCAATGAGGTAGTTTTGACCGGTCCTGAGATTAGAATCGTTCAGGCTGAGCTGCGCCGTGCTGCCGGTGCCATTGAGCACACCGTTGATGATGGGTTGATTCGACAACGCAAACTGATTTGCCGTGAGAGTCACGGCGGCGGCTCCAGTGCTCGAAATCGCGGCACCGTTCACCGCAATGCCGCTTGCGTTTAATGCGATCACGCCGCCCTGCGAATTAATGTCGTGCTGGATCAACAAACCATCTGCGCCAGTCACGGAGACACGAACATCCCCCACGGCAC